>NZ_JASPJR010000003.1:0-222939 GCF_030232065.1 Corynebacterium sp. MSK032 | reverse complement strand
TATTTCGTTCGGCGGGTTTGCTTCACTACTTCTCCTGGTCGAAAGTGGTGATGCATTCACCGCCTGAACCTACCGGCTCGAAAGTGTCATAAACTCATACAGTTTCACATTTGCAGCCCCACGTTATTTCTGGGTTGTCAGTTTTGTAGCCCAAATCCAGTCCCGACCAACCCCAGTCCCCGGCCGCCCGACCGAATGCAGGCCGACGCTTAGAAGCGCGGGTGGCTGCCGCGCAAAACAGCCCCGTCCTCGCCCTCCTCGCTCTTGCGGACAGTACCCAGCTCCCAAGCGTTGATGTGGCGGGCAGTCAGCAGAGCCAGTGCACGATCGCGATCCTCTGCAGAAACAATCGCAACCATGCCAACACCCATGTTGAAGGTCTTCTCCATCTCCTCGCGGGAGACGTTGCCGAGCTCAGCAATGGTCTTGAAGATCGGGCCCGGGGTCCATGTTGCGCGGCTCATGTCAGCGGTCAGGCCTTCCGGCATGATGCGGACCATGTTGCCAGCCAATCCACCACCGGTGACGTGGCAGAAAGTGCGAACCTCTGCCTCGTTCATGAGAGCCAGGCAGTCCTTCGCATAGATCTTGGTTGGCTCCAGCAGCTCCTCACCGAGGGTACGTCCGAAGTCTTCGACGTATCCGTCGAGCTCCAGACCGGCCTTCTCCAGGAGAACGTAGCGAGCCAGCGAGTAGCCATTGGAGTGAAGTCCAGAGGACTCCATGGCGATAATGACATCGCCCTCACGCACGCGGTCCGGGCCGAGAAGCTTGTCCTCTTCCACGACACCGACGCCGGTAGCGGAGACATCGTACTCGCCTGGTTCCATCACACCCGGGTGCTCTGCAGTCTCGCCGCCCAGGAGAGCGCAACCCGCCTGGACACAACCCTCGGCGATGCCGGAAACGATCTCGGCGACGTGCTCCGGCACGACCTTGCCAATTGCAATGTAGTCCTGCAGGAACAGCGGCTCGGCACCGCACACGACCAGATCATCGACGACCATGGCGACCAGGTCCAGGCCAATGGTGTCGTGCTTGCCGACGGCCTGCGCCACGGCCAACTTGGTCCCCACACCATCGGAGGATGCGGCCAGCAGCGGCTTTTCGTAGTTGCCCAGTGCAAACAGGCCGGCAAAACCACCGAGCCCGCCACGGACCTCTGGGCGAGTGGCCTTCTTGGCAATCGGGGCGAATAGTTCAACAGCGCGGTCGCCGGCTTCGATGTCGACACCGGCTGCAGCGTAGGAAGCACCAGAAACGTTCTCGGTCATTAGAGGCTCTCGCTTTAAACTTTCTCCCCCGGGCGGCGTTACTGCCGTATCCGGGAGTATTGGCGGACCAGGAACAAAGCAACGGCTGCACTCCACGGCACCGCTTGCGCTTCGTTCTCGGTTCAGTTCTCGTAGTTCATTCTAAGGAGGTTTCGAGGCTAATTGCTCGTTGCGGCTTTGGCAGCCTGGGCTGCCTGCATCCTCTCCACAGCTGCCGCATTCGGATTGCCCTCCGGCAGCCCCAGTGGGTATTTGCCATCGAAGCAGGCACAGCACACTTCGCTCTTTGCCTGTTCGGAAGCGGCGACCATGCCATCGATGGAGACAAATCCCAGGCTGTCGGCGCCAATCGCGGTTGCGATACCGGCGACGATGTCATTCTCATCTACGCCGTTGGCCAACAGCTCGCCCGGAGAGGCAAAGTCAATGCCGTAGAAGCACGGCCATTTCACCGGCGGCGCGGCGATGCGCACGTGCACTTCCTTCGCACCTGCCTCACGCAGCATGCGAATCAGGGCACGCTGGGTATTGCCGCGGACGATGGAGTCATCGACCACTACCAAGCGCTTACCGGCAATAACTTCCTTCAGCGGGTTCAGCTTCAGTCGGATGCCCAGCTGACGAATCGTCTGCGAAGGCTGAATGAAGGTACGGCCCACGTAACCGTTTTTGGTCAGCCCCTGACCAAACGGAATGCCCGATTCCTGGGCATAGCCAACCGCCGCCGGGGTTCCGGATTCCGGCACCGGCATCACCAGGTCACCGTCAGCCGGGAACTCACGCGCCAACTGGCGACCTAGCTCAAGGCGCACGGCATTGACAGAGCGACCACGGATGTTGGAGTCCGGGCGCGCCAGGTAGACGTACTCGAAAATGCATCCTGCGTGGGTAGTTTCGGCGAAACGCTGCGAACGGACACCAGAGGCATCAATGGCCACCATCTCGCCCGGCTCGATCTCGCGGACGAATGATGCACCGACGATATCCAGCGCACAGGTCTCAGACGCAACTACCCAGCCACCGGACAGGCGGCCCAAGCACAACGGACGCACACCGTGTGGGTCACGCGCAGCGTACAGCGTTTCGCCATCGGTGAAAGTAAGGCAGAAGGCCCCCTTCAGGCGCGGCAGGAGCGTCAGCGCAGCCGCTTCCACGTTGGTGCTACAGCCGTGGTCTTCTGGGTGATCAACCTTGCCGGTTTCGTCGGCAAGCAGTGCGGTCATAATTGCGGAGTCGCTAGGCAGCTCTCCCTGATCGCGCATCAGCCCCTTATCCACCGCCTCGTGGAACAAAGTGAGGTGGTTGGTCAGGTTGCCGTTATGCCCCAGGGCGATATCCGTACCGTCGGAAGCCATCTGGAACATCGGCTGCGCATTCTCCCATGCAGGAGCGCCAGCGGTGGTGTAGCGCGTGTGTCCCACGGCTACGTGCCCCTTCAGAGCATCGAGCGTCTGCTCATCAAAAACCTGGGAAACAAGCCCGAGATCCTTGAATACGAGAATTTGGTCGCCGTCGCCGACTGCGATACCGGCGGCTTCCTGGCCGCGATGTTGCAGGGCAAACAAGCCATAGTAGGTGAGTTTGGACACGTCTTCGCGAGGTGCCCAAACGCCAAAGACGCCACATTCTTCGCGCGGGGATGTCTCCCCCAGATCGTCGTAAGGCGAAATCGGCAAAAGTTTGGTCTTTGGTGCACCTGAAATGTTGGTATCGGCCACGACATTCACACTAATAGCCCCACCCGCCCGGGCACCAATTCAGCATCCCCCCAACGGGTTTTAAGAAATGCGCGCCACCGGCAGATGATTCCCGATTTCCGTCGCGCGCGTGCCCGACATATCGATGTGCGCCTGCACCTGCTCTAACGTGATCATTCCGCACGCGAGTCCCAGCCAAATCTCCGGCGACATCTCCACGACATTGGGCGGCGTACCGCGTGTGTGCCTGGGCCCGTCAATGCACTGGACCGCGACGAAGGGCGGCACGCGCACCTCGACGCTATGCCCCGGCGCCTCTTGGGCTAGCATCCGAACGGACAGACGCACCGCTTTGGCTAGGCTCGCACGGCTTAACGACGGCCCCTGCGCCCCATCTGCTCCGGTGAAGGAGTCAGCCTCTTGGTCAGATAGCAATTCGCGGCCGAGAAGACGTTGCGCCGCCCAGGGTGCGGCGGTGGAAAGAGCGCTGCGAACGTCGAAAGGCGAGATTTTGGATACCATAACCTCATCCTAGAGTTATGCTTTCATATATGGATACGCAGTCAACTGAAAAAGCTGAACAGGTGCATGCTCCAGCGTCACCATCTCTTGTACTCCGTTTTATGGCGTCGCCGACCGATGTCATTATGGCCGGAACCAATTCCGTCCACGGCGGCCGTGTGTTGCAGTGGATTGACAAGGCCGCTTACGCCTGTGCGACCGGCTGGTCGGGACGCTACTGCGTGACTGCGTACTTCGGTCACATTCACTTCACTCGCCCGATTCCCAGCGGCCACATTGTTGAGGTGCGCTCCAAGATTGCGCATACCGGTCGCAGTTCTATGCACATCGTCAACGAGGTGCTCTCAGCTGATCCGCGCGAGGGCAAGTTCACCCGCGCAGCTGACTGCCTGGTGATCTTCGTGGCCATGGATGAAAATGGTAAGTCGACACCGGTTCCGAAGTGGGTGCCGCAAACGGAGGAAGAAGAGCGTGTTGAAAAGGCCGCTCTTTCCCGTTTTGAGCTCCGCCGCGACATCGAGGCCAGCATGCGCGCGCAGACCTATTCCGCGGACTCTTCCGCACCCGAGCTGACCACACGTTTCCTGGCAAAGCCGACCGATGTTAACTGGGGCGGAAACGTCCACGGCGGTACCGCCATGGAGTGGATTGATGAGGCTGCGACGGCAGTTACCACCAACTGGGCGGGACGCCAGACTATTTCCGTGTACGCAGGTGGTATTCGCTTCTACAACCCAATCCACATTGGCGACCTAGTTGAGGTGCGCGCACGCATCCTGCGCACCGGCACGACCTCGATGCACCTGTCGGTGCAGGTCTACTGCTGTGAGCCCCGCAAGGGTGTCGGCGGGCTGCGCAAGGCTCTGCACTCGACCATGACTTATGTCGCAATTGACGACGATTTCAACCCACAGCCGGTACCGCACTTCCAGCCGACGACGGATGAGGACAAGCGCCTGCACGCTCACGATCTGTCGCTGAAGGCGCTGCGTGACAAGTACAGCCCGCTACCGCTGATTGAGCGCGAACAGGATTAAGCCGCCTGGCCGCCCGGCTTCCTGTTTTTCCACCAGATGGATAGGAACATCCAGCCAATCAGCGCGAAGGTGATGTAGGTGACGTACCGGTCAATCGTCTGCAGGGAGCCCTGGATACTTGGGCCAAACTTCAGGCCCAAGTACAGGTAGAAGCACTTGAGCATTGCGGCACAGAGGAAGAGGTACACACCTACTACCCAGCCGCGCACCTTCGCAATACCTCCGATGGCCACGACGATCGTGGCCGGAATCGGCGAGAATGGCACAAACGATGCCAGCACACTCAGCCCGATGCGTTCATAGATGAAGTTCTCCATCTTCTTAAACCATCGCGGTGGATGGCCGCCGAAACTCATCGTGATGAATTCCGGCCCCCACTTCTTGCCCATCCAGTAGAAGAACGGCATGAACTTGATTGTCGACAGCGCCGCAATCACCACAACAGCGAAGAGGAAGAGCGGCCTATCCTCGTTTTCCGACGCGAGAATCAGCACCGAGAGATTCGAGCCCGTCAGCCACGTATGCAAAAAGGTGTACTTGAGCAGCAAAACCGCGCGGAACGGGATAATTGCAAAGCCGTACACGGCAACCAGCATCAGCGATGCATAGAGAAGCTTGTCTATTTTGTCCGGCTCACGCAGGAAGCTCGGCAGATCCTCACGAGGGTCGTGCTCGGCCTCGTTACGCATGTCGGATGAAGTCATGAACCACAGTTTAACTGCACGCCCCCTTCCGCAGCAGGAGCCGCAGACTATGCCATTACGTACGGCTCAGACGCACTCGCCAAGGACGACCGCAGCGCCGCCTACTATCCTGGGAAGATATGACCACCGATTCACCCGCGCCTGTGCCCGCACAGCAGCCTCACGCACCACGGTCTGAGTCTTCCTCACCATCGCTTGACGACGGCCAGGAGAACGCATCCTCACCGAGCATGCTGCAACGTGTTCGCGCCGCTATCCCGCCTGTGTCCATCCTGGTACTGACGGCGGTATTCCTCTTCGCCGGGTGGTTCACGCTCTTCGGTCCTATCAATGTTCTGGCTTGGCGTGGTGGCACGTTCCCCCGCACCGAGGCAGACCGCCCCTACTATCAGCAGGCTCTGAAGGATGTTGCGCGCTATCAGTACGAGGAGCAGCCCTCCCCCGATGTCTACTTCGGTCTGGCTTGCGGAGCTACCGAAGACGACATCCGCAGCGTGATTCCCAAGGTTGGCGACCACCCGGATTCTAACGCTGACTCAACCGCTGATGAAGATGCCGTTGCTGCCGCTGCTGCCACCAGGCCGGGTTCTGCGAGTACGGCTGCAAACCAGACCTCGAACCGAGATCCAAACCTCGACGCATTCGGTAACACGGTCGACTGCTCCGGTTCCTGGACTGCGCCATTCTTGTCATTCCTGCTCGCATCCGCGGGTGTTCCGGTCTTTGATACGCCCCAGAATTCGGCGGCCAATAGTGCCACCGACAACAACCACACAGAGCAGTACAACACTGCGCAGAACAGAACACCGCAGAACAGCACTGCCACAACCGAGAACCCATGGCTGGTTACGGATGTCGAACAGCTCATCGATGCCTACAAGGCACATGATGCTTTTGTCACCGACAAGGACTTCTCTCCTCAGGTGGGTGACATCATTTTCTACCGCTACCCCGCAGGCCTTGGGGTACACGCCAACATGGTTGTCGCGGTTCAGGGTGACTGGGTCACCATCGGTGGCGATGAGCTTGGCAAGGTCGGTCTAGCTAGCATGACCCTGCGCAACCGAGGTGGCATCGTGGGCTACGGCGCCACGGGCTACTTCGAACACGCACCACTGGAGGCCACTAAATAGTCAGCTCGCCGCTGGAAGCCGCTAAATAGGCAGATTTTCCTCGATGAGGTTGCGCAGCGAGTCGTCGTCAGGCGAAACCTTAGAGCGAAAACGGCCGATGACCTCGCCTTCGGGCGAGACGACAAACTTTTCGAAGTTCCACTTCACGTCCCCAGCCTCGCCGTCGGCGTCAGGGGTTTCCTTCAGCAGCTTGTACAGTGGGTGAGCGCCAGCGCCGTTGACCTCCGTCTTTTGGAAGAGCGGGAAGGTAACGCCGAATTCGCGCTGGCAGAACTGCTTGATTTCCTCGGCACTGCCGGGCTCTTGCCCGCCGAACTGGTTGCAGGGGAAGCCGAGGACGAAGAAGCCTCGGGGTGCGAGTTCGTCGAAAAGTCCTTGCAGATCGTCGTACTGATCCGTGAAACCGCACTCCGAGGCGGTGTTGACGATAAGCAGAACGTGGCCTGCCCAGTCGCTCATCGTTGCTTCGTTGCCGTCGATGGTGGTCACTGGGATGTCGAAGAGATTGCTCATAAACCCCACACTAGGGCAGTCCCACGATAGCCGTCAGAGGTGACGACTAGCCGACCTGCTCCATGCCTTCAAAGAACTCGCGGCCCAGCGGCACCGAAGAGTGGTTGACCGGCTGCGCACCCCCATCGACCGCCTGGTCAATGATGCCGACAACATCCTGGCGCAGCTTGTGCTCCCGCAGTTTCGAAGCGTTAACGGAGATACGCACCGCGCGGCCCTTCTCCAGCGAGCGCTGCACTGAGGAGCGCACCGCGCGGCGCCACCAACCGGCGCCGCCGAAGCCCTCGCCGATAGCCAGCACGCGAGTTGGATCAACAGCACCAGTGGTCAGGTCGCGGACCCCATTTCGGTCCGCTGCAACACGGAAGCCCAGCTCCGGCAGCACGTTCATGGTCTCGGGCGACATGGTCCACTTCGGCGGTGCAAAGACATCCGTCTCAAAACCCATCGCACGCATCTGGCGCGTTGCGGCAGTCAGGCGCAAGCGCGCTTCATGTTCGCTTAACGACGCAAATTCGGCGCCTCGGCCTCGAACCGACTGATCGAACCCCGCGAGAACAATCTCGATGCCGTCATCGCTACGACGGCGGAGCCAATCCAGCACCGCCGGAGCTTCCCGCAACGACCAGTTCTTACCCGCATGCGGCGCTACCAGCAGAGACGGCGTAATACCGCGCTGTTCCATCGCTGCCACGAAACGAGCGACATCGAGCAATGTGCCATCGCGCAAACCCGACACCGACACCAAAAGCGGCGAACCGACCACACCACCGTCAACAGTTACGAGCTCTTTGCCCGCTGGACGAACGACCTGGTCGGTCCTCCGAATCTGTTCTTGCACCCCACTGCCTGCCATGGATTCAACAAAAACAGGCGTATGTAAATTTTTGGTAACGGAGAGGACAAAGCTTGGAGAATACTCAGAGGCCTTTCAAGTAAGAGTTCAGATTATCCCCCCAGTGCACAACCTCATCGAGTGCCAGTCCCTTGCGCCAACCGAACTTCTCCAAGTCACGCTCCGCGGCCAGATGCGTTACCGGACCAATGCATAGCCAGGCCACCGGCCGCACGGGCGCCTCGACACCGACAAAGTTGGCCAGGAAATCCTCATGGTAGAAACTGACCCAACCGACGCCGAGCCCCTCTGCCGTAGCAGCCAGCCACAGATTCTGAATAGCCAACGCGACTGACATTAGCCCGGTGTCATCGACGGTGTCGCGGCCGAGAATGTTCTTGCCGCCACGGGTCGGGTCATAGGTGACGACGATGCCCGTTCCCGAGTCTACAATTCCTTCAATCTGAATCGGATTGAAGGTCTCACGCCGCTCGCCTTCGAGCTTGGCCGCGAATTCAGCGCGACGTCCGGCTACGTGGTCGGCAAACTGCTGCAGGCGGTCCGGATTCTGAATGATATGAAAGTCCCACGGTTGGGACAGCCCCACCGACGGGGCTGCATGGGCCGCCGCCAATACGCGCATCAATCGCTCCCTGTCCGCCACTTCTCCGGCGAATTCGCGGCGTACATCCCGCCGCCGAAAAAGGGTGTGGTAGACGGCCAACTGTTCGTCGGAAAGCGAATCGGTGGCAAAACCCTGCGCGGACAGCAGCGTGCGCATATCCATGCCGTTACTCCACCGCACCAGCAGTGTGGACAATCCAGGCGTACTCGAAGGCAGTCTGACGCCAGCGTTCGTAACGACCGGAAACACCACCATGACCAGCGGACATCTCGGTCTTGAGCAGGAACTGCCCCGGCTCGCCGCCGATAACCTCGCGCAGCTTGGCAATCCACTTTGCCGGCTCCACGTAGAGCACGCGGGTGTCGTTCAAACTAGTAATCGCGAGAATCTTCGGGTACTTCGCATCGGCCGAGATGTTCTCGTACGGCGCGTAGGAGGCCATGTAGTCGTAGACCTCCGGGTCGTGGTACGGATCGCCCCACTCATCCCACTCCACCACGGTCAGCGGCAGCTCTGGCATGAGCATGGACGTCAGGCAGTCGACAAACGGGACCACGGCCTGAATGCCCGCGAACCTATCGCCAGCAATGTTTGCGACCACGCCCATCAGCATGCCACCCGCCGAACCGCCGAGTGCTACCAGCTGCTCGCGCGTGGTCCAACCGGAATCCAGCAGGTAGTCAGCGACGGCGACGAAGTCAGTGAACGTGTTCTTCTTCGTGGTTGCGCGGCCGTTCTCCCACCAGCCACGACCCATCTCGCCACCACCGCGGACGTGTGCAATGACAAAGATCATCCCGCGATCCAGCAGCGAGAGCCGCGCGATGGAAAAGCCCGGATCCATCGACGATTCATAGGAGCCGTAGCCGTAGAGGAGCGTCGGATTCGGCGCATCCAAATCCAAATCCGCCCGGTGAATAATCGACACCGGAATCTGGGCACCATCGCTGGCACTCACCCATTCACGCTTGGCGACGTAATCACCGCGATTAAACTCCCCCCGAATCTTCTGCTCCTTGAGCAGCACCCGCTTGTCCGAGGCAATATCAATCTGCCAGAGCTGCGACGGCGTGGTGAAGGAGCCGTAGGCGTAGCGCAACACCGGGGTGTCCCATTCAGCGTTGCCGGTAGTGCCTGCGGAGTAGAGCTCTTCGTCGAATTCGAGCTCAACGAAGTTCACAGCGGACGCTGGCACTGGGTCGGCAGCATCGCCCGTTTCAGCGGAGCCAGCACCATCCTCGTCCTGCGCCAATACCGCCAGCGCCACACGCCCAATACCGCCGCGACGGTACCCAAACGCGATGTGCCCAGCGAAGCAGTCAACGCCCTCGACACGGACGTCATCGCGGTGCGGGACCAGCTCAGTGAGATCCGAAATACTGTCGAAAGACCCCACCGGCACCATGGCCAGTGCGAAGTTCGAGCCAGTCATATTGTGTGTAATCAGCCACATATCCTGGCCGCTAATGACGGCATGGTCGATGTCGTATTCAACACCGGACTCGCGCGGGCGCACGCAGGTGAACTCACTGGTCGGGTCACTGGCGTCCAGGTACCAGACCTCAGAGGTAATCTTCGAGGAGCTCTCAATAATCAGGTACTTTTCGCTGCGTACCGTACCGACTCCGACCCAGTAAGCCTCATCGGGCTCATGGAAGACACAGACGTCATCCTCGGTGGAGGTGCCCACGCGGTGACGCCACACGGAATCCGGCCGCCAGGCTTCGTCGACCTTCTGGTAGAAGATCCACTCGGAGCCGACCCAGGTAGCACCTGCGGCGATGCCCGCAATTTCGTCGTCAAGCAGTTCGCCCGTACGCAAATCCTTTACGCGCAGCGTGTAGCGCTCGTCGCCTGTGACGTCGGTGGAATAGGCCAGCAGATTGCCGTCCGCGGAGACGCTCGCTGCGCCGAGGGCGAAGAAATCATGGCCTTCGGCCAGCTCGTTGGCATCCAGGATGACCTGTTCTCCTGGTGCCGGGGCATCGTCGGCGATGGTCGGCGGAGTCCACGCGGCAAGACCGTCACCGGCCTCCGCACGCACGCGACAGCTCATCCCGTAGGACTTACCCTCCTGCGTGCGCGAGTAGTACCACCAGCCATTAAGGCGAGTTGGGACCGACATATCGGTCTCCTGCACGCGCGACTTGATCTCCTTAAAAATCGCGTCCGCGGTGCCGTCAAGATCGGAGGTAAAAGCCTCCGTATAGGCATTTTCAGCCTCTAGGTAGTCGATAACCTCGGAGTTTTCCTTATCGCGGAGCCACTCGAAGTTATCGGTGAAGTCCCTTCCGTGGAAGGACCGAGTCACCGGCTTCCGTTGTGCACGGGGTGCGGGCAAATCCTTTTTTGCAGGCTTGCCGACGGATGCCGAGTCCAAGGTCACTTCGCTCACGCAGGTTCTCCAATCCAGTCCGAGAAGCGGCGGCCCGACAGTCGTTCGTAGGCCTCGACGTACCGCTCGCGAGTTGCTTCCACAACACTACCCGGCAGCGCTGGCGGCGGAGTGCCCTCGTCCTTCTTCCAGCCGGACTTGGAGCAGGTCAGCCAGTTTCGGACGTACTGCTTGTCAAAGCTCGGGTTAACCGAACCCTCCTGGTAAGAGTCGGCTGGCCAGTAGCGGGAGGAGTCCGGGGTGAGAACCTCGTCGGCCAGCACCAGATTGCCGTCGGAGTCGAGACCGAACTCGAACTTGGTGTCGGCCAGGATGATGCCGCGCTCAGCAGCCAGTTCAGCAGCCTGGGTGTAGATACGCAGGGTGGCATCGCGCAGCTCTTCGGCGCGCTTCTGCCCCAGGGACTCCACAACGGCGTCGAAGGAGACATTCTCGTCGTGCTCGCCCAGTTCGGCCTTGGTGGCCGGGGTGAAAATCGGTTCCGGCAACTTGGAGCCCTCGACGAGGCCCTCTGGCAACTCAATGCCACAGACAGTGCCGTTTTCCTTGTACTCGACCAGGCCAGAGCCTGTCAGGTAGCCACGTGCGACGCACTCGAATGGCAGCATGTCCAGCTTCTTGCACACCAGCGCACGACCTAGGCACTCCTCCGGAATGCGCTCATCGTCAGCCGGGCCAGCCATGTGGTTCGGGAAGTCAATCTCATCGAAGAAGAACACGCTCATCGCGGTGAGCACTCGACCCTTGTCAGGAATCGGGGTCTCCAGAATGTGGTCGAAGGCAGAAATACGGTCACTGACCACAAGCAGCAGAGTCTCAGGGTCAATCTCGTAGATTTCCCGGACCTTGCCCGCGGAAAGATGGTTATACGAGGAAAGTTCAGGTCGCATGGCGATAAAGTCTAAACCCCTATACGCCTTTGCACTCTATTGATACCTCCGGCCGCCACCCCAACTAGTGGGGATTGACGCAATTACCGTCGTCAAGCGGGAAAACTTTTGAGATTCCGGAGTGCTGCCCATCGAATTTTTCACAGGTGGACGACGGTGTTTGCCCCTCACCTCCCCCGCTCGGTAGATGACTGGACAAAAATATTTCTAAAAACGTGACAGAAAACACCGATACCAGTATTGTCTAAATTTAGTAATTCACGTCACACTTCAAGGATTTTGAAGGGAACAATCACATGGCAGCTCAGGCCAACAATAACTCTCTGCGCCGCGCAGTCGTCGTCGGTGGTAACCGCATTCCGTTCGCTCGTTCTAACAAGGAATACGCTAACGAGTCGAACCAGGACATGCTGACCGCTGCAATCGACGGTCTCGTCGCTCGCTTCGGTATCGGCGGCGAGCGCCTCGGCGCAGTCTCCGCCGGCGCTGTACTGAAGCACTCCCGTGACTTTAACCTCACCCGTGAGTGTGTCCTCGGCTCCGCACTGGCGCCGGACACCCCGGCTTTCGACATTCAGATGGCATGTGCCACCGGCATGGAAGCCCTCAACTCTGTCTCCAACATGATCAAGCTGGGCCAGATTGACTCCGCCATCGCCGGCGGCGTGGACACCACCTCCGACGCTCCGATTGCTGTCAACGACCGTCTGCGCAAGATCCTGCTGGAGGCCAGCCGCCAGAAGTCCACTCTGGACATGGCAAAGGTCTTCCTGAAGGCTCGTCCGTCCGACCTGGCTCCAGACACTCCGTCGACCGGCGAGCCACGCACTGGCCTGTCCATGGGTGAGCACCAGGCAATCACCACCGCCAAGTGGGGCGTTACCCGCGCCGAGCAGGACGAGCTCGCCGCCGCTTCCCACCAGAACATGGCAAACGCTTACGACGAGGGCTTCTTCACTGACCTCGTCACCCCGTACAAGGGCGTTTCCCGCGACACCAACATGCGCCCGGACTCCACCCCGGAGAAGCTGGCCAAGCTCAAGCCAGTCTTCGGCCGCGGCCTGGAAGCAGAGCCGACCATGACCGCCGGTAACTCCACTCCGCTTACCGACGGCGCCTCCGCCGTCCTCGTCTCCACCCCGGAGTGGGCCGCTGAGCGCGGTCTGCCGGTGCTTGCCGACGTCGTCGATTCCGAGGCGGCCGCAGTTGACTTCGTCCACGGCGACGAGGGCCTGCTGATGGCTCCGGCTTACGCCACCCCGCGCCTGCTGGCCCGCAACGGCTGGACCTTCGACGACTTCGACTTCTTCGAGATCCACGAGGCCTTCGCCGGCACTGTCCTGTCCACCATGAAGGCATGGGAGGACGAGGAGTTCTGCCGCACCAAGCTCGGACTGGAAGGCCCGCTGGGCTCCATCCCGCGCGAGAAGCTCAACGTCAAGGGCTCTTCTCTGGCAGCCGGCCACCCATTCGCCGCTACCGGCGGCCGCATTGTGGCAGCCCTCGCCAAGATGCTGCGCCAGAAGGCAGACGAGACCGGCAAGACCACTCGCGGCCTGATCTCCGTTTGTGCTGCGGGCGGCCAGGGTGTTGTCGCAGTTCTCGAGGCTCGCGTCTAAAAGCGCACCACCGATAAAGACACTTTTACTTTCAAGGAGAATTTTCCATGACCGATAAGTACCAGGAACTCGTCAACGGTGGTCCGCTCACTGGACTGGCTAAGGCCGCTGGCCTGCCGCAGCCACCGTTCCTGCGCCGCCACAAGCCGGGCGGTCCGCTGCTGAACAACGACAAGGTGCTCGTCACCGGCGAGGGTGCAGATGCAGACGCAGTTGCAGCTCAGCTGGCTGAGTGGGGTCTGCAGGTCCGTCGTGGCAACGCCGCTGACGACAAGATTGGTGCCATTGTCCTCGTCGCCACTGAGGCCAAGCGTCCGGCAGAGCTGCAGGGCCCAGTGCTCGCTGCTGCAAAGCACATGCGCAAGCTGGACAAGGGTGGTCGCATCGTCACCGTCTCCCGCGCCAAGGATGCTCACCACAACGCAACCCCGGCCGAGATCGCTGAGAACGCTGTCGCCGGTGGTATCGAGGGCCTGATTCGCTCCCTCGGCCACGAGGTTCGTGGCGGCTCCACCGCCAACGGCATCCTCGTTGCTCCGGGGGTCTCGGTCACCGCGCCATCCGTGATTTCCTCCCTGCACTTCTTCCTCTCCGGCCGCTCGGCCTTCATCGACGGCCAGTTCCTCCGCGTCACCTCCGACGCGGGCGAGATCCCGTCCGACTGGGATAAGCCGCTGGCTGGCAAGGTTGCCGCTGTCACCGGTTCCGCCCGTGGTATCGGTGCCGCTATCGCTCGCCAGCTCAAGGCTGACGGCGCAGAGGTCATCGTCATCGACGTTCCACAGGCGGGCGAGGCTCTGTCCAAGGTTGCCAACGAGCTCGGTGGCCTGGCTCTGCAGCAGGACATCACTGCCGACGACGCCGGCAACGCCATTGCCGATGCCGCTGTGGCCCGCTACGGTCGCCTGGACATCGTCATCCACAACGCAGGCATCACCCGCGACAAGATGTTCGCCAACATGGACGACGCCAAGTGGGGCTCGGTCATCGCCGTCAACATCGAGTCTCAGCTGAAGATGAACGAGCAGCTGCTGAACCACAAGGCCTTCGAGAAGGCTCCGCGTATTGCCACCATGGCTTCCACCTCCGGTATCGCAGGTAACCGCGGCCAGACCAACTACGCCACCTCCAAGGCCGGCGTTATCGCAATGGTCGAGGCTTACGCTGAGGAGTTTGCTAAGCGCGGCGGCAACATCAACGCTGTTGCTCCGGGCTTCATCGAGACCGACATGACCGCTGCTATTCCGTTCGTCAACCGCCAGGTTGCTCGACGCGTGAACTCGCTGCAGC
The DNA here is from genome assembly GCF_030232065.1 of Corynebacterium sp. MSK032. Classification (NCBI taxonomy): domain Bacteria; kingdom Bacillati; phylum Actinomycetota; class Actinomycetes; order Mycobacteriales; family Corynebacteriaceae; genus Corynebacterium; species Corynebacterium sp. MSK032. Next base: position 208,405 of record NZ_JASPJR010000003.1, on the reverse strand, counting down.
AGGGTGGCCAGCCGGGCGATGTCGCCCAGGCAATCGCCTTCCTGGTCTCCGACCGCGCTCTCGGCGTCAATGGTCACGTCCTGCGCGTCTGCGGTCAGAACATCGTCGGCGCCTAAGCGAAGTCGCGGCTTCCGCATAGGCTCCCGATAAGGAGGAAAGAGGAAAACTTATGGCTAAGACCCTGGATGCCATTCCCAATCTGGTTCCGCTCTACGCCAAGGCAGCTGCTGGTTCGGCGAAGAAACGCCCGAACTCCACCGAAATCAAGGTCGATGAACTAGTGGTCAAGGGCGTCACTGTCGATGCCGACCGTGACCAGGACTTCCGCGACGTCGTTGGCGCCCCGAAGTCTGAACAGGCTTTCTTCGGCCACATCCACGCCCTAATCATGCCCATCCAGATGGAGCTAATGGCTGCGGATGATTTCCCGCTGCCGATGATGGGCCTGGTCCACACCGAGAACACCTACCGCGAAATCTCGCCTGTCACACTCGGTGGCAAAGTTGATATCGCGGTGAAGGTTGCCGCATTCCGCGCTCACCGCTCGGGCACTGAGGTTGTTCTGGAGTCAACTGTTACATCGTCCACATCCGGCGCCACCTTGGTCGAGGAGCAGTCGGTGTATCTGGCCAAGGGCGTTCGCCTGAAGGATGCCGAGGGCTTCGAAGAGGTCCAGGCACAGCGTGAGGCCATCAAGTCCGGCGCCGAGACCATCAAACGCGAGCAGTTCAAGGTTCCCTTCCCCACCGCTCAGTGGAAGCTGGCTGGCAACACCGGCCGCAAGTGGGCCAAGGTTTCCGGTGACTGGAACCCGATTCACATCACCTCTGTCTCCGCGAAGGCTCTGGGCATGCCAGCAGCGATTGCACACGGCATGTACACCGCCTCCCGCGCGCTGGCTGAGGCACAGGTTCTGCCGGGTCAGTCGTACGAGTTCCAGATTTCCTTCGGTGCGCCGGTCGTTCTGCCGACCACCATCAATGTCGCACTCACCCACACCGGTGACGGTGCAGGTGCTGCTCACAACCTGACTGAGGGCAGCTCCAACATCGGCCGCGCAGTCAACATTGTCGCGTGGGATCGCAAGAAGAAGCGTCCGCACTTCACCGGAAGTGTTCGTCCGCTGAAGTAGTTGATGCGAAAGCGCTGTAGAAAACGCCGCGCTTTGGAAAACCAGTCTCCTCATCGACTGGGCCTTTCCAAAGCGCGGCGGTTTTGTTTCCCTGTTGTGCTTTTGCCCGGGGCACGACTGGAGCCCCCTCCGAGAGACACCACCTCCTCCCTCTCCCCCCGGCCGGCAACCCCGCCACTTTCCCGCCTTGAAGATCAGCTGCTGGGTTTTTCCGCCGTTAATGAAGAGTCGCGGCTTTACTTCGCAATTGCGTGACTAAGCACTTTTCAACCGCATGTAGGCAACGCCTTGTTGACACCCCATTCACTCCTCTATTTTATGTTCAATCCATTGAACATAGGAGGTAATCGAGTGTCTTCATCATCGAAGACGCCGCTGACTTTCACGGAACTCCCACCGGAGGAGTCACCCCGAATCGTGTACTTCTCCAGTGCTTCTGAAAACACTCACCGGTTCGTCCAAAAGCTGGCTCAACCAGCAGCACGCATCCCGTTACATCCGCGAAAAGACGGAATGATTCGCGTTTGCAGCCCATTTGTCCTGATCACACCGACTTATGGTGGCGGATGTCGGCGCCGCGCGGTACCTAAGCAAGTCATCGCTTTTCTCAACGACGAAACCAACAGGAGTTTCATCCGCGGTGTCATCACCTCGGGCAACACAAATTTCGGCACCGACTTTTGCATAGCCGGAGCCATCATTTCTGCAAAATGCCAGGTTCCGGAGCTATACCACTATGAGCTACTGGGGACAGACCACGATGTGGAGAACGTCAAAGAGGGCCTGGAAAAATTCTGGAGGAGCGCTACTTCTTGAACATCTACAGCTATTCAACTACGCCACCGTCTTTTCGAAAGGACCCAGCTGCCCGCCTTCGGCCAATCAACTGGAACCGAGTGCAAGATGACAAAGATCTCGAAGTGTGGAATCGCCTAACAGCAAATTTTTGGCTGCCCGAAAAAGTTCCGCTGTCCAATGACCTTGCAGACTGGCGACGTCTCACCGATCTAGAACGCGAGCTGACCATGAAGGTCTTCACCGGACTGACCATGCTCGACACAGTCCAGGCGTCTGTCGGGGAGATTTCCCAAATTCAAGATGCCCGCACCGAACATGAAGAGGCCGTCTACACGAATATCGCTTTCATGCAAGCAGTGCATGCAAAGTCTTATTCTTCAGTATTTTCTACGCTATCCAATACCCCTGACATCGACGCTGCCTACCAATGGGCAGTCGCCAATGACATCCTGCAGGCTCGGTCAAAAGCTGTGCTCAAACACTATTACGGCGACGTTCCACTCAAGCGAAAGGCGGCAGCAACGCTTCTTTCGTCCTTCTCGCTCTACGCCGGCTTCTACCTCCCGCTGCACTTCGCATCACGTGGCATCCTGACCAATACCGCCGACATGGTGCGCCTGATTCTGCGTGACAAAGCTGTTCACGGCTATTACTCCGGCTACAAATTCCAGCGAGGCGTAGAAACCTACGACACCGCCACGCAAACGCAGATGAAGGCTTTCGTCTTCGAACTTCTCGATGATCTATACCAGCTCGAACTGAGGTACTCCGAAGCCCTATACCAACCACTCGGGCTCTACGACGACGTTGCCAACTTCATTCGATACAACGCCAACAAAGCGCTCATGAACTTGGGATACCCGCAGCGGTTTAACCATGAAGAGACCGCCTTCAAGCCCGAAATTCTCGCCGCCCTCACCCCGGGGTCAGATGAAAACCACGACTTTTTCTCCGGTTCCGGCTCCGCATATGTCATCGGAAAAGCCGAAGACACCGCAGATGAAGACTGGGATTTCTAAATCCACGTCTTTCCCCATACATCCTAAGAAAGGAACATTCGCATGACTGCACAGATTTCTATCCTGGTAGGAAGCTTGCGTCGAGCCTCCTATGCACGAAAGATTGCACTCAAGGCAGCCACGTACTTCCCCGATGACTTCAAAGTCGACATCGTCGAGATTCGTGACCTCCCTCTCTACAACTTCGACTACGACGACCCCGCAGTGTCCGATATTGCGACTCCCGCGGAATACACCAGTTTCCGGGAAACCATTAAAGCCAGCGATGGCATCCTATTTGTCACCCCAGAAAACAACCGCACAATTCCTGCAGCTCTGAAGAATGCCGTTGACATCGGATCTAAGCCCAACGGTGATGTGGCATGGAAGAACCTGCCCGCGGGAATTATCAGCCACTCCGTCGGCCGTATGGGCGGTTATAGCTCTCAGAAGAACTTGCGACTCGCGCTGTCGTACTTCGACATGCCGATGCTCGGTCAGCCAGAGGTCTTCCTGGGACAATCGCCAACACTCATTGACGAACAAGGAGAATTCACGTCGTCAAGCACTGAGGACTTTGTTCGCGACTACATCAACAGATTTGCAGACCTAGTTCGCGAGCAGAGCCCACGCCACTAACTGAAATCCCCTAATCAGCGCGCCGTTACTGGGGATATCGCCGTATGAAGATTCTTCACTGACTAGGATCAAACGCTGCGTTCTCTGCGCGGTTAGGCGCTCGTCGTTAGGCTCATTTTCATGACTGTTTCTATCTCGGCCGTGATCGCGCTTAACGACGACCCCCGCGCCGCTGCGCGGTTTTACGCCGAAGGTTTTCACTCCAACATCAAGCCCAACTCCACCACGCTCACCATCGGCGGGATGGACTTTGAACTCATTGAGAACGGGAACCGCCGATTAACCCCCGCTGTGTCTTTTATGGTGCGATTTGCCCCTGGTCAGGAAAACCAGCTGCGCAGACTGTGGGAGCATCTGATGGCGGGTGATGAAACCATCAGCGGTGGTGCTACGCTCATGCCCCTGACCAGCTACGATTTCTCGCCGCTCTTTGGCTGGTTGGTCGACGGCAATGGGGTCAACTGGCAACTGATGATTGATTCCTTAACCAGCGGGGCTGCAAGCACGGACGCTGCCGCAAAGACAGCGAATCCCGCCGTTATTCCCTACTTCATGTGGACAGGCGACGAACCACAGGCTGCCGCCGCCACCGAGGTATACAACCGGCTTTTCGGGTCAGGGAATTTCATGACGCTCGACTCGCCGGGCATGCACAATTTCACCTTCGGCGACGGTGTGGCGATGCGCCTCTCCAGCGATTCGGCCGAAGAGGTCGAAAGCGCCTGCCAAGCGCTTGGCCTAACAGGCGCTGAGGTTGCCGAGGGCACGGAAGCCGTCGTCAAGCCTGACCGATTCGGCGTGTACTGGACGCTCTAGCGTTACTTACGGGTCAACGCGATTGCCGCGCCGACGACGGCTAACAGAACTGCACCAATAGAGAACCACATCATGTTGGAAGAGCCGTCATCCTCGTTTTCTTCGGTGCCCTTCGGATTCTGCTGGCTACTAGTCGGGGCCTCGCTACTTGGCGACTTGTGCGCGACCTGTTCAAAAGCTGGGCCCGGAATCTTCTCGCCGACCAACTCCGTGGTCAGCTGGTAAGTCACCGGGACGTTTTGAACACCCGCGACATCGTGGGATTGACCGGCACCCCAGCTGTTGTTGAAGAAGACAACGATGTACTGGTCGCCATCCAACCAGGCTCTTTCAGCCTCGTAATCGCCCGACTTTTCACTATCTTCGCCGATCCGATTGCGATAGTTAATCCGGGCCGAGTTACCAAATGTAGTCTCTTCACCGATCTGGTGTTCATTGGCCGGACGGTTTTCCTCGCTGCCGGCGAGCTGGCGTGCCGAGTTCAGCGTCTTGATATCCAGGCCGGAGATCTGTGCAAGCTTGTCCGCTTCTGGGGCGTCAATGAGTTTGACGGCGCCGCGGAGCTGCTGCCCATACTCGGACTTGATCTTGTACACGTGCGTCTCACCAGGAACAATGTCGGCCGTGACGCTGCTGATGTTGTCGGCAGTAAGTTCCGTGGCGTCATCGAACCACGAACCTGGGGTGACCTTCTTAGCCTGATCTGCTTCCGGTGTCGCGGGCGGAGGGTTCAAGCTCTCCTTGTCGGACGGGAACGCCTCCGGCACATCAATCAGGTTTTCGTTGGCGAAACGCTTGATGGTTACTTCTGCAGGAATGTCCTGGCCCTCGAAGGAGCCGCCTTTCCGAGCCACGGAGAACACCATATTGCCCGGCTTACAGTCCCCCTCCGCTCCTCCGGGCTGCTTGGTTGTTATCGATGCGAAAAAGGGGCCATTGGAGTCGATGATGCCATTGCCGAAATCATTGGCCAGGAAGCAGCTGCTGTCGTCCAAATGCATAGTGAGCGCGAAGTTGCGGACATCTAGGTCCATCAACGTCGCGCCTGACGACGCTCCCGGCACGGTAGCCGCACTAATTGCAAGCCGCTCTCCCTCAGCGACCGGGACAGAGAAGTACTCAGCACTGTCGCCTTCCTGATTACTGATGCTGCGCTCCGACTCAGGAGTCTTTTCCCGCAGCTTGGTCGAGAACGTTTCCACGTCGGCAGGCACCTGGGTAGCGCTCGTAGGAGCGTCGCCGCCCTGTATCTCTTGCGTGCTGGACTGCGCGGTGCGTGCGGTGCGGGTCGCCAGCGTCTTCATGGACTCAGCCAGCGAATCGGAGTCCTGGGCGTCTAGGTACTCGCCGCCTGTGGCCTCAGCAATGCACTCCAGTTCAGCACGTGCGCCCGCATCAACGAGGAAACCAACTGTGTTGATGACCAGATCAATGCCCTGCTGCTTGAGTTCTTTGGCTACCTCGCACACCGGTGGCGGAGCACAGGTGTCCTCACCATCGGAGACCAACACAATCGAACGTTGCCCTTCTTTCGGCAACTCATCGGCAGCCTGACGCAGCGCAGGCCCCATCGGGGTGTGGCCGGAGGCTTGGATCTTTCCTACTTCAGCAGGAATCTTCGCCGAGTTGCCAGCCTGCACGGGCAGCAGCGTGGTGATGTCCTGACAGCCAGCTTCCCGCTCCTCCGGCGAATTGCCGACTTCCGTGCCGTAGACCATGAACCCAATTTCGGAGTCCTCTGACACAGATTCTGCGAACTTACTCGTGGCAGTCTTCGCTGCCTCCATTCGGGTTTGGCCGCCCGCGTCGTCGGCAAGCATTGACCCTGAAGCATCCAGGATCACCATGGTTGGCGAGATAGTACTCGCGGCCTCTTGCGCCTGTGCACGCCCTGTTGTGATTCCCGCAAAAGAGCCTACGAGCACCAGCAGCATGGAGATGGTGAGCACGACCGCTGAGAGTTGTCTTCTTCTGATCATGTGGTCGGTTCCTTTTCTTCAAGCGTAAATCTTCAAGCGTAAAAAGAACGTTACATGACAAAAGTATGTCTGATTCTCAAGATAATGACTGGGCAGACCCCAAAAAATACGGACGCCAAATATGATTACGGGCTGCAAATGTGAAACTGTATGAGTTTATGACACTTTCAGGCAATTTTTCAGGCCATTTTTGTCATAAACGCAGTCAGTAACTTGCGTTGGCCCGCCGCCGCTGACATAAACGCAGTCAGTAACTCGCATTGGGATAAGTAGCAAAAGATGCCCACCGGTCGACCCCACCGAGCGGGCGCACTTTTCGCCTATTAACCAGCTCCCCTAGCGGGACTCCAACCACGCCACAATGTCGGAGTAGACCTCTTCCTTATTCAACTCGTTGAGAATCTCATGGCGACCATCCGGATAGACCTTAAAGCGCACGTCCTTCTTGCCCGCGTTCAGGTATTTGCCCACGACCTCAGTCACACAGGCAGCGCCACCCGCCGGATCAACGGCACCGGAAACCACGAAAAGCGGCAGCTCATCAGGCGCTTTCTCATAGGCTTCAGGCGAGTTCGCGTAGTGCGTGCCGACGAGAAGGTCGCGGAAAAAGGCATTGGTGGGAACGAAACCACACTTGTCGTCCGCAATATAAGCATCGACAATCTTGTGGTCGCGGGTGAGCCAATCAAACTTAGTGCGGCGCTCAAAGCCCTTGTTGTAATCAGCAAAGGTGAGAGTGTTGAGCAGCTTGCCCGGCGCGGTAGGACGAATCTTAGCCAGCAGGTTTGCCACCTTCATTCCCGCGTCGCCCTTAGCCCCTGGCCACGACACGGTGCCCATGATAATGACGCCGGTAAGCCCCTCTCCGTACTTGGCGATGTAGTTACGAGTCAGAAGCGACCCCATGGAGTGGCCGAGAATATAGTGCTTGCTGCCTGGGAATTCAGCATCAACGTACTGGCGCACCGCGTGGAGGTCTTCGAGAATCAAGTTCCAGCCACCGTAGTCAGCGAAGTAGCCCGGGATGCCAGCATCCGTCTTGGTCATACCGTGGCCGCGATGGTCGTGCGCGACGACGGCATAGCCCTGGGATACGAGGTACTCGGCGAACTTGGCGTAGCGGTTGGCGTACTCGACCATGCCGTGGACAATCTGCACCACTCCCTTAGGAGTAATGGGCGCGCCCTTGTCATTTTCTGGAACCCAGCGCAACACATTCAATGTGGCACCTGGGCGAGAAAGCGAAGTCCTAACAGCCGATGTCACGTCGGGCACCTTTCGCGTAGAGGTTTCGATACTTACCGCTCATCGTACCGAGGAAGTTGGCTGCTCACTGGCGCTTTCGCCAACAAACAAAGAAAAACTCTGCCCCCCAAAGTGACAGAGTTTTTCAAGGGACCTTGCGTCTTTACGTTTTTGCGTTTACGCGTTTCGCGCGTGACGCTCGCGAAGCTACAGAATCTCGCCCGGCTTGTAGGTCGCGGCCTCTGGGTACTTGTCCACGACAGCCTGCACACGTGCAACTACGCGGTCAACCTGGGATTCCGCGGCACCGATGAACGCATGGCGGTTCGCCAGAGCGTCGGCAAGCCCTGCGGCATCCAGCGGGAAACGCTCATCTGCAGCGAGACGTTCAGTGAGATTCTGCTCAGCGCCCTTTTCGCGCATATCCAGTGCGGTGGCGACGGCGTGCTCCTTGATGATCTCGTGGGCTTCCTCGCGGCCCATACCAGCGCGAACGGCTGCCATGAGGATCTTGGTGGAAGCCAGGAACGGCAGGTAGCGCTCCAGCTCACGGTCGATCATGGCCGGGAATGCACCGAACTCGGACAGGACGGTGAGGAAGGTTTCGAACATGCCGTCCATGGCGAAGAAGGCATCCGGCAGTGCAACGCGGCGAACCACGGAGCAGGAAACGTCGCCTTCGTTCCACTGAGTACCGGCGTACTCGGAGAGCATGGTCATGTAACCACGCAGAATGACCTGGAAACCGTGGACGCGCTCACAGGAGCGGGCGTTCATCTTGTGCGGCATGGCGGAAGAACCGACCTGGCCTTCCTTGAAGCCCTCGGTGACGGTCTCATTACCGGCCATCAGGCGGATGGTGGTGGCCAGCGACGCCGGGCCTGCGCCCAGCTCGACCAGTGCGGACAGAGCGTCGAAGTCGAGGGTGCGCGGGTAGACCTGACCAACGGAGTCAAAGACGCGGTCGAAGCCGAGGCCTTCAGCGATTTCGTTTTCGAGGGAGGCCAGTGCGGACTCATCACCGTCAAGCAGATCCAGCATGTCCTGGGCGGTACCCATCGGGCCCTTGATGCCACGCAGTGGGTAGCGGGAAATCAGGTCTTCTACGCGCTCGATGCCCAGCAGCATCTCGTCCGCAGCAGAGGCGAAGCGCTTACCCAGGGTTGTTGCCTGTGCGGCGACGTTGTGGGAGCGACCTGCCATCACCAGCGACTGGTACTCGGAGGCCTTTTCCGCAGTGCGGGCGGCAACGGCAACGGCCTTGTCGCGCACGACCTTCAGCGACTGCAGAACCTGCAGCTGCTCAACGTTTTCGGTCAGGTCACGCGAGGTCATACCCTTGTGAATGTGCTCGGTGCCAGCCAGGTCGCAGAACTCTTCAATGCGAGCCTTCACATCGTGGCGAGTAATACGCTCACGGGCGGCAATGGAGTCGAGGTCAACCTGGTCGATGACCTTCTCATACGCCTCGATAGTGCCCTCCGGCACCTCAATTCCGCGAGCGACCTGAGCCTTCAGAACGGCAATCCAGAGCTTGCGCTCGAGGATGATCTTGTACTCAGGGCTCCACAACTCAGCCAGAGTCGCAGAGGCGTATCGGTTAGCAAGGACGTTTGCGATCTTCTTTTTCTCAGCCACGCCCTCAAGTATTCCATGACCACTGCATCCGCGGTTATCTAGGCCATGGATGACCACGCATTTCTTCCACGCCCTCGTTGAATTTGCGCATCAATCGCACGAACTCCGCGAGCTCCGAGTCTTCCCAGCCATGCGTAATGTCATCGACGGTATTCTTACGCGCCTCAATCTCCCGGTGCAGCAGCTCTAGCCCCTTGTCGGTCGCGCTATGCACCTTCGCGCTTGACGACGGCGCGGACCTCTTCGCGATATACCCCTGCCGCATGGCGGCGGCCAGCTGGCGATGCACTGTAGAAATGTCCAGCCCTAGTGCATCGGAGAGCTCGGCGACCGTCATATCCGGCTGTGCTTCCAGCCTAGCCAGCAGTGCTGCGGCGGAGCGATCCAACAGGATGTCCTTACGATGTGGTCGGTAGCCGCTGGAGCTCACCCGGGATAGCAGCATGTTCTCGTAAACGAGCGCGGCCAGGTCGTCGTTTCGCACGGTGGCAGTCAATCCTCTTGTCGCCTTTATGTCGGCCCTTTAATGGGCCTGCGGGATGTATCTGTTTGCTGAACAGCCCCTATTCTAGCGCGCCACGGATGCGGTTAAGGCCGAAAAAGCACATTTGCATCATACAAACCAATTGTTATAATTCGAGCCCTAACTGCATTTTTGCATGATACAAATGCCGGAAAGCAGTTTCGCCAAAGCACTAATTCCACGATCGTTTTCAAACGAGAAAAGAGACCGTATCTTCAGCATGACAACGCATACGACCACACAGAACAGGCACAAACAGAACGAGCAGGACGAGCAGCACGGGCAGGACAAGCTCTTCTCCCCCGCGTTCATCATCAGCTGGCTGATTAACTTCAGCATGTACCTGGTGTTCTACCTTTCAATCACGGTCATGGCGCTCTACGCCGTCCAGCGCTTCTCCGCCTCCGATGCCGCCGGTGGCTTCGCCGCCAGTTCTTTCGTGGTCGGCGCCACCATCGCTCGTCTCTTTTCCGGCTACTTGGTGGACACCTTCGGTGGTCGCAGAATCATGCTTGGCTCGCTCGCTGTCATCGTGGCAGCCTGTGCCGCCTACCTGTGGGCCGCATCCCTGCCGATCCTGATTGCAATCCGCATCATCCACGGCCTGACCTACGCATTCGCTTCCACCGCCGTGATGGCCGCCGCCCAAACCGCTATTCCGGCTTCGCGGCGCGCAGAGGGAACTGGCTACATTTCGCTCGGCACCACCCTGGCCACAGCGATTGGCCCAGCTCTCGGCCTTGCCCTTATTGGTTCGGTCGGCTACGGCGTCCTCTTTGCCACAGCCCTCGGCCTGTCCATTGTCGGACTGGTGCTGGCACTCTTTCTGCCACAACACAACGAGCCCACCACTGCGGCAACCAAGGACGAGGCCACCGAAGACTCGTCGGCAAGCGAGACGAAGCGCACATTTTCCTTCGATGACATCATGACGCCGAGAGTGGTGCCGATTGGCCTGTTCATGCTGCTCATCGGCCTGGCGTATGCGGGCGTGATTACATTCCTGAACCGATACTCGCAGCTGAGCGGCCTGGCTAGAGGCGCCAGCTTCTTCTTCATCGCCTATGCGGTGGCGATGATGGCGGCACGTTTCTCACTGGGACGCCTACAAGATCGCCGCGGCGACAACCCCGTTATCGCCATCGGCCTGGTGTGCTTCACCATCTCACTGCTTGTTCTGGCTTTCGCAACCGCTGACTGGCACGTTATCGCCGCCGGTGCGCTCTGCGGCCTGGGCTACGGCACGCTGATGCCGGCCTGCCAGACCATCTCCGTGCACCTGACCCCGGCACACAAGTTGGGCACGGGCATCTCGACGCTGCTCCTGCTTGTCGACGCAGGCATCGGCCTCGGCCCGATCGTGCTTGGTTCGGTAGCCGCCACTATGGGCTTCGACAAGATGTACGCAGGCCTGGCGGTTGTGGTGGTTCTCGCGGCCGTTTTCTACTGGTTCGTGCATGGCCGCAAGCCTGTTGCGAGGCGCCATCGCGTGGATCTTTAGAACTAATTGGTGTGCAGTCACTTTTCACAGGTGAATATCGCACAAGGAACACCGATAGCAGTGATGTGTCGTGAGTCACCTATACTCTTTCACATGACTGAATCATCCACACCACAGAGCATGATTTCGATTGCCGGGGTGAATAAGCACTACGGCGATTACCACGCTTTGCGCGACATCAATCTGGAAATCCCAGCTGGTCAGGTCGTAGTTGTCCTCGGCCCCTCCGGCTCTGGTAAGTCCACACTGTGCCGAACCATCAACCGCCTCGAGACCATCGACAGCGGCGAGATCCGCATCAACGGCAAACTTCTCCCAGAAGAGGGTAAGGAACTCACCCGTCTGCGTGCTGAGGTCGGCATGGTCTTCCAGCAGTTCAACCTCTTCAGCCACATGACCATTCGCGACAATGTCACGTTGGCCCCACTGAAGGTCCGCAAAATCTCCAAAGCCGAGGCCCGCGAGCGTGCGGACAAGCTACTCGCCCGTGTCGGCATTGCGGAACAGGCTGACAAGTACCCGGCACAGCTCTCCGGCGGTCAGCAGCAGCGCGTCGCCATCGCACGCGCCCTGGCCATGGACCCGAAGGTCATGCTTTTCGACGAGCCCACCTCCGCGCTCGACCCGGAAATGATTAACGAGGTCCTCGATGTCATGACCGACCTGGCCAAGGGCGGCATGACCATGGTCTGTGTCACCCACGAGATGAGCTTCGCCCGCCGCGTGGCCGACCGCATCCTGTTCATGGCCGACGGTGCGATTGTCGAAGACACCGACCCGGAGACCTTCTTCACCAACCCGCAGAGCGATCGTGCCAAGGACTTCTTGGCCAAGATCGTCGGACACTAGGCGGGGCTGGTCACCATGAAGCTTTCACTATTACGAGGAGGCCGGGGACGCAGTCGCAACCAGGGCCGCCGAGGTGTCGTCGGCAAGCGAGTTGCGGCGGCTGTCGTAGCTGTTGCCACGACAATGAGCCTCGCGGCCTGCGGTAGCGGCGGACCCCGAAACCTGCTGGCCGATATCGAAGCCGGGCACGTGACGCTGGGTACGAAGTTTGACCAGCCGGGTCTCGGTGAGCGCACTCCGGACCGTGAGTTCGCGGGCGTCGACAACGATGTTTCCCGCTACGTCATTGAGTACATCGCCAACAAGAACGGTTGGGATGTGCCCGAGATGGAGTGGCGCGAGACCCCGTCCGCTCAGCGCGAGACGCTGATTAACAACGGCGAGGTCAACATGATCGCCGCCACCTACTCCATCAACGCTGGCCGCCTGGCTGCCGTCGACTTCGCCGGCCCGTACCTGGTCACGCACCAGGCACTGTTGGTGCGCGGTTCCGAGGGTATCCAGGGGCTTGACGACGTCGCCCCGGGCACTCGCCTGTGTTCTGTATCCGGCTCCACCCCAGCGCAGAAAGTCAAGGACGCTCTACCGGAGGTGCAGCTGCAGGAGTTCGATACCTACGCCGCGTGCGCGGAAGGTGTGAAGCAGGGTGTCGTCGATGCCCTGACTACCGATGCAACTATTCTCGCGGGCTTCGCCCAGCGCTACAAGGAGCGCTTCGGCGACGACTTCCGCGTGGTCGAGCTGCGCAACCCCGATGGTTCCTACTGGACCAATGAGTACTACGGCATCGGCCTGCCCAAGGGTGATGATGCCAGCCGTGAGGCCATCAATGAGGCGCTGGAGTCGCTGTACGACACCGGTGAGCTTCAGAAGATCCTGAAGAAGCATTTGGGCGACAAGTTCGAGCTCGACGACAAGCCGGCAATCGGCGATCTGTCGTTCGTAGAGAAGAAGTAGGAAGGGGTGCGAGCAAACAATGAATCCAGAACTATGGAGTGAAATGGGGCCGGAACTGCTTCCGGCTTTCTGGGTAACCATCAAACTGACGATTGCTTCGGCAATTGGTTCCCTGATTTTTGGCACGCTTCTCACCGCTATGCGCGTGAGCCCCGTGGGAATCCTACGTACCCTGTCGACCTGGTACATCAGCATTGTCCGCAATACCCCGCTGACGTTGATTGTGCTGCTGGCCTCGATGGGTCTCTACTACAACTTGGGGCTGCTGCTGGCTGCGGAGAATGACTCCTTCATTGTCAAGCAGAACTTCCGTCTCGCGGTGTTGGCGTTTGTTGCCTACACCTCGTGCTTCGTTGCGGAGTCCCTGCGCGCCGGTATTAATACTGTGCCGTTCGGTCAGGCCGAAGCCGCCCGCTCCCTGGGGCTTAGCTTCGGCCAGAGCTTCCGCTACATCATCTTCCCGCAGGCGTTCCGTGGCGCTATCGTGCCGCTCGGCAACACCCTGATCGCGCTGACCAAGAACACCACGATTGCCTCGGTAATCGGTGTGGCTGAAGCGTCGCTGCTGATGAAGACCATGACCGAAAACTACGCCAGCGATATCCTGATTATCTTCGGCATCATCGCTGTCGGCTTTATTATTCTGACTCTGCCGACCGGCCTGTTCTTCGGCTGGGCTGGCAAGCGATGGGCGGTGAAGCGCTAATGGCTACTCGCGCAACAGTTCTTTACGACGCGCCGGGCCCCAAGGCTCAGCGCTTCAACCGAACCCTCACCTGGATCGTGGCCGCAATCACCGTTGCGATCCTCGCCTGGGTCGGAATGAAACTGGCCGACAAGGGCCAGTTCGAGGCGAATAAGTGGTCGTTCTTCCTAGAATCCACAACCTGGACCACGTACATTCTGCCCGGTCTGGTCAGCACCATTGTCGCGGCTGTCGTCTCTATTGTGTTGGCACTGGTTATTGGTGCTCTCCTGGGCGTCGGTAGGTTGAGCCCGGTCGCTCCGGTGCGCTGGCTGTGCTCGGTGATTGTCGAGTTCTTCCGCGCCATTCCGGTGCTGGTGCTCATGCTGTTTGCCTACTCGGTGTTCGCGCTTTGGCAGCTGTTTCCGTCGAACTACCTCGGCTTTGCCGCCGTTGTGTTTGGCCTGACCATGTACAACGGATCCGTCATTGGCGAGACGCTGCGCTCCGGCATCGAATCGCTGCCGAAGGGCCAGCGTGAGGCCGCGATTGCGCTGGGTCTCTCCCACCGCCAGACGATGGTCACTATTTTGCTGCCGCAGGCAGTCGCCGCCATGTTGCCGGCGATTATCTCGCAGATGGTTATTGCGCTGAAGGACTCCGCGCTGGGTTACATGATTGGCTACGTCGAGGTTGTCCGCTCTGGCCGCCAGCTTGGCGAGTACTACGGCGCCATGATTCCATCGCTGGTCGTCGTGGCGATCATTCTCATTGCCATCAACTTCGGTCTTGCCAACCTTGCCGAGCGTATCGAAAGCCAGCTCCGCGCCGGCCGCGCCCGCCGCAACATCATTGCGAAGGTTCCGCAGCAGCCTGATGTCGGTGTCACCACCAAGGACCAGGCCAACGTGGACTGGCACGATGAGGACTACAAGGACCTCCGAGGCACCTACGAGTAAAGCTAATCACGGCTTACTGCCGCACTCGCTTTACGACGAACACAGCGACGCCGCCCATGGAAACTACTTTTGGTTTCCGCTGGGCGGCGTTTTTGTTTGGCTACGGCCTCTGCCTTCGCTCTTATCGATGCACTACTCACTGATGGCCACGCTACAGCGCAACGATAGGTGAATAGCGTGGCCACAAGTGCCGAGCACTACTGCGACCGTGCTCTCCTACGACTCAGACTTCGTCCCCGACTCCTCTGGGCTCTCTGATTCCGACTTTTCGCCAGACTCAAACTCACCCTCAACGACCACATCGGACTGAATAACCAGACGTCCCTCTTCATCGTGGGTGTACTCAAAGCGCGGCAGCTCATTGCCCTCTTCGTCGTAGCCCGGCGCGGGTGCGGCTTCGTGCTTCTCCAACTTCTCCGGAGTATCGGTCTTCTCCCACTGGCGGGTAACCGGCTTGCGCACTGCCATGTGGTCATCACTCATGCCTTTGACCAAGGAGTACATCATCACAAAGTGGAGGAAGAAGAACGGCACACCAATGACAATCACCGCGGATTGCAGCGCTTCCAGTGCAGTTTCACCGGAAATCAGCAGCAGAGAAGCTGCCACAGCACCGATCATGATGCCCCACAGGACTCGGTAGAAGGTCGGAGCCTTGTTTTCCTCACCGGTGGACATCATGTCCATGACCATCGAAGCCGAGTCGATGGAGGTGACGAAGAAGATCATGATCACAAAGAGTGCAAACACACTGACAAGCGTTGTCAGCGGGTACTGCTCCAACAGAATAAAGAGTGCCGGTGAGGGGTCTCCGCCTTCGACAACTGGTTCAGTAAGAATTCCTGGCTGCTCGTTTTCCAGCTCAAAACCTGCACGACCGAAGATGGAGAACCACAGAATCGACACGATTGTCGGCAGTGCAATCACACCGGCAATGAACTGGCGGACTGTACGTCCACGGGAAATACGCGCGATGAACATGCCCACAAATGGCGACCAGCAGATTGTCCAGGCCCAGTAGAAGACCGTCCAGGCACCCTGCTTCCAATTCGGGTTGACGTCGTAGGAGTCAGTCCAGAACATGACGCGCGGCAGCGCATCCAAGTAGACACCCGCCGTATCGACGGTCTGGCGCAGCAGCGTCAAAGTCGGGCCCATCAGCAGCACGAAGACCATCAATCCCATGGCTGCCCAAATATTGGCATTGGACAACACCTTAATGCCCTTGTCCAGCCCTCGAGCCACAGAAATCGAGGCAATCACAATAATGATGGCAATCAGAATGAGCTGCACCATCGAGTTTTCCGGGGTACCGATTACACGAGCAGCACCGGAGTTAATCTGCAGCGCACCCATGCCCACCGATACCGCGATACCGACAACCGTACCGATGATGGCGACGGCGTCGATAAGCTTGCCCGGCCATGAGTAAATGCGGGCACCGAGCAGCGGCGCGAAGATGGAGGAGACGCGCGGCGGCAGGTGACGCTTGTAAATGAAGTACCCCAGCGCGAGCCCCGGCAGCGCCATGATGACCCACATGTGAATACCCAGGTGGTAGATGGTAAATGCCATCGCAGTGTTCTGAGCTTCGCGGCTCATCGGCTCTTGACCGAACGGCGGGTTGTAAGCGTGGTTGAGTGGTTCAGCCACGCCCCAGAACATCAGCATGGAGCCAGTACCACCGGCGAAGAGCATGCCGAACCACTCGGCGATGGTGTATTCGGGCTCTTCGTCATCATCGCCAAGCTGGATGCGTCCGTAGCGGGACACAAACAAGCCGATGAGGAAGATAAAGCTTGCCGAGACACCACCGATGAACAGCCAGCCCATGTTAGACGTAACCCAATCGGAAGCGGCCGAGTAGGCATCCCGAGCGGTATCCCCCAGCGCTATGGTCACTGCCACAAAGAGGACAATGAAACCCATCGCTGTCGTGAAGATCAACGGGTCGGTCGGCAGGTTCTTAAGAAAACCGCCCGACTTCTTTTCTTGCGTTTTTACTTGTGGCGTTTGTGTAGATCCCATTATCGGGGTCAGCGCCTTTCACTTCTAGATTGTCTGTCTCAGAAAAGACAGCTCGGAAGACACATTCCTCCCAAGTCGGTTATCTACGTTACAAAAGGAAGCCCAGTCATTCTCAATAACTAAGCCTTTGTGCTGTAATTGCGACTTTTTCCTTCGAGTTCACGCTGGTTTAACTGAACGTCAAAGTGGAAAACCTATCGTTCGACTCCATGCAGCTTTCCCGTCGCAGCGCTCTACGTTTAGGCGCATCCACCGCACTTGCCACTTCAGTCACGCTCGCTCATGCCTCTAGAGCTGCGGCTTCAGCTACACCGGGTTCGCCGTCACTGGCCTCCCCAGGGTTACTGCGTTCTCGGCCACAGCTCACCCACGGCGTTGCAAGTGGCGATATCCGCGGCGACGGCGCATTGATTTGGGCTCGCTCAGACCGCCCCGCCCATATGGTGGTTGAAACTGCTGCAACTGAGAGCTTCCAGAATGCCAAGGTATTCCGCAGCAACTCTCTGTTAACTCCAGATACTGACGGCACCGGACGTTTACGTGTCGTCGGTCTCGAGCCAGGACAGGAAATCTTTTACCGCGTCACGCTCGAAGAGGCAGATACTGGAATCTGCTCTGATCCCGTTATTGGCACCTTCCGTACTGCCCCAAACCGCGCATCCAACATCCGCCTGCACTGGTCCGGCGATGTCGCAGGTCAGGGTTGGGGAATTAACGACGAAATCGGTGGCTACACCGGCTTTTCCACCATGATGGAGCGCAATCCAGACCTATTCATTCACTCAGGCGATACCTGCTATGCCGACGGTCCGCTGGATGAATCCGTCACGCTTTCCGACGGCACTGTGTGGCGCAACCATGTCACTCCGGCCAAATCCAAGGTTGCTGAAACCCTCGAAGAGTATCGTGGCCAGTACTCCTACAACCTCATGGACAAGAACTACTTGGCCTTCAATGCGCAGGTTCCGCAGCTAGTCCAGTGGGATGACCACGAAACAGTCAACAACTGGTACCCCAACGAAGTCCTAGACGATGATCGCTATACCGAGCGCGATGTCAACACCCTGGCCAAGCGTGCCTACCAAGCCTTCCATGAGTGGCAGCCAATTGATCAGCAAATGGCTGTAGATGGGCGCGTCTACCGCAAGGTTTCCTACGGCCCGTTGCTAGACATCTTCATTCTGGATATGCGCAGTTACAAGGGAGAAAACACTTCCAATAATCCGCGCTCGACAACCGAAGAACCAATCCTTGGCGAAAAGCAGACCAACTGGTTAATCGACTCCCTCAAGGACTCCCGCGCGACGTGGAAGATTGTTGCTAATGACCTACCGCTTGGAATCATCGTCCCCGACGGCGACGATGGTGACCAAGAAAGCGTATCCAATGGTGCCGCCGGTGCACCTGCAGGACGTGAACGTGAAATCGCCCGCCTGCTCAGCGCCATTAAAGATGTTTCAAATGTCGTCTGGCTCACCGCCGATGTGCACTACACCGCGGCTCACCACTACAGCCCAGAGCGCGCACAGTTCACCGACTTCGCACCCTTCTGGGAATTCGTCTCCGGTCCTCTCCACGCGGGCGCTTTCGGCCCCAACGAAATGGACTCGACCTTCGGGCCGAAGGTGGAGTACGTCCACGCACCGGGTAAAGACAATGCCAACGCCGACCCCACACAGGACTTCCAGCACTTCGGCGAAGTCGATATCGACGGCGACTCACGCGAGATGACCGTCCGTCTGCTCACCACTCGTGGCACCGAGTTGTGGTCGACAACGCTGAAGCCGCAGGCGTAGGCACACTGTTCAACAGCGCGTGGCGGTAGCCACTAATTAGTGCGTTCCGCCACGCTTTACGACGGTCTCCTGCCCCGCAGCCTGCCAGGCCACAATGCCCCCGTCCAGATTGATGAGCTCCGGTATGGCGCCATCAGCCTCAATCTCGCTGGCCAACAGCTCAATTGCCTGTTGCGAGCGGGCACCCGAGTGGCAGTGAATCAGAACTCGTGGGTAGTTCGACTGGAGGTTCCGCTCAGCCCACGCTTCGCGAATCGCAGCCCACCCACGGCTGCGAATGTCGCCGAGTGGCACAGGCACAGATCCGGCAATGGCAGCCTCCGCGCGCTCTTCGGGCTCGCGTACATCGATGAGAGGCACACCCTCGGCAAGAAGCTCGTGCGCCGTGTTGGGACCAATGCTGCGCATGCTCTGCGCCGGGGCCTCCTCATCCTCGGTCCACGAAGCTGCGCACACCTGCGCAATTTCGGTCAAGTCGGAAACGGGTTCGCGCTCCGGGTCGGCTGCAAAGGACAGTGTGCGGGTGGTTGCCTCCAGGGCGTCGATAAGCACGAGTTTGCCGACGGCGACCTTGCCGACACCGGTGAGCACCTTGATAGCTTCGACGACCATCATGGAGCCGATTTGTCCGACCATTGCGCCGAGGACACCGCCTGCGGCGCACGACGGCACGGAGCCGGGGTCGGGGATGTCGGGGTAGAGATCGCGAAGCATGGGGCCGTGGCCAGGCCAGAAGACGGACAGTTGTCCTGCGAACTGCAGGATTGTGGCCCAGACCAGTGGCGTTCCGGTCAGCTCCGCGGCATCGGAGGACAGGTAGCGCGTGGCGAAGTTGTCCGCACCGTCGAGCACTACATCGTGAGTGGCGAAGAGCTCCTCAGCATTGTCGACGCTTAACCTGCCGACGATTGCGGTCACCGATGCCTCGGAGTCAAGGCGCCGCACGGCATCCGCGGCAGATTCGGCCTTCGGGCGACCAATGTCGGACTCACGGTGAATGACCTGGCGCTGAAGATTGGACTCGTCGACCACGTCATCGTCAATGATGGTGATGTGCCCGACCCCTGCCCCGGCCAGGTACAACAGCGCAGGCGATCCCAAGCCACCAGCTCCGATGACGAGGACGCGGGAGGCTCGCAAAGTTCGCTGCCCCTCGGCACCAAAGCCCGGCAGTGTTAGGTGCCGCGCGTACCGGCGCAGGTCGCGGTCCGAAAGATTGACACCCTGCTCAGCCATTACAGAGAATCCTGCTCGCGTGCGCCGCTGACGCGCTCAGTGATGATTCCCTCAAACGACGAGCTCGCCTGGGCCAGTCGACGCCGTGGGATGCGACCCGACTCGCGAGCAGTCAGTCCTGCCTCAACGCCGAAGCGCATCGCTGTGGCCATGCCCACCGGATCATGTGCACGGGTCACTGCGGATGCCAACAGCACTGCATCGCAGCCAAGCTCCATCGCCTGAGCTGCCTCAGACGCGGTACCGATGCCCGCATCCAGGATGATGGGCACATTCGCGCGGTCCACAATCAGCTCGATGTTGTGTGGGTTAAGAATTCCCAGGCCAGTACCAATAGGCGAACCCGCCGGCATGACCGCCGCACAGCCCAAATCCTCCAGCCGCTTGGCCAGCGCCGGATCGTCGTTGGTGTAAGCGAAGACGACAAAGTCGTCAGCCACCAGCTGCTCCGCTGCCGCGACCAGCTCGACCGGGTCCGGCAGCAGCGTGTCCTCGTCGGCGATGACCTCGAGCTTCAGCAGGTTGGTTTCCAGCGCCTCGCGGGCCAACTGCGCAGTCAGCACCGCGTCACGAGCGGTATAGCACCCCGCAGTATTCGGCAGCGCCGCAATATTGTTGCGCTGCAAAATCTCAAAAACGTTCTGCTTCGTACCGGGCGTAAAGCGGCGCATCGCCACCGTAGTCAGCTCAGTGCCCGAAGCCACCAGCGCCCGCTCCAGCGTATCCATGCTGGTCGCACCGCCAGTTCCCATAATCAGACGGGAGTTCAACTCCAGTCCGCCAATGCGCAGCGGTTCACGTGTAACTTCGCTCGCCGTCCCGGTTTCATTTTCCTGCGCGGACATGTTTGCTTGTGCGGAATTCTCGGTCATCTCTAGCCTCCCTGAACTGCTGTCACGATGTCGATGGCGCCTGCCACGGGCGTGCTCGCCCACTTGGCTCGCGGGATTACCGCACCATCCACGGCTACCGCGATTCCCAGGCGGGTGCCGTCCGCGACAGTGCCGTCGTCGTTAAGCGCGTGCCCCGTGTGCTTAGCGACGAGGTCTGCGACCATCTCCCCCGCAGCCGGTGTGTAGCCTTCGCCATTGAGTGTTGTGGTGGACATAAGCGAGCCTCCTCTAATCGCTGAAGCGGAATGGATTGACGGCGGAAAGAAGCGCCGGGGCGTTGTCATTTTCCCGACCTGCGACGACATCGGCCGTGAGCTTGGAACCGATGGCCGTAAGCAGAATGCCGTGACGGAAGTAGCCGGTGGACACGGTCAGTCCTGGAGCCACGCGGCCAATCATGGGGACATCGTCCGGGGAGCCAGGCCGGGCGCGGGCGGTCATCTCGTAGATTTCGCAGTCGAGAATGCCGGGCACCAGGCGGTATGCGTCGCGGAGTAGCTGGTGGACTCCTTCGGCGGAGACACCGGTCAGGTCATCTTCACGCGAGGTAGCGCCGAGCACGACGGTGCCGTCAGCACGCGGGACGATATAAACCGGACGTCCCTGAACCACACCGCGAATAGTGCGAGTGACCAGCGGCTGCAGGCGCTTCGGCACGCGCAGACGCAGCACATCTCCATAAACCGGGCGCAGTGGCAGATTCAGATTCTCCGGCAGGCCAGTGATGTCGGCGGTGTTCAGCCCCGCAGCCAAAACGACCTCATCGGCGACGTAGTCATTTCCGTCCGTCCCGCGCAGACCGATGGCGCGGCGGGGGTCGGCATCGGAAGCGTAGATAACCTCTTCCACGCGAGTGCGGATGACGCGGTCTCCTAGAATGGTCAGCAACGCCTCTGCGAGCAGACGCGGATTGACCTGGTGATCTCCCGGAATATCCACCGCACCAACACAGCCCGGCCCCAGTGCCGGTTCTGCCCGGCGCGCCTCGGTGGCGGTGATGCGGTTGATCTCCATGCCCATGTCATGCTGCAGCTCAACGAGCTCGCTGAGTGTCTGCCGGTCGGCAGCATCGCCCGCACAAACAAACGTGGAATTCTCGATGTAGCCGACATCGTGGCCCGATTCCTCGGCGATAGCCAGGGCAAAGTCGCGGTAGAGCTTGCCCGATTCCACCATCAGCGGATACAGCGTCGGCTGATCCCACACGACTTCGGCAACCGGCGCCAGCATGCCAGCCGCGGCGAAGGTTGCGCCGGAAACGGGCTCGGCATCGAGGACGGTCACATCGAATCCCTGGCGGAGTAGTCTCCATGCCGTCGCCAAGCCGATAATGCCCGCGCCTGCGATAACAACGCTTGACGACGTATCCCCTGTGCCGCCCTCACTTGTCGAGGCGGCACCCATAGCGGCAGCATTCACTGCCATTCCTCCCTCCGGCGGCATAACCCGCATCAGGTAAAAGCGGTCGGCGTTATTCGCCCTCTCAGCCAGCGGCATCTCATCGATACCGAGTACGGCTCCCGCGGAACGTGGTACTCCCCCATCATATGACTTCGGGCTCTCCGTCACGACACCGCATCCTCAACCTCGCCTAACATGGGGACATGAACGCCTCATCAGCTGCCACTCGCACAACACGACGCGCCCTGCTTGCCGACGCCCGCCTGTACCTCTGCACCGACTCGCGCGCATCCCGCGGTGATCTGCGTGAATTCCTGCACGCCTGTTACGAAGGCGGCACCGACATCATCCAGCTGCGCGACAAGAAAGTCGACACCCGCGACGAGATTGCCGCTGTGGAGACCCTCGCCGAGGTCGCCGCTGAACACGGCAAGCTCTTCGCCGTCAATGACCGCGCCGACATTGCCGCGCTGACCGGCGCAGACATCCTGCATGTGGGTCAGGAAGACCTCACCACCGAGCAGGCCCGCCAGATCGTTGGCCCCGAGGTTCTCATCGGCCGATCCAACCGAAATCTGGACATGTTCGCCACCTCGCTTGCCGACGATGGCATCGATTACGCGGTGATCGGTCCGGTGTATGCCACCCCGACGAAGCCCGACCGTCAGCCCGTCGGAGTCGAGATGGTCCGTGAAGCTGCGGCACTCGTGCGGAGGGCGCGTGCACAGGGTTCAGCGGAGTCCCACCAGGATTCCGTGGCCGATATTGTGCGCCCGCACGACCGCGGCGCAAGTGACCCGGTAAAGCCATGGTGGGCAATCGGCGGTATCAACGCCGAGACCGCCGGCGAAGTTATCGCCGCTGGCGCGGAGCGCATTGTGGTGGTTCGCGCACTAACCGAGGCAGCAAATCCGGAAGAGGCAGCGCGTGCTCTGCGCGCTGTGGTTTCACCAAGGAGCTAGGACGCTGTGAATATTAATTCACAACAAGACGACCTTCTGACTCAAGCTAAAGCGAATAGCAATGGCCGCGCTGCGGAAATTGTTGTCCACGACGGCCCGCTACGCCAGACTCTCATCGCACTGACTGAAGGAACTGAGCTTTCCGCCCATAACTCGCCGCCCGCAGCCTCGATGCTTGTTCTTGTTGGCGAAGTTGAAATCACCGGTGCCGATGAAACCACGATTTCCGAGGGCAATCTCAAAGTGCTCACCCACGTCAAGCATGGCGTGAAAGCTCTAACAGATTCCGTGTTTTTGCTGACCACGGTCACAGGCGTCGACGGAATCGACAGCCACGGCGACAAGTAGCAATCAGCGCCTACTCCCCGGCGAACGTCTCCAACTGCCGAATGGCACCGGAGACAATCAACAGGTCACCTGCGGTAATGCGGTCGTCGGCAAGCGCGGGGCGGAAGCGCTGACCGCGCTTTTGTACGGCGACGACCGTAATCGGTGCGCTCTGGTTAATCTCCGCCACCGTCTTATCCAGGCAATGGATTGGTGGGGCGACCTTACCGACTGCGTAGTCGCGATCGAACTCCAGGAAGTCCTGGACCTTGCCGCCGATTAGGTGCGCAATACGACGGCCGGTGTCGGCCTCCGGGCGAATGACATGGTGCACACCGATCTGGCCCAGAATCTTGGCGTGAGCCTGGTTATCGGCCTTTGCCCAAATCAGCGGCACATCCATGTCCACCAGTGCGGACGCGGTCAGCAACGACGCCTCGATATCACTGCCGATGGCAATGACCACACGTTCGGCTTCATCGACGCCGAGCTGCTTCAGTACTTCCGGCATGGTGGTGTCGGCGGTGACCACGTGGTCGAAGGTCGAGGACAGCTCCTGAACCACCTTTTCGCGATGGTCTACGCAGAGAACCTCGATACCGCCAGCGACCAGCTCCTCGCCGAGCGCCTGTCCGAAACGCCCCATGCCAAGGATTACAACAGGAGAAGAGCTGACTTGGTCGGCGAAATGCTCTGCAAAACCAGCAAACGGATTGAATTTCGAGTTAGCCAATGAAGGGCCTTTCTTCTGGATATTCGTAGATGCGCTGGCGTGGGCGGGCGGCCAAGGCCGTCGCCAAGGCGATTGGGCCAACACGTCCGGCGAACATCAGCACGATGAAGATTGCCTGTGCTGCCACCGGCAGGTCAGCGGTGATACCTGTGGAAAGGCCTACCGTGGCGAAGGCACTGACTACTTCAAAAAGGATTTGGTCAGTAGAAAACTGTGGCGCTAGGAAACTGACGGCGATTACTGCCAGAAAAACCTGGCCAATACCGAATGCAAGAACGACGAGGGCCTGACGCAGCACCTTTGGGTTGAGGCGCCGCCGAGCCACGGACACGGAGGTGTCACCGCGAATCTCCGCGAGAACGGCGGCGAGAATGACTGCCGACGTCGTGATTTTCACGCCACCTGCAGTACCACCGGTGCCGCCACCAATGAACATGAGGAAGTCAGTGCCCAGCAGTGTCGATGGGTGGAAGTCCGCGTAATCGAGCGCGTTGAACCCCGCGGTACGCGGGCTCACACTAGCGAAGAATGAGTTGAGTATCTTCTCCCCTGTAGTGAAACCAGACATGGTATTGGACCACTCACCAAATGCCACCATGATTGTGCCCAAAGCAATCAGCAGGATGGTGCCTTTGATAGTGAAGCGAGTAGTCAGAGACCAGCGTTTAGGCAACTGCCCTCGCGTGCGGACACTAAGCCACGCTTTCAGGTGTCGCCAGGCCTCGAGCAGAACAGAAAAACCCAGACCACCAACGATAAGAGAGAAGGCCAGCGGCAAAAGTATCCAGGCATCACTGTGGAACCCAATGACGTTGTCCGTATACAGAGCAAAACCGGCATTGTTGAAGCTTGAGATGGCATGGAACAAGCCCTCCCACGCAGCTCTCCCCCAGCCGTACCCGTAACCTAGGTGGAACCGCAGCATAAGTGCCACTGCCACAACAAACTCCACCAACAGCGTGAAGCTAACGGCAGCACGGACAACCCATGAGATCTCGCCCATGTCCATACCGCGGCCCTCAACGCGCGCACCAGCACGGCGGTTAAGGCCGAGTCTTCCTGCTACGAAGAGGCCAAAAAGAGAAGCCAAGGTCATGAACCCGAGGCCACCCAGCTGAATCAACAGCATGATGACAACCTTGCCGAAGGTTGACCAATGGGTAGCCGTATCTACGGTGATCAGGCCGGTCAGGCTCGTTGCCGAGGTGGCTGTGAACAGCGCATCAGACAGCGCCGTGGGCAGGCACATATCCCCAGGGCTCGGGGCACAATGTCCCGTGGGGTGGCTATTGGCTGCCGAAATCGGCAGCATTAACAAAACCGTGCCAACGGTTATGAGGGCGACATAACACCACACCACCAGCGTCGTGGGACGAACTCCCCGACGTGATTTAGTGGTCTGCCGCGACAGCGTAATCACCATCGGAACGTTAGTCCTCATGGCCAGCGGTGTCGAGGGGAATGTTGATATTCCGCCTCTGCATATACCCGGCCTAGAGGGGAACTGCCTTACGCCCCAGGCGCAGTTGCGATACCCCGTACACAATTCGCGCCCAATCCCCGCCCCCACACCCCACCCCGCTTTGGCTACTGCGGAAAGCTTGAGTTATGGTCAGATTCATGATGACACCCCTGATGAACACACCCGCGCCGTGCGGCGCACAGTGGTGGTGGCTCGCTTAAGTCCGCGAGCAACGTCACGTCATCTCATTAAATTCGACGGCAAACCCGTCAAGTACGAGCTCGCAAGAAGTTAAATCTGGCGGGCTCTTTTCTTTTGTCGGTTCGAGACTTTTATCGGTTCGACAAAGAGAACCAGGGCCCGCTGAAATAAACAACAGCAACGAAAGGCCCCCTCAATGACTGATTACAACCCCAGCGCGGATGCCATCGCCAAGGCTTCAGCACCGACTGCAACCAGGGCGCCGTCGGCAAGCGTTAACGGCGCGGGCGAGGTGCGCGAAACTCTCTTGCCTGCATTTTTCGGTCGCTTCGGCGGACAGGAAGTGCCGGAGTTCCTGCTACCAGCACTCGATGAGCTGGAAGCGGCTTACATCGAGGCGATGAGCAATCCGGAGTTCCAGCGCGAGCTGGAAGAACTACGTCGTGATTTCCTCGGCCGCGCGACCCCGCTGTTCGAATGCCGTCGTCTATCCACGCCGAACACGACGATTGTGCTGAAGCGCGAGGACTTGAACCACGGCGGCGCGCACAAGGGCAACAACGTGGTTGGCCAGGCACTGTTGGCAAAGCGCATGGGAAAAACCCGCCTCATTGCTGAGACGGGTGCAGGCCAGCACGGCACGGCCACCGCGATGGCCGCAGCGCTGCTGGGACTTGAGTGCGAGATTTACATGGGCGCGCACGATGTCGCCCGCCAGCACCCCAATGTCGAGCGCATGGAGCTCATGGGCGCGAAGGTCGTTCCCGTCACCACCGGCGAGGCCGGTTTGAAGGATGCTATTGACGAGGCACTGGTCGAGTGGAGCAAGACTCTCGACTCCACTTTCTACCTACTGGGCACCGCCGCCGGTCCGCACCCATTCCCCACTATCGTGCGTGAATTCCAGCAGGTCATCTCGGAGGAATCACGCGGTCAGATGGTCGAGCGTTACGGCAAGCTTCCCGACGCTGTGATCGCAGCCGTCGGTGGCGGCTCCAACGCCATCGGCGCATTTGCTAACTACATCGACGACTCCGATGTCGCCCTCATTGGTGTCGAGCCCGCAGGTGAGGGACTCGACACCGATCGTCACGGCGCGCCCATCAACGCGGGTAAGACTGGCGTCCTTCACGGCATGCGCTCATTTGTCATGCTTTCCGACGACGGCGAGGTGTTGCCATCGCACTCCATCTCGGCGGGCTTGGATTACCCGTCTGTTGGCCCGGAGCACGGCATGCTGAAGGAGAATGGCCGCGCCAGCTATGTCGGGATTACCGACGAGGAGGCGCTGGAAGCGTTCCAGCTGCTCAGCCGCATGGAGGGCATTATTCCGGCGATGGAATCCTCGCATGCGCTGGCGCAGGCCATTAAAATTGCGCGACTCCGTGAAACCGACCCTGCCGCTGGTAGCGAGCTCGGGCTGCCGGTTCACGAAGGCGATGAGCCTTTGCTGTTGCTCGTGAACCTGTCGGGTCGCGGTGATAAGGATATGGAGCAGGTCCGGGAGTTCCTGAACCAGTAGGAATAACCAGTAGGGATTGTTTCCCCACTAGCTGCCTAGCAGGAATCGGACCAAAGCTAATTCTTGTTAGGCAGCGCGGCGGTCGTCGGCGGCGATGCCCTGGTTCGGGTTCGCCTCCACGATGGCTTCGGCAAGCAGCGATGCCAGCGCATCCTGCTTAGATTCCTTGCCGTCCCGGAAAATCGGGGACACAGTATCCATAATCTCGTTGAATGCGTTCATCAGAGGTCACCTCTCTTAAGATCTCTTTGATCTTTATTGTTGGACTTCTCCAACCGATTCTTTGCGATTCCGCAGTTGAAACAATGTTTCATCGAACCGTTTGGAACTTATGACTTGCAACCGTAGACCACAACACGCAACCTGGCAAGCACTAAACTTTATTTTTAGTTAACCTTTTGTTAACTTTTGGACGTTTTTTAGCTCAATCACTGCACCACAAACAGCACCCCTCGGCGCCACCCCAAGCCTCGCTTCACCGCTCCCGACAGCGGCTTCAAAAATCGCGCTTTTACACAGCCAAAAACAGGGCGCGGAAGCATCTTTCGGTCGGACATAAACTATCCCCACTAAAAGCGCTTGCAACCATCGTTGAACATGAGTTACACACCGCGCTCAATCGTCACCCCGTGCGGGGATAGCCGTCAACTCCTCAGAGGTCAACCCCATCGGCAATTAAAGAAAAAGGGTCCCCCTGCCAGCGGAAATAGACCACCGACAGAGCTGCCGGCTGTCAAAGATGCTGCCACGAAGCCCACCCCACTCCACTATCGCCCCAACCCCAGCCTCACTTGATGTGACTGCAGCCACAGAGCCCTCAATCTGAGGCAGTTTTTCCGCCTTTAGAGCGAACGGGCGATCAAGAAAACAGAGGCCCAACGGCTCCTTCCAGGAATGCCCCAACATCGGCTCT
This sequence comes from Corynebacterium sp. MSK032, assembly GCF_030232065.1. NCBI lineage: Bacteria > Bacillati > Actinomycetota > Actinomycetes > Mycobacteriales > Corynebacteriaceae > Corynebacterium > Corynebacterium sp. MSK032. The sequence continues at coordinate 180,212 of NZ_JASPJR010000003.1, read as the reverse complement.
ACCAGTGGCCGCCGGTAGAGGATTTAAAGCAGCGATTCGCCCGTCGAGCTCCCTATCTCGACCGGCTGAAAAACACCCCTGAAAGGGTGAGGTAAATCACACCGTGAGCGCCACTAAAGCCGCTTTAACGACGACCAGTAAATACCCCAATACGCCGAACAGCCTCTTCCATCTCGGAAGTCTCACCGGCGAAGCAGAGGCGAACCCACTCATGGCCGTTCTCTGTGTCGAAGTCGATTCCAGGGGCAACGGCCACGCCCGTTGCAGCCAACAGTTCCCGTGCCCATGTCATGGAGTCGACGGAGTTCGGGTCGTCGTAAAGCCCTGCGATATTGGCATAGATATAGAAACCGCCGTCGGGCGGAGCGATATTACCGAGACCGACGCGGGGCAGCCCCTCGAGCAAAACGTCGCGGTTGCGTGCGTAACGCGTCACGTGCGAATTGAGCTCGGCAATGGACTCGGAGTTGAACGCTTCCACCGCCGCTGCCTGCGAAATTGCCGGTGGACAGACAGTGAGGTTGGCTTCGAGGCGATCAAGCGGCGCACGCAGCCACTTGGGAACGATTAGCCAGCCGACGCGCCAGCCGGTCATCGAGAAGTACTTACTGACACTGCCGACCACGACCGCCGCGTCGGAGAACTCGCGTGCAGACGCACACTGTCGGCCATAAGTAATGCCGTGATAAATCTCGTCGGAAATGAGCAGGCAATCGTGCTGCTCACACCACTTCGCAATGGCACGCAGCTCGTCGGCATCGATAATGGTGCCAGTGGGATTATCCGGACTGGTGACAATCACGGCCTTGGGCACGCGCGGAAGTGCCTCCAGGTGCTGGGCAGTGAGTTGGAAACGAGTCTCGGGACCGCAGTCAATCTCAACAATGTTGGCGCCGAGCGCCTGCAGCGTATTGCGGTATGCGGGATAGCCCGGGCGCGCGAGCACGATGTCATCGCCGACGTCGAGCGCTGCGAGGAAGAGCGCTACGAAACCGCCGGAAGAACCGGTAGTGATGACAACATCAGCGGCCTCCGTGTCCGTGCCGTAGTTTTCACGATGCCAGGCGGCGATGGTTGCACGCAGCTCAGGCGTGCCGACGGCCGCTGTGTAGCCCAGAACCTGATTTTCTAAATCAGCACGCGCACGGGCAATCGCGGCAGCCGGGGCCGCGGTCGCGGGCTGTCCCACGCAGAGGAATAGAGCGTCACCGTGAGTGCGCTGACGCTCCTGTGCGAGCGCGAGAACATCCATCACATGGAAGGGTGCGACCTCACAGCGGCGGGATGCTAGGTCGCGCTGGGGCTGGGATGCCTGCGGTGACTGCGAGGAGTTTAACGGCTGCGGTGACTGCGACGACTTTGGCGACTGCGGAGATTCGGCGTGCATACCTTCATCTTTGCAGCCGCCGAGGCCACCCGGGAAATCCAGTTCATCCCGGGTGGGTGCACCAGTGAGGCATCCGAGTGCAGCCTGAACACCTCGGGCATTATTTAGATGGAAATACGGCCCTCAACTGCAGGTAGTGCAATGTCGGTGCGGTAGTGCGAGCCCTCGAGCTTAATGGTCTTGATGGTCTCGTACGCCTTGTCGCGGGCCTCTTCCAGCGTGTCACCAACGCCGATGACGTTGAGCACACGGCCACCAGCGGAGACCAGCTCACCCGCAGCATTGCGGGCAGTACCTGCGTGGAGAATGCCATCTGCCTCACGGCCAGGCTCTGCACCTTCAATGACATCACCCGTGCGCGTCGATACCGGGTAGCCTTCAGCGGCCAGCACAACAGTCAGAGCGTAACCATCACGCCAAGACAGCGGACCGAAGTCCGCCAATGTTCCGGTAGCAGCGGCGTTGAGCAGCTGCGCCACCGGGGACTCCAGCAGCGCCAGCACGGCCTGGGTCTCCGGGTCACCGAAACGGCAGTTGAACTCAATGACAGCCGGGCCGTCCTCGCCCCAGGCCAGACCTGCGTACAGCAGACCCTGGAACGGGCAGCCGCGAGCAGCCATTTCACGAGCGACCGGTTCGCAGACCTCGGCGACAATGCGCTCAGTTGCGACTTCCGGCAGCCAGGACAGCGGGCTGTAAGCACCCATGCCACCGGTGTTCGGCCCCTCGTCGTTATTACCGACGCGCTTGTGGTCCTGAGCCGGCAACAGCGGGACGACGGTTTCGCCGTCGACCAGGCAGAACAGGGAAACTTCCGGGCCGTCCAGGAAGGACTCCAGCAGCACCGGGTTACCGGCTGCCAGCACCGCCTTTGCGTGTTCGAGAGCCTCAGCGCGGTCCTTAGTGACCACGACTCCCTTGCCAGCAGCCAGACCGTCATCCTTCACGACCCAGTTCGGGCCAAAGCGGTCAATGGCGGCCTCGATGTCTTCGTCGGAAGCCTCCGGCTGGATGGCCTCTGCCGAGGCGGTCTTTACCCCAGCCGCCTTCATGACGTCCTTAGCGAAAGCCTTGGACCCCTCAATCCGAGCTGCGTCAGCGTTCGGGCCGAAGACCGCGAAACCAGCGTCGCGCAGTGCGTCTGCCACACCCGCGACCAGCGGAACCTCCGGGCCAATAACAACCAAATCGGCCCCAATTTCCTTGGCCAGCGCAACAGCGCCAGCGGGGTCATCCACGACCAGTGGATGCATGGTTGCAATTTCACTCATACCCGCATTACCAGGGGCTACGTGAAGATCAGTAGCCTGCGGGTCCTTACTCATTGCGTACAACAGGGCGTGCTCACGGGCACCGGAGCCAATTACGAGGATGCGCATAGCAATCATCTTACTAATCAGCCCGGATAACTCTCATCGCACCCAACCCCTCAATCCGCTATTCGGGTTACCCTTGGCACATGAGCACAGTATTTACCAAGATCATCAACGGTGAACTCCCCGGTCGTTTTGTCTACCGCGATGACAAGGTCGTCGCATTTTTGACCATCGAGCCAATTGCACCTGGTCATACACTGGTCGTCCCTGTTGAAGAGGTGGACAAGTGGACGGACGCCTCGCCTGAGCTATGGGCCCACCTCAATGAGGTTGCCCAGAAGGTTGGTCAGGCTGTTGTCTCCGCTTTTGACGCTCCGCGTGCTGGCTACCTCATCGCCGGCTTCGAGGTTCCGCACACGCACATTCATATCTTCCCTGCCCACGATATGTCCGGGTACAACCTACAGTCGGTAGATCGCAATCCTTCCGCAGAGTCCATGGATGAGGCCGCCGCCAAGCTACGGAAGGCCCTCGGGACTGACGAAGACGGAAAGTTGGTGCGCTAATCGCCGCTTCAAACGAGGATTTTCGGGAAGAACAACTTCCGGTAGTCCCTGCCCCTGAAGCGCAGGAACCGGAGGCGCAACAACCGGCTGCAGCTGAAGGATCAGCATCGCTTCCCTATGCCATCTTCCGTCCGCTGCGCGGTGTTTTCGAAGATAACTGGGGAGCCAAAGTATCCAAGTCTCGGCCGTGGCCGGTCATCCTCCTGCACGGAACAGGCCAGGTCAAGGGCATTTGGGAGACCCTTGGCGGTCAGTTGCGGGAAGATGGCTGGGCTGTCTTCGCGCCAGACTTTGGGCACCGTGCAACAGACCCCATCAATCAGTCCATCGACATGCTCGTGCCCTACATCAAGGCTGTCCTGCACGCGACTGGCGCCAAGCACGCCGTTATCGTGGGGCACTCGCAAGGCGGCTTAATTGCCACCCTGCTTTCTCTACGCATTTCCAAGTACATCAAGCATGTTGTCTGTCTTGCCGCCCCCAATCACGGCACCAACCTGGGCGGTATCGCTTCCGGCATCACTAAGATTCCCGGCACGAGGTCGCTGATGAGCAACTTTGTTCAGAGCTACTGGGGCGTTTCCGGTTTGGAACAGCTCACGGGTTCAAAGATGGTTTTGAACTCCAATTCCCACGATATTCTCGGCCCCGGCGTTACTTACACCTGTATTGCCACTAAGTATGACCAGCTCATTTCCCCGCCACAGTCCTGTTTCTTGGATGACGGTGACACAGGCATGGTCACCAATCTCTATGTGCAGGACACGTTCCCTCAAGCCATCGTTTTGCATGAGCAGATGGCACACGATTGGCGTCCCCGCACTCTTACTCGCGAGGCACTATTCAAGCTGGTAGGCGAGGATTTTGACCCAACCGAGCATGCGAAATAGACCGCTCCTAACGCGGATTTTCCCGCCGACAGCCGCTCGCCCGTCCCAGCCAAATCCGAGTCCGGCAGCGGGGAACCTCAGCGACCCCGTTCCGGTTATCGCATTACATGGCACGCTCGATAGTCCCGGCGCGTGGGCACCGCTTGCCGACGGGCTCCGTTCCCTCGGCCGCCGCGTCTATGTACCGGCCTACGGAAACCGCGGCACTGCTGCCCTTGCGGATTCTGTCGCCGAAGTCGAGGACTATATCAACGGAGTTTGCGCTGAAACGAACTCGGACACGGTCGATATTGTGGCTCACTCTCAGGGTGGGCTATTGGCTTTCCTGTTATTTACACGCCTAGCGAACCTTGAATACGAGCGCATTTCATTTCGCCGTGTCATCAGCGTGTCGGGCTCTGTCGGCGGCGTAAATCTGACTGGAATTTCCCGCATTTTGGGCTGGCGAAATGGGTCTCTTGCCCGCTGGCTAATGGGACAGGCTTTAGCCGATCAAATTGCGGTAGCGGCAGAAAAATATGACCTTCCTGCCGCCAACACTGCCCCACACCTCCGAGGGCGCAAGGCAGCTGCACCTGACTGGATTAACGTCATCAGCCACCATGACAGTCTGGTCATTCCGTGGTCCGATACCGCGCAGAGTTTCCTGCCGGACAGTCGAACTGTTTTGCTCGAATCCGAGCTGGAGGGCAGGTCTGTTGCGCATTGGAAGCAGCAAACAGACCCCAAAGTGATCGATCTGATCACTCGGCTATTGGCGTAGAGCTTCGACCTAGAGCTTGGTCAACGACTCGCGCGCGGTGACGACATCCGCAAGCAGCTGCTGCGCAGCTGGCGAGGGGTTATCGGAGGTGAGGGCCTCGATGACGACGTCGGGAAGCCCTGCGGCGCGGTAGTCGTCGACAGTGACATCGCCGTACTCAAGGACGCCGTGGAGCCATGCGACTGCACGCGACTCTGGCGAAATGCAGCGTCGTGCGGTGCGTTCCTGCCGGACGAGCACATCGCGGTTTTCCACCCCGCGCATCCCCAGCCGAGCAAGAGTGCGAGCAGCAGAGATGAGGTTCTCACCGGCAACACGATCCTGCTGATTCGGGTTGGCCGGCGGCTTCTTGCGGCCACGACGGCGCACGTAGAGCTCCTGCTGGCCAATACCGACCAGGGAACCATCGCGGTTTCGGATTACAGAGGTGTATGGAACGACCGTCGAATAGCCGCCTTCTGTTTCGGCCTTAAGCTTTTCGACCATCTCATCCGGCACCTCTACCTCGAGGTACGCACCGTTCTTACCTGGGCGGATAAATTCAAACGACCCAGTTCGGGTCCATGCCTCGTACTTCTTGACGTCCAGGCGCTGCATAACCAGCGTGCCAAACAGCACATCCGTCATCGAAAACAGCGCACCGCCGAATGCCGCGCCGTGCATATTCGCAGTCAGAGCGTTCAGGCGCAGCTCCAGCCGACCTGCCGACCAGTCATCCGCAATCTCGGTGATACGGATGCCGGTGCCAAACAGCGGCGGCCAAATGTTCAGCAAGAACTTTGCCTTAGCCGGGGACATCTCTTTCTCAGCAAGTTTGTACAGGGTGCGTCGCAGCGAGGGACCAATAGACATAACTACTTACATTAGGTGCTGACCGGACGGACGCGGGTATTATTGTCCGAAAACAAAAGTGTGTCGGCTTCAGCACATGCTTTACGACGGTTCCCGCGCCCCACCTTTTATGAAGTCAGCGACTATTTAGGCAGCAAACCGTTCCGCCAGCGTATTGACGCGCCGAGTGAAGAAATCCCGCAATTGCGCGTAGCGGGGATAACCATAAATGCCGCGGTCAGCCGGGTCATCATATTCCCAGCGCTCCGTCTCTACATCTGGTGCGATGTAGTCCGAAACGTCGATTTTCCCCACAACAATGACCACATCCGCACTGTCCGCGAGAGATGGCGTGAGCTGATGAGGATCTCCATCGCACCGTGCCCCCACCTCACAGAGTGCACGCCGCGCGTCTTCATCCAGACCGCGGTCATCATCATCGATGCTGATACCTGCTGACAAAACTGTCAGGCCCGGGGCAGCTTGCCGCAGCAGCCCTTCTAGTACGCGTGAGAGTCCCATGTTTGAACTACTGACAAAGAGCACCTCTGACATGGCTCTATCGTAGAATATTTTTCTCAGAGAAATCACCCCAGCTTGTGGGGTTTTCTGGAAGGTTTTACAGAAAAATGCCAAAAGCGCCCATAGCGCAGGCCCTTCCCCGAGACCAGCCCTATCGACGCTTATGACTTAAAAACAAAGCCCACTTTACATACGCGTGTAACTCCTGTGAAGCATGGGGCTGGAGTTACAGATGTGAATTCTCCGTGACCTGTGATTTTCCGGCTGTCGGTGTTGCGTCGATGCTGCGTTGTTCTGCGGTCGGTGTTGCGTTGTCCCGCTGTCGGTGTTGCGTTGTCTTATCGATGCCCTATTCACCTATCGATACGCAGCAGCGTGGCCATAAGTGAATAGCTCATCCATATGTTGACCGGGACTTCCGACAGCGTGGCCATAAGTGACAGAGAACTGCCCGACACCCAGCCCCGACAGGCATTTGCCCTTTAATCAGCCTATAAACGCATCCTTTGCTCCCCGCCCCCCAAAAAAGCCCCCTCCAAAAGCCCACCCCCTAAAACCAAAGAACCCCAGGCCGGAAAACTTCCTGACCTGGGGTTTTGGAGCCGGAAACGGGACTCGAACCCGTAACCTACTGATTACAAATCAGTTGCGCTACCAATTGCGCCATCCCGGCAACTTTAAAGCGACCTTTTGGCGTTAGCCGTCGCTGGCTCGAAAGAATCAGAGTCAACCTGAGAATCGAACTCAGCTGTGCCGCTGACAGGCGATTGTACAGGTTGGCAAGCAGAAGTTAAAAACGACACCACAGGAAAACTGCAACCGCACTTCTTGAACACTTTTCCACACGCTAAAAGCCCCGCTCAGATAGGCAAATTCACCGCCTCAAAAACGAATAAAGATTCTCGGTCACTGACGGGGTAGTGTGACTATCGCTAAATCACTGGGGCTATGTTTCTGCAACGTCTCCGCATCGCGTCTTTGCAGCATCACTGCAATGCACCCCAGGCAGTATCGGGGAAAGGAAGTGTCGACATGTCATTCGCTGGTGACAGCAATTCCAACGCCGGAGAAAACTCCGCTGCGAAGAATGATCTCTACGACGCTGAAGCCACTGTCTCTTACGACGACACTCCGCAGACCCAGTTTCCTGCAATCGAAGGTCAGTCCACCTTCAAGCAGCGCGTGATTGATTTCGTTTCCGGCCCAACGGCAACTGTCGACCTAGTGCACTCGACTACTACCCCGCTGCCGCTGGCACCGATCGATTATTCCGACCCGAGTCAGGTCACGGCCGTACTCGATCTCGCTGCTCGCATCGGCGGGCTATTGCTGGCATGTGGCTCGGGCAACCGCGATACCGAGCTACAAATTAAGGCCGTGACCTCAGCCTATGGCCTCACCCAAATCCAAGTCGATATCACGTTGACCTCCGTGACGGTCTACCACCTCATCGGCGCGCGCCGTACCCCTATTACCGCGATGCGCGTTGTCACCGCACCAGTGCCCGACTTCGAGCGCTTGCGTCACACCGACCGTGTCATCCGCCGAATTCGCGCGGGCCACCTGAGCTTGGAGGAGGCTATTGAGGCTATCGACAAGGTCGAGCGTGAGCCCGCAAAATACCGCCTCCGCGTCATCTACACTGGCTGGGCATTGCTGGCTTCATCTGTGACAGTGCTGCTCGGCTCGAGTTTCGAGGTCGCCCTTATCGCGGCTGCGGTCACACTGGCCATCGTCATCGTGATTGGTGAACTCGCTGCCCGCGAGTTGCCCACATTCTTTCAGAATGCAGTCGGCGGTCTCATTGCCACGCTCTCCGCTGCTGTGCTCAATGCGGCGCAGGCGTATCTCCCCTTTGAGATGCAGCCATCCAGGCTGATCGCCTCGGGAATTATCGTGATGCTCGCCGGCCTAACCCTCGTGCAAGCACTGCAAGACGGCATCACCGGCGCACCTGTGACTGGCTCCGCGCGCTTCTTCGACACCATGTTGTTGACCGGCGGAATCGTCGCTGGCATCGCAATGGGCATCGAGTTTTCCGGAATGCTGGGCATTCCGCTTCCCGACGTCATCGCGGGTTCTGACCTCAACCTGGCACAGGCGACAGTGAGGGTGATAGCGGGAACTACCGCCTCAATCGCATTTGCGTTGGCCTCGAATGCTGGGTTCACCGCGTTGTCAGTGTCCGGAACGGTCGCTCTGCTGGGGTCGATGACCTACTACTACGTGTTGACTCCACTGGGAGTTCATCCGGTGACCAGCGCAGGCGCGGCAGCAACGCTGATTGGTCTCATCGGTGGCCTGCTGGCACGACGTTGGTCCATCCCGCCGCTGATTACGGCAGTGGCAGGCGTAACCCCGCTGCTTCCGGGTATGACGATCTACCGCGGTATGCACGCACTGCTGCACGACCACCCGACCAAGGGGTTTACGGCGCTAGCCTCAGCGCTAGGCATTGCGACGGCACTAGCTGCGGGTATTGTCCTCGGTGAATGGATGGCGCGCAGGCTCCGTCACCCTCGCGCACTGCGCGAAGACAGTGGCCTGACCCGTCCAATCCGGGCCGGTATGCGTCGCATCCGTCCTGTGAATCCGCGGAACAAGCCTCGCCGTCCACGCAACTACCGCTTCAAGGGCGGTATGAACCCGCGTGTGGACTAGCCATTCCGCGGGGCAGCCACTGCTCAATCCGCGGGACAGCCGCTGCGTGGACTAGCCGTATCCATGGGAGCATTATCCACACCGCGCGACCTATCAACAACGTGGTAGAATAAGGTTTTTGAATTGTAAGTAGCGCTTAAAGCTGAAACTGCGTCATCACAATCCCATTCCTTCTTCACTGAACTCGGTTGAGCTCAGTGCCGGGAGCATGTGGCGAGATGGCTGGCAGAAGTAGGTGTATGGGGCGCAATTAAGGCCATGCTTGCCAGGAGGATTCGTGCCACCGAAGGTCACAGACACTCGCACTGCTCAGAACGAGGCTCTTCACAAGGTCGAAGAAAAGACCGCTGCTGGCGCACGGCGAATTGTTGCTACCTTCGCCGAGGATTTCTACGATGCCGTCACTCTGATGTGCATGCTCGGAGTGGAGAAGGAAGGCCTGAGCTTCAAGAAGGTTCACGAGGAATACGAGAAGGAAAACGCTCCGAAGACCGCAAAGCGCACACGCAAGTCCACTAAGAAGACTGCGAAGAAGTCGACCAAGAAGGCCGCAAAGAAGACCACTCGTAAGACGGCGAAGAAGGCTGCCAAGAAGGCCGCTAAGAAGACGACGAAGAAGGCTGCTAAGAAGACCACCAAGAAGGCAGCTAACTAACGGGGTCACGCAGCATGGGTCGGAGCGGGAAAAAAGCGGTTGCCGCAGTAGCTGTCGTTGCGGCAGTGTCCATGACGGCTACCGCATGCCAGGCAAAGCCGGCAGCGGAGATCGTCGGCAAGCAATGGCAGATAACCGCGATCTTTGATGACCCAAACCTGCCCCACGGTGTGCCGGACGGAACTCAGGCGCCGACTATTACGTTGGGGCAGACAACATATACCTTCGCTGATTCCTGTGGCAACGGCTCTGGTTCGCTGCAGTGGAAGGGCGAGGCGGTCGAATTCGGTACCCCGGAGCAGACTCGCAGTTTGGACTGCTCAGACCAGGCGCAGACCTATTCGGAGCGTTTCCACAAGATTGTGGCGGGCGAATTCGTCTACACGCAGGACAACAATGGTCTGCGCATGCGAGAGATGAAAGACCCCAAGCCAGGCGAGGATCGCCGTGGCTGGACTGCGACAACTTCGGGTTACACCGAGGGGCGCTGACGCCACTTCTGATCGACAGGCGCATCGGTGCCGGGGTGAGAAACCCGTGCGTAAGAACCGCGGTGGTAAATGAGCGGATTGATTTCTTCACGCTTGCCGATAGCCACAATATCCGCCGTCACAATCCAGTGATCGCCGCCTTCGTAAACATCGACGACGGTGCAATCAATCCACACGGAGCAGCCGTGCAATAAAGGGTTGCCCAGCTCAGAGCGGGTCCACTTCCCCGTCTTGAACTTTTCGCCATTACTGCGGCCGAAGGCTGCCGAGATATCCTCCTGATCCTCGGCCAACACATTGACGGAGAAGCGTCCAGCGTTCCGTATATGCGGCCAGGACCGCGAGGTCTTCATGACAGTAAACAGAACCATCGGTGGAGTGAGACTCAGCGAGGAAAAAGACTGGCAGGCGAAACCGTACGCTTCGCCTTCATCCTCGGTGGCGATAATGGTCACGCCAGTGGTGAACTCACTCATCGCGCCACGGATAGACATTTCATCCAATTCGACGGGGCCGCCAAGTTCGACATGGTCGTCGCGGGTAGCTTCCGGACTATTGAGAGCCGCAGCTGATCGGTCGGTGCTCGAATTTGTTGAATCTGTCATGTAATAGACCTTAATCTGAATCCGAACACAGTAAAGACGAGGTGGGGTTTACCACCCCAAGAGCCCCCGATAGCGCCACGATGTTGTTACCCTCGTCGGCCCGCTACCCGGCTGACGGTGCCGACGGCGCTGCGGTTGTCGATCCAACGACAAACTCAGTCTCCAACAAGACGCGAGGAGCGCGACCGCTGTCCTCGCGTGCGGCCTCAAGCTCCTCGGCCAGCGCGCGGCCGACGGCAATGCCCTTCTGCCTATTCGGCTGAATTACAGTGGTCAGCTTGTGGAAGAGGGCGCGCTCGATTCCGTCAAAGCCTGTGATGGACAGGTCCTCCGGAACACGAATTCCGTTCTCCTTGGCATATTCCAAGACCGCAATTGCCTGAGTATCCGTGGTACAGACCACCGCCGTGAGATCCGGGTTGTCGGTCAGCAGCTGGCGAGCCGCATCGCGGTTATTCTCGCGGTCATTGAGGTGGCGCTCGATGATAGGCACATCCACCTGCTGAATACCAGCCTCGGCAAGCGCTTCCAGCGCACCTTCGACGCGGTTCTTCTGCACCTGGTGATGAGCTTCTGCCAGCCGCTTCTCCGTGACATATCCCGAGTTCGGGGTACGCGACAATCGCACTGACAAGATTCCCACCTTGCGATGTCCCAGTTCAGTCAGGTGTCGCACCGCGGGCTTGATGGCCTCACGGTCATCGATGCCCACAAACGGTAGAGCCACCGCATCTGCAGGCTGGTCGCACACGACCGTCGGCAAGCCACGGGCGCGCACGGCAGCGAGGAACGGGTCGTTGTCCGCGACGGAGTAGACCACGAAACCGTCGACCACCGCTTGCCGAATCAGATTGAGATCTACGTCCCCGCCCTCCTCGGAGGAAGCTGGAATGACCAACATGGAGTCGCCCATTTCGCCGAGCTCCTCTGCGAGGCCGGCGAGAAAATCCACCGACGCAGGGTCTTCAAAAGCGAACGGGAGGTGCTCGGTGAACAGCACGCCGATGGCGCCAACCCGGCGCATGCGCAGACCGCGAGCCATTGGGTCCGGCCCGGGATAGCCAAGCCGCTCCGCAGTTTCCAAGATGTGCTCCCGCAACTTCTCCGAGAGCTGGTCAGGACGGTTGTAAGCATTAGACACAGTCGTGCGCGAGACCCCAAGTTCTGCAGCGATGGAAGCCAAGGTGCCACGACGACGCCGACTTTGCACGGAATACCGACCCTTCTTGAAAAACCAACAGCGACTGCCCGCTCAGATATCTTCGTCCAGCTACCTCAGGTAGAAAACCTCGATTTTATGGAAAAGAACTACAACGAGCATCACACGCATCTAATCGCGGACAACTTTACCCAACGAATGTGCGCGACTGTCATTTCGGCCACTCCGGCAGAGGCCCGCCTTGTGACTGGGTCTCCGCAGCCCCTACTATGTTATTTGAACTAAAAGACAACTGTTTTCAATAGCGGTTAATGCTCAGGAGCTGAATAAAAGGAATAATTCAGCCCGCAACAGGATTGGATACATATATGAAGGCACGCTTTTCCACGCGCATCGCGGCGCTAGTCGCCAGCGCCGGCCTCGTCGCAGGTCTCGGCGCATGCTCCAGCAATGATGACAGCGCTACGTCCGCGGGCAAGTCCGAAGACACCATTAAGGTGGTCACCTCCACCAAGGTCTGGGCAGACGTCGCCGACGCAGTCACCGACGACGAGAAGGTCTCCATCGACCCGATTATCGCGTCCAACGACATCGACCCTCACTCCTACGAACCGGCCGCAGCCGACATGGCAAAGGTAGGGGACGCCGATATTCTCGTCGCAGGTGGCGGGCATTACGACGCATGGCTGACCTCCTCTCTGCGTGACGCAAAGGACAAGGTCATTATCTCTGCGCTGCCGCAGGAAGAAGGCCATGACCACGAACATGACCATGATCACGAGGGCCACGACCACGACCACGACCACGAAGGTCACGACCATGATCACGAGGGCCACGAGCACGACCATGAAGGCCACGAGCATGATGGCGAAGGTCACGACGACCACGAAGGCCACGAGCACCACCACCATGACGGCGAAGCCAACGAACACGTCTGGTACGACACCGATGCGGTTGAAGAAACTGCAGAGCAGCTCGCCGAAGCTCTGACCAAGATGGGCGCCAAGGCCGACACCAAGGCTGTCGACAAGGAAATCAAGGACATCGAAGAGGCCAAGAGCAAGCTCGAGGCCGCTAAGGTTGCTCAGGTTCACCCGCTGGCCGATGACATCCTGAAGGACACGAAGATCAAGGACATCACCCCGAAGGGCTACCGTCAGTCCACGCTGAATGAGTCCGAGCCGTCGGCAAGCGATGTCAATGAAATGCTCAAGCTGATCGAGTCCGGCGAGCTGGACTACCTCATCGACTCGCCACAGACCCACGACCAGGTCTCGCAGCGACTCGTCGAGGCAGCCAAAGCAAAGGGCGTTAAAATCGTCGATGTTTTTGAGTCACCCAGCACTGACCAGTCGTTCTTTGACCTCTACAAGCAAACCCTTTCCGATATGGAGTCCGCATAACTTTGCCCTCACTGACTTTTACTGACGCAGCCGTCGAACCGCTGTGGTCCGGTCTGAATTTGGATATCGAGCCCGGCGAGTTCTTGGCCATCCTGGGTCCGAACGGCGTCGGCAAATCCACGCTGCTGACCACCGCCCTTGGCATGCGACGGCTGACTCACGGTTCAGTAAAAGTCGACGGAAACCTGGGCTACATTCCGCAGCAGCGGATGTTCGAGCCCTCGCTGCCCATTCGGGTTCGCGACCTCGTCGAGCTGGCGGCCGGCAAGAACCGCTCCGCCACCGACCAGATGCTGGACTTTGTCGGCGCAACGGGTATTGCGGACCGTCGTGTCGGCACGCTCTCTGGCGGTCAGCAACAGCTTGTGCGCCAGGCGCAGGCGCTCGTTTCGGCACCGGATTTTTTGCTTTGCGACGAGCCTCTGCTCTCCCTCGACCCTGCGGCACAACGGACCACGGTCGAGCGCCTGGACCGGCATCGCCGGGAAAATGACACGGCAGTCGTCTTTGTCACCCACGACATCAACCCCATCCTGGGCGTCTGTGACCGGGTGCTCTACCTGACGCCGCATGGACATGCGGTCGGATCGGTCGAGGAAATTATCACCTCAGAGACGCTCTCGGAGCTCTACCAAACCAAAATTGTGGTTGCCCGTGTCGAGGGAAAGTTGGTTATCGCCTAATGACCCTACTGGCTCAGTATTTCTCCGACACCGCCGCTCTACTCCAGGTCGGCTTCGTCCACAATGCCCTCATTGCAGCGGCACTGCTTGGGCTGATTTCCGGCATCATCTCGCCCCTGATTGTCATGCGGCAGATGAGCTTCACGGTCCACGGCACCAGTGAGCTGGCACTCATGGGCGCATCCGCGGCTCTATTACTGGGTGTCAGTGTCAGCAGCGGCGCCATTATCGGCTCGGTGCTCATCGCAATAGTCCTGGCAGCACTGTCGCTTCGAGGGCGCCAAGATGCGGTTGTGGGCGTGGTTTTGAGCTTCGGCATGGGCTTATCGGTGCTGTTTATCCACCTCTACCCTGGCCGGACAAGTACCGCGTTTTCACTTCTCACCGGCCAGATCATTGGTCTGACTGACACTTCTCTATGGACGATGGCCATCGTCGCGGTCATCGTCGTCGGCGGCGTTGCCTGGAAATGGCGGCCGCTGCTATTCGCCTCCGCTGACCCCATCATGGCCGCCGCCTGTGGTGTCAATGTGAAGGCGCTATCGATCTACTTCGCGATTCTCACCGGTCTCGTCGCCGCCCAGGGCGTGCAAATTGTCGGCTCCCTGCTCGTCATCGCCCTGATTATCACCCCGGGTGCCGCGGCCGCATTCGTCACTGCCTCGCCGGTGAAGGCCATCATCCTGTCGACCATCTTCGCCGAGGTCGCGGCTGTCGGCGGCATCGTCCTCTCGCTCGCACCGGGCATCCCGGTCAGCGTTCTAGTGACGACAATCGCGTTTGTCCTCTACCTGATTTGCTACGCCATCGGAACGGTGCAGTCGCGTAAGGCAACGCGTGACGACGTTCAGGCTGCCAAGTGGAGCAAATAGACACATACGCTTTTCGGAGTGGCTTTTAAAACAACAAAAACATCGGGCAGCTCCTCGAGTGACGATTGCGGAGAAGGTGCGTCCACCTCCCCTCTCGCCACCGAGGGGCTGCCCGTATTTTTACTGGATTCTCTAAAAGCAGACTCCAATACCCCCGCTCTTTTTAAGACTGCGAGGCTGCCGAAATGGGGTGACCCGGCAGACAGAAAAACTAACGCTGAGGATGTCGTGGTCTGACATCTCAGTGACCCAAAAGCTAGCTGTACAAGCCACCGCTAGGTCCGTGAGCATCCCTAAATTACGGCCAATTACGCCCCCATTTCTAGGAGCATGATTTGCCCGCCCTCCCCTTCAGGAAACTACGGATAATTTTCTGTTGGAAGTGATAATAACGCCGTCATTTCTGCAGCGCACGCCGGAAATAGAATTATCTTTAAAGCGCTGAACTACTGGGGGTAGCCATAAGTACCGGCCGCCATTTAGAACGCAAAATACCCCACGTAAACGCCATTACTATGACGAATTGGTAATGGTGCCTACGGGGGTATCAAATGCGCTACTGGCTACTCTTTGCCCGGCGCTGGCGGGCAAACTCACTCAGAGTCACGCCGGCAGCAACGGAAGCGTTGAGCGACTCAACCCAACCGGTCATCGGAATGGACATGATGGTGTCACAGGTATCGCGCACCAGGCGCGAAAGTCCCTTGCCCTCGGAGCCGACGACCATAACCACCGGGGTGGTGCCGTCGTAAGTGTCCAGAGTGTGATCGCCACCGGCATCCAGTCCAACGACCTGGTAACCAGCCTTCTGGAACTGCTTGAGCGAGCGCACCATGTTGGTCGCCCGCGCAACCGGCAGACGCGCAGCAGTACCAGCAGAGGTACGCCAGGCGACGCCCGTAATGGCAGCCGAGCGACGCTCCGGAATCACCACACCGTGACCACCAAAGGCCGCCACCGAGCGAATGACCGCACCCAGGTTACGCGGATCAGTGATGTTATCCAGGCAGACGATAAGGCCCGGCTCACCGGTCTGGGCCACAGAATCAATCAGATCTTCGACAGATGCGTACTTGTACGGCGGAATCTGCAGGCCGATACCCTGGTGCATGGTGTTGCCGGTCATGGTGTCCAACTCGTGGCGGGGTACCTCGCGAATCGGGATACCACGGGAGTTAGCAATACGCACTGACTCCTGCAGGCGCTCGTCATTGTCGGTACCCAGCGCCACAATCAGCGCGACCGCTGGCACCTTTGCATGCAGGCACTCCACGACCGGGTTACGGCCAACTACCAGCTCGGTGCCATCCCCCTTGCGCTCATGACGCCCCGAGTCACGGCGGCGCTTCTCTTTCGCCCGCTTATGAGCTGCGTGATAAACGCGGTCCTCTGCTTTCGGGGTCGGCCCCTTGCCACGCAAGCCACGCTTTTGGCCACCGGAGCCGCCAACGTTCTTCTTGCTTGCCTTGCGCACTGCACCACGACGACCGTTGCCTGCCATAGCTACCTGCTTCCTGTTGTTAATAGTTTTCTTTAGCCTAAAGCCAGCTTTTCAGCCCTAGTCAGCGACAGACCATGCTGGACCATCCGCGGTATCAGTTACCTCGATACCCGCTTCCTTCAGGCGGTCGCGCACAGCATCAGCCGTAGCCCAGTCCTTCTCTGCACGAGCCCGGGTGCGTTCCTCCAACTGGTGCTCAACCAGCACACCGAGCGCATGCATTGCTGCATCAGAACCGGAATCGGAGGTTGCCCACTGCTCATTCAGCGGATCGAATCCAAGGACTGCGGCCATAGCGCGGACAGCACCGGCAATCTCCTTGGCCTTGGTCTCGTCGCCGTCGGCAAGCGCCTGATTGCCTCCACGAACAGCGTTGTGGATTTCTGCGAGCGCGCGCGGGACAGCGAGGTCGTCGTCGAGCGCTGCTTCGAACGCCGGCGTCCACTCACCGATTTCGATATCGCCGAGCTTATCGACGGCACGGTGCATAAACGCCTCGATACGACGGTAGCCCGCTGCCGCTTCCTGCAGAGCCTCCTCGGAGTACTCCAGCACGGAGCGGTAGTGCGCACTGCCGAGGTAGTAACGCAGCTCAACCGGACGAACCATGGTCAAAATGTGCGGCACAGACAAAACGTTGCCGAGCGACTTCGACATCTTTTCACCGGACATGGTGACCCAGTGATTGTGCATCCAGTAGCGAGCAAAGCCGTCGCCGGCTGCGTGCGACTGCGCAATCTCGTTTTCATGATGCGGGAACTGCAGGTCGAGGCCGCCACAGTGGATGTCAAACTCCGAGCCCAAGTAGTAGGTGGCCATGGCGGAGCACTCCAGGTGCCAGCCCGGCCGGCCATTGCCCCACGGCGTCGGCCACGAGGGCTCGCCCGGCTTAGCCGCCTTCCACAGTGCGAAATCGTGCGCACCGCGCTTGCCCGGAGTATTGGTCTCGCCCTGCTCCATCTCGTCGACGCGGTTGCCGGACAGGCTGCCGTAGTCGCTGCCTTCAGCCTTGGACCAGGCATCCACGTCGAAATAGACGCTGCCGTCGACGGCGTAGGCGAAGCCGTTATCCATCAGACGCTGCATGTACTCCACCATCTGAGTGACATGTCCGGTGGCACGCGGCTCAACGCTCGGCGGAAGAACACCGAGCTGGTTGTAGGCCCAGGTAAATTCGCGCTCAAAGCGGGAGACCCACTCCCACCAAGGGCGGCCGTGCTCGGCGGCCTTATTCAAGATCTTGTCATCGATATCGGTGACGTTACGCACAAACGCGACGTCATACCCCTTGGCGATCAGCCAACGGCGCAAGATATCAAAGGCCACGCCAGAGCGAACATGGCCAATGTGCGGCTGAGCCTGCGGAGTCGCACCGCACAGGTAAATGGAGGCATGCCCCTCGCGGAGAGGCTCAAAATCCTTCAGTTGGCGGGTTGCGGTATCGAAGATTTGAAATGTCACAGCCCCGAGCATAGCGGGGAAATAGATACGGGTGAAAAAGAGAAAACGGCTAGCGCACACGGGCAATGTGTGTGCGCTAGCCGTTATCCGGAAAAGTGCAGAAAATCCCTACTGGGTGGAAAACCGATAAGGGGGCTCGACTTATGCGTCTGCGTCCAGGTCCACCGGCTTATCGTCGGCTTCATCCTTCTTCTCACCAGCGGCACCTTCCTGTGCCAGCGCGCGGTGACGCTCGATAGTGGCATCGACGCGGGCAAAAACTTCCTCGACCTTGGCCTCATCAACGCCGTCGGCAAGCGCGAGCTCACCGACGAGAACCTGGCGAGCCTTGCTCAACATACGCTTTTCGCCGGCGGACAGACCGCGGTCCTGATCGCGGCGCCACAGGTCACGAACCACCTCAGCGACCTTGTTAATGTCGCCCGAACCCAGGCGCTCCTGGTTGGCCTTGTAGCGACGAGACCAGTTGCCGGCCTCTTCCACGTCGGTCTCACGTAGCACGGAGAAGACCTTCAGCAGTCCCTCTTCACCAACAACATCGCGGACACCGACCAGCTCGGCATTCTTGGCGGGCACCTGGATATTCAGATCACTCTGCAGAATCTGCAGTACAAGGTACTGAACGGTCTCACCGTTAAGCTCTCGTTCAATGATGTTTTCGATTTTCGCAGCTCCGTGGTGCGGATAAACTACGGTATCGCCAATGCTGAATTCCATGTAATGCACACGCCCTTTCCAACGGCCTTCCACCCTATCATGTCCCCCCATGATTTTACGGGTAGTATGAGAACATCTTAGGAAGACACTAAGGTGTTCTTTAAATACTGAAAATCCTATCGCCCATCCTCAAGCTACTGGAGGAAATCTAGTCATGGCCTTCAAGTCCGTACTTCGCCGCAGCGCTCTCATCACCGTCTCCGCAGCATCTGCAGTTGCACTTGCTGCCTGTGGCGCCGGTCAGATTTCGCAGACCGCAAATCAGCACCCGGCTGTCGACGGTGCGATGAACGGCGGCGAAGATGCTGCCGGCAAGGGTGCTGAGAACACCAACTCGGCTCTTGGCTTCGTCAACATCCGCGACGCTCACATCCTGGTTGACCCGGAGGCTGGTACCGCTGGTCTGAAGTTCTCCGCCAGCAACCAGCAGCGCGCTACCGAGTCGGTCTACACGCTGAAGTCCGTCACCGTTGAAGGTATCGGCGAGGTTGAGCTGAAGAAGGTCGCTGAGACTCCTTCCTTCGCTAAGGCTGCCAAGGGCGAGAACTCCTTGCCGCGCGAGTGCCAGATTGTTGCCGGCCCGAAGTCCGTCATCGATCCGCTGGCTAAGACCGCTAAGGACAACACCGGCTGCATCGCGTACTACACCAATGAGCTGGACCCGGCCACCCTGGTTGGCGACAAGAGCAGCGCTGCTGGCCAGAACCGCGAGGCCACCTTCGAGTTCACTGACCCGCAGGGCAACACCAACACCTACGACCTGGACATCACCGTCTCCGCTGACATTCTGGAAGCTGGCGCACCGAACCGCGGTGCTGACGGCATGATTGAAACCAAGTAAGCGCAGTACAGCGCGTTCCCTGCGCTGTTCGTGCGCAGCGCACTATCAGCGCTGGTACAGCGCAGTCCTGTCCCGCAAATAACGCGAGGAGCTTCATCGAGCGGGCATGGGCGATTGGTCGCTTGATACGGGCCACGGCGGTACAGTCAGTCCTTGACACATGTCATTGACTCTGCCCTGGCCCGTTCTCGCGTATCTGGGGCAATTTTTAGCGACATTTCCCGCACATCCCGCACCAAACGTTGTCGGGTCTGTCGCCCCCTCGTTTGAAGCAAAGGTGGTTGCACCGTGGCCAAGACCAAAGACGAAGCCTACGAATGCTCGGCATGCGGTTGGCAGGTGTCAAAATGGGTCGGCCAATGTCCCAACTGCAAAGAGTGGGGCACGCTGGAGAAGGTCACTATCCGCTCCAGCAGCGGGAAGTCCGGCTCCACCCTTGAGGACAAAATCGCCGCCCGGGCAGCCAAGCAACGTCGCCGGAGTGCTGCCGCAACGGAGCCCGGCACGCGGGGCGGTCGTCGTAAAGCATCTTCCACTTCCGTCGCGGCTGAGAGCCAGCGTTTAGCACAGCGCGCGCTTGACGACGAGGCGGAGGAACGTTTCCTCGCCGAGACATCCGCAACAGATCGAATCCCCACTTCTTCTTCTGAGCTGACGGCCATTACCGGGATTTCCGCCAAGGCTGCGCACGCGGTGCGCACGGGCATCGGTGAGCTGGATCGGGTGCTCGGTTCGGGTATTGTGCCGGGTTCGTTGGTGCTCTTGGCCGGCGAGCCGGGGGTTGGTAAGTCGACGTTGCTGCTGGAAGTGGCCTATCGCTGCGCGGAAGGCGATTTGGGGCCGACACTTTACGTCACAGGTGAGGAGTCGGTCGGTCAGGTGCGGCTGCGTGCCGAACGCACTGGCGCGCTGTCGGACTCGCTGTACCTGTCGGCGGTGTCGAATATCGAGGACGTCATCGATCTGACGCTAGAGCTCTCCCCCGGTCTGCTCATTGTGGACTCCGTGCAGACGATGCGTGCCGACGTCGAAGGTGCTCGCGGTGGCGTTGCTCAGGCCCGCGCCGTAACCTCTGCCCTGGCGGCGTTGGCAAAGGAGACCGGGACTGCGATTTTCTTAGTAGGGCACGTGACCAAGGACGGCAATGTGGCCGGCCCGCGCACGATGGAGCACCTGGTTGATGTGGTGCTCAACTTCGAAGGCGATAGACACTCGGGGCTACGCTTCTTGCGGGGTCTGAAAAACCGCTTCGGCAGCACCGATGAGGTGGGCTGCTTCGAGCAGACCGCGGGCGGTATTGCGGAAGTTGAGGATCCCTCGGGGCTGTTTTTGCATCACCGAACGCCGACCTCGGGAACTGCAATTACCGTGGCCATGGATGGCCGCAGACCGCTGCTGGCGGAGGTGCAGGGCCTGGTAATCAACACTGAGGCACATAATCCACGACGCAATGTCTCTGGTCTCGACCCGAGGCGCGTGCCGATGGTCGCGGCCGTGCTGACTGAACACGGTAACTTCAAGCAATTAGCCCGCATGGAGATGTACGTGTCCACCGTCGGCGGAATGACGCTGTCGGAGCCTGCCGCGGACCTGGCGATTGCGCTGGCACTGGCCTCATCCATGACTAAGCGGACCTTCCAGGACAAAACCATTGCACTCGGCGAACTGGGGTTGGCCGGCGAAGTGCGGCGAGTGACCGATTTGGAGTGGCGGCTTAAGGAAGCTCATCGAATGGGCTTCGACACGGCAATTGTGCCCAGAGGCGCAAAAGGCCCGGCAGGGATGCAACTGCTGGAAGCAGGCACCGTTGCCGAGGCCATTGAGCTTGGGTTAGGAGCTAAGCGCTAGCGCATGTTGAACGTGTAGGCGTCAGAGTTGTTGTCACCAATCACGCCGTAGAAGATGTACGACCCGGAGGGAACTGGGACCCGGTCTTCTTCGGAGCACTTGTTCGGCGCCGAGGTCAGACGCGACCAGGTGGCGGCATAGTTGACTTCCTCGCCCGGTGCCAATACCAGTTCACCGTGGCCTTCGGAGTCATTGCAGTCCACATCCGACCAGACTCGCTCATACGTTGCCAGGTCGTACACCTCGAAGCGCAACTGCTGCTCATCGAGGTTCACGCGGCATTCACCGCCGGTGGGATTGTGGACGGTAATCGCCAGAGTCGGCTGCTCATCGCCGTAGTTCGGCTGATCCGAGGTGGCCGTCACCTGCAGATCTGCAAGGGTACAGTCCTTTTTGCTCGCAAGCGCCGCCTGAGCGTTATCCTTCGCGGAGTCTTCGCCTTCCTTGTCGCCCTTCTTGGCGTCCTTGTCAGACTTGTCAGACTTGTCGTTCTCCGAGTCCTTGTCAGACTTAAGCGCGTAAGGTTCCTTGGGCTGTTCCGGAGGAGTCACCTCTTTCCCGTCATCCCTGGTGACATTCACCGGTTCAGAATCCTCGCTGTCCCGGTTTACCAGTGCGGAAATACCCCAGCCCAGGAGAACGAGGATGATAACGAGCAACACCGCCGCGGCGATACGCCGACGCCGGTAGATTTCTGGAGGCAGCTTATTGGTCACACATTTAGGTTAGCGGGTTCTCGCTGACTCCATGGGTAACGACGGTCTCAGCGCGTCCGTCCTCCAAGCGGTACCGCATACCGACAACGCCTACCTCGCCGGTCACCAAGCGCGACGAAATCTCCGGAGAGCGATCAATAATGTGATTAACAATCTCGCGCACGTGGCGACGCTCAAATTCGTCGATCTCAGTCTCGCCATCCTTGCGAGCCGCCAGCAGCGACGGGGTGACTTTCTCAATCAGCACACGCTGGAAACCACCCGGCAGTTCGCCACCATCCAGTGCATTCTTCGCCGCAGCCACAGCGCCGCAGGACTCGTGACCGAGAACAATCACCAGCGGAACTCCAAGACCATCAACTGCGAATTCCAGCGAAGCCAGCACCGACAGGTCAGTAATCTCACCGGCAGTACGGATCACAAATACATCGCCCAAGCCCTGATCGAAAATAATCTCCACCGGAGCGCGGGAATCCGAGCAAGCCAGCACAACGGCCTTCGGCTTCTGCCCCTGCGTCAGCTGCTTACGACGAACCAAGTCCTGGCGAGGATGCGCAGTCTTGCTCTCGCAGAAGCGGAGGTTTCCGCGCACCATCGATTGCCATACACTCTCAGGAGTCCTCTCAGAATTGCTCATAGCTATATTGTGCAACGACTCTGCTGTTTATGGGAAAGCGAGAAGGTAGATTGACCTCTGCAATTAACCAATCCGACGACTTCGACGAACACGTCGATGCCGCCTTACGTGATTGGTATCGCACCAACATGCGGCCACTTCCCTGGCGCGAAGAAGGCACTTCACCATGGGCTGTGCTCGTCAGCGAAGTGATGAGTCAACAGACTCCCGTCGCCCGCGTCATCCCCTCCTGGCGCGCCTGGCTGGAAAAATGGCCCACCCCAGCCGATTTGGCAGTCGCGCCCAAGGATGAAGTCCTACGTATGTGGGGAAAACTCGGCTACCCCCGACGTGCACTCCGGCTGCGTGAATGCGCAGAAAAGATCGTCGAAAAGCACGACGGCGAAGTACCAAGCGACGTGAACACACTGTTAGCCCTTCCGGGGGTAGGAGACTACACAGCTCGGGCAGTAGCGGCGTTTGCTTTTGGCGCGCGCACGCCGGTGGTGGACATCAACGTGCGCCGCGTACTCCGGCGACACCGCCAGGGCACGTACCTACCCGGCATCGCCAAACGCACAGACATGACGCTCGTCAAAGAGTTCCTACCACTCGACCCCACGACTGCGGCCGAGACCTCTGTCGCACTCATGGAACTCGGCGCTACTGTCTGTCGAACGACACCCGAGTGCGAGGCCTGCCCCATCGCCACCAGTTGCGCCTGGATTGCCGCCGGTCGCCCCGAACCCGAAGACCACGAAATCGCCGCTGCGAAACGGCGCGTGCAGAAGTTCGAAGGCACCGACCGTCAAGTCCGGGGCTTGCTTCTCGACGTGCTCCGCGCCGCCGACTCCCCCGTCGAACAGACCGCTCTGGATGCGGTCTGGGATGATACGCATCAGCGTTCCCGCGCATTGTTTTCCCTGCTTGACGACGGACTTGCGGAGCAAACCTCCGATGGCCGCTTCCAGTTGCCCCGTTAGAACCCAGACAATGCTCCGGTAAAGACCAGATTCGAACAAGTGCGTTGCCTAGAATTGGGAACATGAATGCCACGCCCCATCGACCTCAGCGCCAGCGCTGTCTCTTTGGGGCTAGTAAACGCAGAATCGCGCTGAGCATGGTACTTGGAGTTGCTCTTCTGAGCTCTAGCGTGGGAACGCTCGGTGGTTGCTCGGCGGTGGATGGTCTAGGAGCAACTGGCTTCGGTTCCTCGGATTCTGACTCTTCTACGGTGAAGCGATTGCCTCCAGGTCAGGTAATTACGAAGACGCCATTTCCGGTCAATGCGCCCGCACGCGCACAGCGGGTCGTGTTTTCCTCCACAGGCGCACGCGACCACCGCCAGACAGCCGTGTCCGGCACGATTTTGCAGCCCTATACCCGCTGGTCGGAGAAATCCCCGCGCCCACTGGCAGTAATTGCACCTGGAACTCTCGGTATGGCTGATAACTGTGCCAGTTCGGTTGCCCTGCGCTACGAAGCGCCTCCGACGCCTCCGGCACCTCAGTTGCTGGCACAGGGATGGAATGTTGCCATCGTGGATTACCAGGGGCTCGGCACGCCTGGGGTACATCCGTATCTCAACCGTGAGGTTGCCGGGAATAACACGCTCGATATGGCGCGAGCGGCTATTGAAACTTTACAACTGCCTACAGACACTCCCATTGCGCTGTTCGGCTACTCACAGGGCGGAGGCGCCACCGCTGCAGCGGCCGAGCTCGCCGATGAGTATGCCTCGGAGCTGAACATCCGCGCTGTTTACGCCGGGGCTATTCCGGCCGATCTCACCGACACTGCACTGCATATTCGCGGCTCGGCGCTGGCGGGGCTCGTCGGTTACTTCATGAACGGCTTGATTGCAGAGTACCCAGAGGCAAAAGAACCAATCGAGCGCATGCTGAGCCCGCTGGGGCAGGATTTCCTGAAGCTCACGGCCGATGAATGCATTGGCGCCACTGTCGAACGTTGGCCTCGCAATGACACCAAGGCATTTACGGCCAACGACTTGGGGATAGCGGAGAATCTGCGCTCGCCGGAGCTCTCCCCCGTCGTTCGGCGCCACGTGGAAGAACAAGCTCTGGGGACAAAGACTCCCAGTATGCCCGTATTCGTTACCCATAACGCGTTGGATGATGTGTTACCCGTGACGTCGGCACGCAAACTTGTGCAGAAATGGCAAAAGGCCGGCGCCGACATCACCTACGTGGAGGTCGACACTGACCTCGGTGATGGGACGCACGGCCTTGCCTACGTGCTCACCCACGACGAGATGCTTGCGTGGGTGAATCAGAAAATGGGGTACTAGTGTGCTAGCGCACTAGCTGTACTGACGGTGAAATGCTCACCGACAGCCATCAGCCACTAACTACTTCTTCTTCCAACGACCGCGGAAGGTCAGGCCCTTGCCCAGTCGGACGGTGTAACCGCCGCGGCTGTTAATGGTCACCGGACCGATACGCTTAGAACCAGAGACTCCCGAACCCGAGTAGTTCAGCCACGTGTCCTTGTCCAGGTTCTGCTTCTTGCGAAATTGGAGCCCCATTTAGTTCTCTCCCTCGGAGTTATCGGATTCGACCTCGGCAGCGGCCTGGTCGGCAGCACCTTCGATGTCGTCGGCTTCAACACTCAGGGTGCCATCAGCGCTGCCGAGAACGTCCTTGTCTTCCTCAGACTCCCCCAGAGCACCGCCGTCGGCATCAACGTTCCCGGCCTTGCCCTTGTTGGTGAAGGTGAACTTCGCCTTGTCGACGTCCTTGGACTCGCCATCCCAGCCTTCGACATCGATGAAGACGGTCTCGCCGAGACCGACCTCACCGTAGAGAATCTTCTCGGAGAGCTGATCCTCAATCTCGCGCTGGATCGTGCGACGCAGCGGACGGGCACCGAGCACTGGATCAAAGCCACGCTTGGCCAGCAGGTTCTTGGCGCGGTCGGAAATCTCCATGGTGATGCGCTTCTCGTCGAGCTGGTCGCTGACGCGGGCCAGCATAAGGTCGACCATCTGGACAATCTCAGCCTGGCTCAGCTGCTTGAAGACCACAATCTCGTCGATACGGTTCAGGAACTCCGGACGGAAGTGCTTCTTCAGCTCGTCGTGGACCTTGTCCTTCATCCGCTCGTACTTGCCATCTTCATCGGCCTCGCCGACCCCCGAGAAGCCCATACCAACAGCCTTGGAAATGTCGCTGGTACCCAGGTTCGAGGTGAAGATCAGAACCGTGTTCTTGAAGTCCACCACTCGACCCTGCGAGTCAGTCAGACGACCGTCTTCCAGGACCTGCAGCAAGGTGTTGTAAATCTCCTTGTGGGCCTTCTCAATCTCGTCGAAAAGCACGACGGAGAACGGCTTGCGGCGCACCTTCTCGGTGAGCTGGCCGCCCTCTTCGTAGCCGACATATCCGGGAGGAGCACCGAAGAGGCGCGAAGCGGTGAAGCGGTCGTGGAACTCACCCATATCAATCTGAATGAGTGCGTCTTCCTCACCAAAGAGGAACTCGGCCAGGGCCTTCGACAGCTCGGTCTTACCAACACCAGACGGGCCGGCGAAGATAAACGAACCGGACGGACGCTTCGGGTCCTTCAGACCAGCGCGGGTACGACGAATAGCGCGGGAGACAGCACTGACGGCCTCTTCCTGACCGATAATGCGCTTGTGCAGCTCATCCTCCATGCGCAGCAGACGCGAGGACTCTTCCTCGGTGAGCTTGAACACCGGAATGCCAGTCCAGGAAGCCAGGACCTCCGCAATCTGCTCCTCACCAATCTCAGCGATGGTGTCGGACTCGCCCGCACGCCACTTCTTCTCGCGCTCGCGGCGCTCTTCGCCCAGCTTGCGCTCCTTGTCGCGCAGACCAGCTGCCTTCTCAAAGTCCTGCTCGTCGATGGCGGCTTCCTTCTGGCGGCGCACATCGGCGATCTTGGAGTCAATCTCCTGCAGGTCAGCCGGGGCAGTCATGCGCTTGATGCGCATGCGAGCACCGGCCTCATCGATCAGGTCAACGGCCTTATCCGGCAGGAAGCGGTCGTTGATGTAGCGGTCGGAGAGCGTAGCTGCGGCAACCAGAGCCTTGTCCGAGATGGATACGCGGTGGTGAGCCTCGTACTTATCGCGGACACCGCGCAGAATCTCGATAGTGAGATCCACACTCGGCTCCGGCACGTTCACCGGCTGGAAACGACGCTCAAGAGCGGCGTCCTTCTCAATGTGCTTACGGTACTCATCCAAAGTGGTAGCACCGATGGTCTGCAGCTCACCGCGAGCCAGCTTCGGCTTCAGAATCGAGGCTGCATCAATTGCGCCCTCGGCGGCACCGGCACCAACCAGCGTGTGAATCTCGTCAATAAACAGGATGATGTCACCGCGCTGGTTAATCTCCTTGAGCACCTTCTTCAGACGCTCCTCGAAGTCACCGCGGTAACGGGAACCCGCAACCAGCGAGCCCAGGTCGAGAGAGTAAAGCTGCTTATCCTTCAGCGTCTCCGGCACACGACCGTTGACAATGTCCAGTGCAAGCCCCTCCACGACGGCGGTCTTACCAACACCAGGCTCACCAATCAGCACAGGGTTGTTCTTGGTGCGACGAGAAAGAACCTGCATAATGCGCTCGATTTCTTTCTCGCGGCCAATAACCGGATCCAGCTTGCCCTCACGTGCAGCAACGGTCAGGTTACGACCGAACTGATCAAGCACCAGCGAACCCGACTGGTGGTTACCCTCCTGCACACGAGCGCCGGAAGTAGCACCGACCGGACGCTGCTCCGGAGAACCATCGGACTCATCGCCCTGGAAACCGCTGAGCAGCTGAATAACCTGCTGACGTACGCGCGGCAGGTCAGCGCCGAGCTTAACCAGGACCTGAGCAGCAACACCTTCGCCCTCACGAATCAGGCCGAGCAGCAGGTGCTCAGTACCGATGTACTTGTGACCCAGCTGCAGAGCCTCGCGCAGAGAGTACTCCAGCACCTTCTTTGCACGCGGGGTAAACGGCACGTGACCGCTCGGCGGCTGGGAGCCACGACCAATAATGTCGACTACCTCAGAGCGCACAGCATCCAGGGAAATACCCATGGACTCCAGCGCCTTGGCAGCTACACCGTCGCCTTCACTAATCAGGCCGAGCAGGATGTGCTCCGTGCCGATGTAATTGTGATTGAGCTCGCGTGCCTCATCCTGTGCCAGGACGACAACGCGACGTGCTCGGTCCGTAAACCTCTCGAACATCACTGCCCTTTCAAGTGTCTATTTTTGCCGTAATTCAATAAAGGTTGTTTCACCTAGCTTAAACGCGACGCGACACAGATTAATCCCTATAGCCGTACGCCAGTAGCGAACAGCCTGGTCGAGAGAGGTATCACTGCTCGTACGGCAGCAAAAGCTCCCGGCGGCAATGCCACCGGGAGGAAACGAATGTTGGAATGAATTACTCCTGCGCGTTAAGCCAAACGCCAGACAAGAAGGAGTATTTGCACGGGATATCAGTCAGTCTCCATAATCTCCCACTCATACGGAGTCACTTCACCGCGCACCTCGTGGTACGGAGAACTGAAGTACAGGGTGCCATTCTTATTCAGGACCACGATCCCGTGGAAGCTGTACTTCTTCCCTTCCTTCAGTCGGAATGGCGGGCGCGAGGCATCCCAATTTCCACCGCTCATTCCGGCTTCCCAACTTCCAGATGCATCCTCGAGATCAAAGGTGACCAGATTGTGGGCGTTCTTCTTGTTACCCCACTTAGCTGTGGTCTGGCAGCGGAACATGTCCTGATTTACCGACCCACCACAGACTACGGTTTCTCCGTCTGTGGAATAGCTGACATAGTCACGGTTGATCTTGGGGTAGTTCGTAGCTGCATCGGCGACGGACGGATTGACAACAGCAAGCGCAGTGGCGGCAGTGATTGCGGCGGCTACAGCGGAAATCTTCTTGGTGAACATGATCTCAGATTAAAAACTCTCGGACACAAAAGAAACGGGAGTTCTCCCCGGGGAGTTCTCCCCTAGCTAAACCATGCTGGACTGCCCAAATCTGGACAGTGGTGCCATCAAACGCACCACGATTTATCCGCTTATGTCACCGGCACAATGCAGTCAGAGAGCGATGCTGTCCAAAGCAGCACGGTCAGAGCGCATGGCAGTCTGTGACGCACCGAGAATGGATTTATATCAATGGCTTTCAAACTATTCAGCTTCCGAAAGACCTTCCGCCCCACCCGCAACTCCCGGGTTACGCTATCGCGTTCTGGCCTCGGATATTCCTATCGCATGGGGCCCGTTCGGTGGACGAAGAATGCCCGTGGCGGCCGAACCACTACTGTGAACACGCCAATTAAAGGATTGACTTATCGCAAGTACCGTCGTTAAGCGAGCAGTTTCAAGTCGTCTGCAGTGACCAATCGTGCTTCGATTGCAGCGACAACTACCAGCTGCAGACGGCTCTTTTGATTAACCCGTTGCCACTCCTTGCTTGAGACCAGCCCCTTGCTCAAAGCGGATTCAAAAAGTGCGGTGCGGTAATGCTCGACTGCCTTTGCGGTCTTGCCTCCCAGCTTTCGGCCGGCCTCGGCATCGGTGCATGAAACCATAATGGTGTCGATTCGGCCGCGCAGATAATCCTCCGCATATGCAGCGATCAGAGCACGCTGGCGCTCCGGCAGCTCCCCAACCGAGATGGTTTCAGTCCCGTCAGTTGGCAGCACGACCTTCGCATCGGCGTGCTCAATATCCTGTTTAATCTGAATTTCGTACTGGTCATCCTTGACGGAAAAGCGGATGAAATACTCCGGGTAGCTCAAATCAAAACGCTGTTGCGGAGCCAGCCGGAATGACCGCGACACCTCCGGAATGTGCACCATTGCAGTCACGTGCTCGCAGTTATTGAGCAGAAACCACATTCCGGATTCCGCATACACATACATTGCTATGCGGTGCATGTAGCGGTTATCTTCGCCCACTTTGAGGTCGGCGTCACGCCCGATGGTCAATCCCTCACTCGGATTGGCAACAATCGCATCCCCACACAAATTATCAACCACAAGTGTTGGGAGCGATGTCACGTTGACCAGGCCTTTCTCTCGCACCACCAGCCACCAACCGCGAATCAGGAACCCTACCCAACGCTCCTGGGGGAATCGCCCAACGACGGCTGAAGTGACTGGCATTCATGATAGTTATCCGAAATATAACAAATATTCTCGGCGTTATCGCTTAATTCGTCGTGGTTTGCATTGCCCACGCCGCCACCGTGTCATAGGCAGCAGGACAAGGATCGCCTTCACTCAAAACGACAAATACCGGACGAAGCACTTCGGGACTGGATGGCGCAGAACTTTCCGCCGGCTGAACCAAGCAGTAATTAATCGGCCGTGTTGCCTCGGAACCTTCGCTGTTCACAGCTTGAAATGAGCCTGACGTTTGTAGGACATCCAGCCGGCGACCATCGGGCTCCATTCGCAGTTTCACCACTTCAGAGCCAGCTGGTTCAGCCACTGACCGGTTCTTGCTCACGGCATCCAGAATTTCACCCCGCCATTTGTCATTTTCAGCCTCTGCAATCGGCTTCTTCTCATCAATACCGTGGCGAAATGGCAGCAAGAATTCATCTGCCGAAGCAAACTGCGTCGCGTGATATGCAGCACCGTTGAATGTTCCCATCCGCTGAATCCCCTGCCAGCTCTTCTCACCGATGGGGACGTCGCTTAACGACGTAAGGGTCCATCGGTCACCCACCGGAATCCGAGGCCCCTTCGCCAAATCGGGAGCGCGAAGTCGCATCGGTTCCGCAGAACCTCCGATAGCTACTGGCTGTGCCAAGTGCTTGGCACTAAAGAGACCGCCATCTCCAATGCCGCTACGTTCGGCAACAACAATGCCACCACCAATAAGGCCTAGACATGCCACTACGGAGAACGCTGCAAGGGCTTTCTTCCGGTTCTTCGGATTGCGAACCTCGACGGCACCACCATTTAGCGCAGCAATGAGATCGCTAATAAACGCATTGCAGGATTCGTAGCGTTCATCGGCGTCAACCGCCAACGCCTTGGCGAAGACCGAATCAACTACCGCACCGAGGTTGGTAACCGGTCGCTTACCGCAGTGCAATTGCCGCGCACTGGCCGCGTCAGTAGCTGGAAATGCCTTATATCCCTGCAACAGCTCGAATATCGTGCACGCAAACGCATACTCGTCACTAGCTGCACTAATGCAACCCTTAGTGAAGATCTCTGGCGCCATGTAGGGCAATGAGCCGGCAACACGATTGGTCACGCCAACACTGTCGATTTCAGTGGCGGTTGATACACCGAAATCCACAAGCGTCGCGCTTAACACAAGCCCCGACGAATCTCGCTCTACGACGATATTTGATGGTTTTACATCACCATGAATCACCGCTGGTTCGTGCTTTGCTAGCCGATCTAGCGCGGTAGCAATCTCCACACCAATCGACATGACCTCGCTCTTATCGAAAGTGCGCGGCGGATATTCGGCCAGTTCAGCGCCCAACGAATTACCGCTAATAAGAGTCATGGTGAACCAAAGCAGGTTCCCGGCTCGCCCGCCATCGAACACGGTCACAACGTTGGGAACGTGAACAGTGGCTGCGATAGAAACCTCGTTCTGGAACAGTGCCTCCATTCGCTTAGAAGCACTGGCCTCTTCCGGCAGTGGGACGATTTTCAGTGCTTCGTTTCGGCCCAGCTTGGGATTTCGTACTCGAAAAACAGTCCCCATATTGCCGGCACCGATGAGAGCTTCAACCTCGTAGCCCTCAAAAATATCGCCTACCTGGGGAAGATTAGTCATCGGTTCCGTTGCCCAGACCCATCGAGATTACCCACCATAATCTGAATCCCAGACTCAGAGCGGCAATCATAATTAGGCGAAACTTCTTGGCATTCCATCGTCAGTGGCTGACCGTCATACTCAATCTCGATTGTCGTCTGCTTTGGCAGTGTTCCTTGCTCTTGCCGCTGTTTACTGAGCGCCCGCACTACCTCGTAATATGCTTCACAGTCCATATCGGAGCCCTGGTTTGACCAGGCACTCTGCAGCATCGGGCACGTCGGATCAACGGTCGACGCTAAGACCTCTGGGTCTACGAACCGATCGTCGGCAGGCGGTGCGATTGTAGTCGAGGTTGGTTCCTGATCATCGCCCACATAGTAGGACGGCGAGACTTCCACTTCGGTGCTTTCAGTGGTTTCAAACAACCCGTCGGCGTTATCCTGCTGGTTAGAGCGGAAATTTAGGATCCAGACCACCATTGCCAGGATGACGACAACCAGAATGGCGAGCACGAACAGCAGAATCTTCCGATTTCGACCATCAGTATCGGAATTTGCACCGCTGTCAATGTCATCGACGCCCGGGATTAGAGTGCGATCGTCGGTCATCAGTTATCTCCTTGGCTGACAGAAACCTTCATCATCGTCGTGCGAGCAGCCGAAATCTCTTCCTCATTCATCACACCAATGCGCACGTGGGATTCGATTGAGCGACCCGATGGAACGTGAGTGCCTTCCACGGTAATCATGCCGTCTGCTGCTACAAAGAACTTAACCTGAATTGGCTGACCCTTGGGCAACGGCGGGATACCTGTCAGCATAGATTCCGATCCACTAATGATGTCATTGAGAGCGACATCTTCGGATGGAACGTCACTGGCCTGCTGATACAGCGTCAAATCTACTTCCTCTTGGCCATCAGCTACGGTCGAATACTCCCGGACCACCGGCTCAGACAGGGGAATCATGTCATTCTGGTTGACCAGATAGTCGATGTACGGGTTGTTCAGATGATCGACAACTCGAATGCCAATCGACTTTGGCAATACATTTGCCACCTTCTTCTCCGACAGCGCGGCTAGCTGCCCGGCGTCAATCCCTGTCTCAGCCGCGATCTGCGCAATTGACTGCTGTTGGACAGCAGGGCTGGACTCAGCATTAACCACTCCCCCGAGCTTGCTGATCATCGCAGCAAGGGCAGCACCCTTAGCAACGGCTAGATCAGGCTCAACCAACAGTGGCTTCTTACCCGTCAGACGCTCCACCAGTTTGGTTACGGCGGTCATTCGCGAAGATCCACCCACCAGGATGACCTCATCAATTGTCAGTCCCGGCTCCTTTTCCTTTGCCGTCTCCAATACACGGGTCAAAGGAATCTCCGTCTGCTCGAGCAATGGCGCCGTGACACGCTCCAAGTCTTCGCGGGTAACGGCAATCTTGGCGCGGGAACCAGAGTCACTGGCAAGTCGCACAGTGGCGCTTTCCGCATTACTCAGCGCCTCTTTACAGTTCACCGTCTGCTCATGCAACTTAGCGACGAAGGTCTCATCGTTTTCCGCCTCCTCGTCACCAGTCTGCTCAATGAATTTATCCAGGATAAATTCACCAAGCGCCTTATCCCAGTCAGCACCGCCCAGTCGAGCATCACCGTCGGTGGCAATAACCCGGAAGGTGTTGTCAATCCCCTGCACAATCGTGGCATCGAATGTACCGCCTCCGAGGTCATACACCAGCAAGGTCTTGTCCTTTAGAGGCTGCTTGGAGTCGTAGTAGAGGGCCGCAGCAACCGGTTCTGCTACCAGCTCCAACACATTGAAATTAGCAATCTGCCCTGCGTTGCGAGTTGCCTCGCGCTCCTTCGCACCAAAATATGCCGGCACAGTAATAACTGCCGAAATCTCGTCGTCAGCTGCTTCGTCTGGAACCAACGAGCGCAAAATCAATGAAGAAATCTCCTCCGGGGTATACGCCTTCCCGCTGAAATTCCATTTCTTATCGGTGCCGATGCTCCGCTTCACCAGCTCGATGACGTCATTGGGGCTGAAGAGCTTCTCTTCACGTGCCAGCTTTCCGACAACGGTATTGGCCTTCGATTCAAACCACACCACACTTGGTGTCGACAGATCTCCGTCGAGGTTTTCTTGAATGACAGGAACACCCAGTGAGTCCACGTAGGAAATTGCGCTATTGGATGTGCCCAGATCGATGCCGTAAATACGTTCAGCCATGATTTTTCTCCTTATTCTGAAATCTGTTGGATTCTTGACTTCTTTTGCCGTGTCAGCGCTCTAGTTGTGTGCTGGCCGGACTCGAGCTGTGCTCTGTTCAGACTCGAGTTTTGGCCTAGTTGCCGCTGTGCCGGTACACCGTGACCGGCGCCTTGGCCACCACAATTGGACTGGTAGAACTGGTGAAGGTGTAGTAGTGCGAGATTCGTCGTGATGGCGCCAGCGTGCGGTGCAGCGCGGGGTTATCCGAATCCGCGAATTTGGTACGACGGTGAATTGAAGAATCAAAGGCATCGCCCACCTTCGCCTCTGTAATTGCCACTCCCATGGACTGAAGCGCATCTGCGATCGAGTCCTGCAGGAAATCCAGGGTCGAATACAGGTCACTGCCATCAGTTTCGGTAGTTTCTTCGAGCCGCGAAAGGTCAGCGCAAATCCCGTCATGGATGGCCGCCAACTTTTCCGCCAGCGGCATCAACTGGGCGTACCAACGACGATCAGTCAGCGCTTCCAACTCTTCACTTTGAGAGCGCAATACTGCGTTCATTGTGTCCAGCCGTGTTTGAATCAAATCCAACTGCTTTACGACGTTCCCGGCCGCAACACCTGCGGTACTTTCAGCATCCGTTTCTGGGAGCTCTTCCACTGTCGCGGGAGGAAAATCCTGCTGGGCTGGAACTCCTTCCGCGGTGTCTTCATCATGGCCAAACTCGGCACCACCAAATTCAACACCGTCAAATTCGACGTTCTCAACCTTGGACCATGCAGCTTCGTCGGTGTCTAGTTTTGGATCTCCGGAATACTCGACCGGCTCCTGACCTGTGGTATCACCATTGTCGACCGTGCCCCGGGGGCCGAAGGACTCATCAAAATTCGGCAGCGGGGCGAAATTATGCGCTCCACCGAAGTCAACCTCCGGATACTTAGGATCTCGTTCCTGATACTCATCAGCACGACCGTCTGAATGTTTAACCGACCTTTTATTTTCATCCTTTTTGTTATTAAAGAACCCCATTTTTATATTCCTTCCCCTTAGCGAATAGATAGGCAATCGACACAAATGTAATGATAAATATAGAAAATAGAACCCATCCTAATTCATAGAAATTATCATTTATAACCCCCATGGCAATGAAATATACGATTCCAAAAACAGCAATCCATCGTTTTGCCACTCGCTTCTTTACCAACGCCCACAAGATACCGACAAAAATAGCCAGAACCGGTACAGCAATAAATCCATTACCCTCCTGCATGAACTGCACTATTAAACCGAGCACAACAAATGGAGAAAGAAATCGTAATAACTCCTTGGCAATCGCATCCCCTTCACCGGCATGGGGCGTCTTAAAATCCGATTTTCCCCTTCCGGTATCAGCCTTCAAGACATCGTCTCGATTGACGTTTTGAAGGACGCGATTCTCAATTGTCGAATCGGAACTAGAACAGTAGGCTCCCTCAGCAATTTGCAATTCTTTACGAAGTCTCGTTGGGTCCAGCGACGATTCGTCGTTAAGCAGACCGAAAGTATGTCGAGTCACTAAATCCGCTGGATCATCGACTGCTTGCAACCTTCGAATAAGACCGGTGCGGGTTTCAGCCTCTGGCGAGCCGGTACGAAAACTCGCACCGATGGATTTAGTTGCACTCTTCAGCATGTCGCTATCGATCGGTTTGCCGTCAATAAAGCCTTCGGACTGTTCACGAAAACCGTTCGCAATGACATCTGCAATCGACCGAATGTCGGTATTTGCACTACTGGCCTCATCAAAGGCCGCCCAGACTCGTTTCTCCGCGTTGTTCGTCGGACCAGTCTCAATTTCCTGGCTATCTTCAACGTCGACGTATTCACGGAGCTCCATGCGGTTAGACGTTGGAACCAATATCCGATCAAAGAACTCTTCAAGCCCGTGCTCGGTAATCGCTTTTCCGCTGCCCTTTGCATACGGCTTCAAGAACCCCTCTTTAACTGCCTTCATCTGCACATCAGTGAAGAAGTACTGAGGACGCTGTACTCGTTTGAGAACAAGTCGAAAAGAAACACCGAACTTCTTTCGCACTGCGTCGACAAAATCTTCGGTGTGCAGCTCATCGATAATGTCCAGTGCGCGCTGGGACTGCTTACCGAAGAACAACAGGTCTCGAATTAAACGGACACGCGCTTCCCAAAAATCCGAGGAAGAGGCATCTCCGCCCATGGGAATGTCAGCAATCAGCTGAGCTAACTTGGCGCCCGTTGGCACTGCGCCTGGTGAAAATAGATTTCCAGCTAGGTTGTCTCGAACTGCGGGATTCAGACTCACATCTGCTCCTGAATCTCACTGATGCGAACACGCTGTTCTGGAGATAGGCCTGTCATAAACCGCCTGGCGGGATCTACTGCGATAAGCCATCCGGGGTCTACATGCTCCGGCAACAGTCGAATCATTGCCCTAGCAGGGCGTCCCGAATCAAGCGCGGAGACAGTTGTCAGAGTCTCTCCGTTGACGTTGGTGTCCTCTCGTTCTTCAAGCTCATAGGCAGTGCCGTAGGTGGAAAGCGCCTGCTTCATCTCTTCAAACGCCGCGGCAGTGTTGTAGTCGAATGCGGCGCGAGCGTAGATGTATTCCACTAGGACTACGAGAGCGAAAAGGATTAATGCTTCGAGCGAAATAAGGACGCTTTTAGACATAAGCGATGCTGCGGTGACTGCCAGCACCGTGATAATGAGGCCGGGAATCCAACTAGTCTGATTTCGCAAGAACCACATCGCAAACCCCATGGCGAATGGAATCAACATCGCCGTATCTGGATATGGCCCACTATTGATGGATTCCAAAATTCCGCCAATTATGAATCCGGCGATAATGAGTACGACTCGAAACATCCAGGGTGCCCACCAAACAAAAAATGGCGGAATGATACGACCTTCTTGATCTACACCAACACGGTTTGGAATAATTCCTTGATCCTCCAAATCACCGCGCCAACCTTTAGTACGATCTGGAACACCCTTCACAATATCTGTGGTTTTTGAGAAGTAGCTTTTGGCCACATCTTTCAGCTGTTGGAGGTTCATTAAACGGTTCTTTCCCTCAATCTTTTGTCCAACGATTAATTCGCTGAACCCGACAGGATTTAGTTAAACCTGCACGGGTAGTGAAAGTCACCGGGAGAACTCCCGTACCGCTTCTGAGGCCTCCGCTATAGCGTCGTCAAGCAGATGAAGAAAACGCTTATTCGGCGCTTAACTCGGAGGTTTTTAACGCCCATGACATCCCAGTTTCATTCAAAGCACGTTTTAGCTGTGGCAGCCGCCGCTGCTACCCTGACTCTGGTTGGCTGCTCAGGTATGCCCACTAACAACGCTGTCCCGGAGTCCCCCGCGGTGGTGACAGTTACAGAAACGTCCCCTGCTTCTGATGCACAATCCGAAACTCCTAGCTCGATTGAGAGCTCGACCGGGTCGGAAGAGCCAGAGCAGGAATATGCCAACAGTTCGCAGGATAAGAATTCTCCCAACAGCGAACTTTCAGACTCGGATGCCGACTCCGGTGCAGTAACGCTGAATAGCTCGATGGAGCTGACCAAAATTGGCGGCATGGAGCCCGGCAGTGCCAAGCGCCAAAACGTCAAGATTGACGCAACTGCTCACCAGAAAGAATTGGGCGGCTTCGACACTGCTCGGATCACGCTTCCCTTCGAGGGGGCCAATAGCCTGTTGACCTATCCCCTGGTTGATGGCGAAGCAAACGCGAGGTTGCTGTGGAATTTCAGCCAGTCTGGTGGTACGGAAACCTGTGAAAACAAGGTGGATGTCTACGATTCTGAGGGCAAACCGACTGCAAGTGCCAGCGCAGGTGTGACTGGACAACATACTCCTTGCCAGATCGTTCGCCGGTTTGGGGAGAAGGCCTACGCAACATTTACAGAACCCGGTGAATACATCGTTGCTGTGACAGCTCAGCAGCCAGGATTCGAACCAATCACAATCGCACAGAAGGTGAAGGTAGTCGGTTAAAAATGAACGCTCACGAACCCATCGATCCGTGGAATAGCAACCAGTCGGGCACTTCCGAGAAAGTGTCGGAGAGAGCTTCCGGCACTAAGTCCGGAAAGAGTAAACCTTTGACGCTGCCGCTCATCCTCGGCGCAGTCGGAGTGATTGTTGCCGGCGCGGCGGGGTTTGCCATGGGCGGTAAGAATGCTGAGTCCGAACTTGCAAGCGCGAGTGAAGAGATTTACTCGTTTCAACAGCAGGCAGAGGAGCGGGAAAGCGAGCTGCAAGCAAAGATTGATGAGCTGGAAGAAGCAAACTCGGAATTGGAAGACAAGAACACCAATTCCGACCAGGCCTCCATAGCCTCCTATTACTACAAAATGGCGCTCAGCTGGCTTAACGTCTGTGATGCTGGCGACTACATGCCGGAAGAGACTCACGCTGTGCCGACTAGCGTGAAGGACTTAGGTATTGGCTGTGGCTACAACTTTGAAGATTCCAATGGAACAATTCTCATTCTTGTTGGTGGAGCAGACGAAGACGCCCAGTCTCGTGCATCTACCATTAACGACCAGGACGGATACCTAGAAACCATCCGAACCGGGCATATACAGCTCAATGTGTGGGTATCCAATTCTGGCCCGTGGGATGATGCCGAACAACTGTCAACAGATATCGCCGACAATGTCAGCCATGCCGCTAAGCAGAATATGGCACAGGACACCGCAGGACAATAAATAGCGTCCCTGCCATAAACGCCCATGAACCCCCGCTCACTAGTGAGCGGGGGTTCATGGGTTACGTGGGGGGCCGATGATTCACAAAATCTACGGTGCCGATTAGAAAACTAATTGTTCACGCGGTCATCGTCATCGTCGTCATCAAAGTCATCGTGATCATCGTCGTCCATGCCATCGTCACGGTCATCATCCGTGTCATCAATGTCATCGCGATCATCGTCCAGCTCCTCAGTCGACGTCACCATAGTGGTCTGGACTGGAGTCGTATCGGATAGGTTCGCCCTTCGCCACCGAGTCGAGAGCGCAACTGGATAAGAACAGGTTTCAGGAGCTTTCCCCAAAAGAATCAGATCCAAACCAGAACCCCTCCCCGGCTAAGGTCAGCACCCATTGAGCTGCGAAAGAGAACTGATACTTGACTATCTTCACTGGTCACGCCACATATCTTCACAACTATTCGTTTCTGATAAAAAAATTTTGCAAAAAGCTACGCAAAAGTGACCTAGGACACTTATTCTTACTGTAAAAGAAACTAAATCGGCAGTCCTACCGATGAGGTTTCGCCTGATTAGGCCTCTCCGAAGACCACAGGACATGAACCACGGAAGATGAGTGACTATGACATCTAATCCACAGACCTCGATTCTCAATAAGGTGCGCAAAGCTTCGCGAGCTACCTCGGACCTCGTTCTCGGACTCGCACCGGTGACTCAGGCTGGCGTCCTCGGCTCGATGGGGCCCGGCGCGGCTGGTAAGGCATTAAGTTCCATCTACCGCTGGGACTTCCTGCCAGCTGGTCTCCTCGGCATTGCAGCCGGCCGCGATCCGCACCACACTGCGATTATTGATGATGGCGGCTCGCTGACCTACGAGGAGCTGCACGAGCGCTCCACTGCCCTGGCGCGAGCACTCCGTCACGGCGATATTCAGCAGCGCGACCGCATCGGTGTGCTGGCTCGCAACCACCGCGGTTTCATTATGGCTCTGTGTGCCCACGGTCGTCTCGGCACCGACCTGGTGCTGCTCAATACCGGCGCCTCCGCCGAGCAGACTCTGGCCGTAATTCGTGAACAGAAGATTGACTTCCTGTTCATTGATGAGGAATTCACTCACATGCTGCCGGAGGACTTCGATGAGTGCCCGGTCGCCGTGTCGTGGTTTGAAAACTACGGTGACACCTCCTGCGTTCGCGAGGGCTGGACCTCCATGCAGGAGATGCTGAAGACAGCACCGCCGGCAAAGTGGCCGACCGCCGAGCTGCCAACCCGCCCGCGCCGTGGCCGCGTTATTATTCTGACTTCCGGAACCACCGGCACTCCAAAGGGTGCCAAGCGTCCGGAGCCGCGCAGCTGGATGCCGGCATCTTCCATCATGAGCCGAATTCCTCTGCGTCAGCGTCGCCCGGCTTACCTTGCGGCTCCGCTGTTCCACACCTGGGGATTCGCGACTGCGCAGCTGTGCATCGCACTGCGTTCCACCATGATTATGCGCCGCAAGTTCGATCCAGCCGACAGCCTGCGCATTATCGAGCAGCACTCTCCGCACACCATCTTCCTGGTGCCGACCATGCTGCAGCGCATGATTGAGATTCTCCCGGACAACTACGACATCGGCGCGACATCGCTAAAGGTCATCGCATCCTGCGGTTCGGCTATTCCAGAGGGAATTGTCACCAAGACCCTCGAGCGCTTCGGGCCGGTTCTCTACAACCAGTACGGTTCCACGGAGGTCAGCTGGGCAACCATTGCTAACCCGGATGAGCTCA
Organism: Corynebacterium sp. MSK032; assembly: GCF_030232065.1. Classification (NCBI taxonomy): domain Bacteria; kingdom Bacillati; phylum Actinomycetota; class Actinomycetes; order Mycobacteriales; family Corynebacteriaceae; genus Corynebacterium; species Corynebacterium sp. MSK032. The sequence continues at coordinate 140,213 of NZ_JASPJR010000003.1, read as the reverse complement.
AGGCAAACCCAACCACAGCTGGTCGCGCACCGCTGGGCACTCGTGTCCAGATTCTCGACGAAGACGGCAACCGCGTCGCCGACGGCGAGACCGGTCGAATCTTCGTCGGCAACAACATGTTGTACGAGGGCTACACCCGCCCGGGCGCGGACAAGCAGGTCATTGACGGCATGGTCTGTACCGGTGACCTGGGTCGCATGGAAAACGGCTTGCTCTACATCTCCGGTCGCGAGGACGACATGATTGTCTCCGGTGGCGAGAACGTCTTCCCACGCCAGACCGAAGATGCACTCAGCCAGCTCGAGGGTATCCGCGAGTGCGCAGTCGCAGGTGTCCCGGATGAGCGCTTCGGTCAGGCCCTGGTCGCCTGGGTTGTCCGCGACGACTCCCCTGAGGGCCGCGCCCTGACCAATGAGCAGATTCGCACATACGTCAAGCAGCGCCTCAGCCGATTCGCCGTTCCGCGCGAGACCGTGTTCCTCGATGAACTGCCACGCAACGCAGTCGGCAAGGTGGTTCCTCGCCACCTGCCGAAGCCGTGGGAGAATGTCACCGAGGAGAAGGTGGCTTAGGGCGCAGGGACCGTCGTAAAGCGAACGGCAGACACGAAAAGGACGCGGTAAAAACTTCCGTTATGGAAGTTACCGCGTCCTTTTTGCGTGTCCTAGGAAGAACTAGAGCTGATTAGCCAGCGTTCAAAACACCGTAGTCCGTGACGGGCTCACGGAAAATCTCTTCGCCGTCCTGGGTCACGGTTACCGCATTCGGAGTGACGGTATACGTGTAGCCACCATTTTTCGCGACAGCACGGTTCCCGGAGAAACTATCTACTGTGTACGCATCCGGGGTATCCGAAATCTCACCGAAGTCACCAATGTAATGGCGCTGCTGGCGGTTATTGGAGTTCTCACAAATCACGGCCTTACCCGAAGAAGTCTCCGCCAACACACGCGCGTAATACCCACCCGAGCAGCGAGCGGTACTGCCAACCCAACCTTTGGCATCGATATCATCGCGATTCATACCGAACGCGCGAAGACCAAAATTTCCCCGCTGCGTAGTGGTAGGAGCGCTGCTCTCCGGCTGCTTCGTCGTTTCCGGCTCGACGGTCTGGGTATAGGTTTCCGTGTACGTCTCCACCGGCGCCGGGGACGCAGTGCTTGACGACGAGTCCCCTGCCGCAACCGTATCGGGAGACTGCGGGGAATTATCGGAGGAATTATTCAGGTAGTACGCGCCACCGATACCGGCGACCGCTGCAAGTGCGACACCGACGATGCCCAAAACCACGTACAGACCGTTGTTGCTCTTCTGCTCAGGTACCGGAGCCTGCTGATAAGCCGGATACTGCTGGGGTGAACCTCCCTGGTTCGGCCCCTGCGACTGGTACTGGTACTGAGGCTGGTACTCGTCTTGAGCCCCACCCTGCGGCTGCTCCCAGGCAGATGTTGCATAACCGTCCTGCTCCCAATCCTGCGGGGAGGACGAACGCGGGTTGTACTGGTCGGTCATCGCTAAATTCCTTATTACTTCAGAGCCACACTTGTGCTCGGCCAATAACGTGGTGGCTTGCGACTTCGCCCACAGCGGAACTTGCCACTACGTATTTTCCATTAACACTATGCGTTGCCCAGCGTACCCTGCTAGAAGCTAGCACTAGCTCAGAGTGGCACTTTGTTCTTGAAGAAATTGACGTAGTTCCGATCGGAGATCTTTCCCAGCATAAACTCTGGCTCCAACCCGAACATCGACCAACGAGTCTTCGTTGACCAGGACAGAGACTGAGGTGTCGTAGTGCGGTGGTAGCTAATTTGGTAACCGTCAGTGTGAACTCGAATCTGTGTGTATCCACCCGGATAGCCGAGTGCCGCACCCCGCTCACAGAAGTCCGTATCCCCGTAGTCAGCGATACCACGGCGGCTGCGGTGCGTATGACCAGCGAACACGCCTTTGGCACCCGGCGTGGCGGCCAGAATCTCCTGAAAAATCTTGGCCTGCTGCGCCTCGACCATGAATGCCTCACCACCGAAATGCGAACGCACCGCATCCTGAGTAAACGGGTGATGCGCAAACAAAATTGTCGGACGCTCTGGATCGTCTGCGAGTTCGGCACGCAATGCACGCATCTGCCGCTCATTAATACGTCCACCTGCATAACCAAACTCGGCGGTATCAACACCGATGAGGCGCACTTCGCCGACGCGAGTCGACCAGTGCTGCTGCGTCGGCACAAGACGCTGGCTGAAGTAATCCGGAACCGCGGTCTTGCCTTTGCGGATTCCGCGTCCCCGGAAACCATTGATATTGGGTAGCCCGGGCGGGTGCACATCGTGATTACCACGGGTGACAAACCAGTTTTTCCCAAACTCACCGAAAGTATCCAAAACCCTGATGAGTTCGTCATACTCCTCAGGGCGGTTGCTATCCGTGCAATCGCCATTGATGACGAGAGTGTCTAACCCGGCAGCCTTTACCGTGTCCACCAGACCCTGCAATTGCATAGAGGCAAAAGGCTGCTCTCCCGGACCGGAGGAAAGACCGAGGTTGCCAATGCGAATGCCGTCATGATTGGGCTTACCAATGTGTGTGTCATTCGTCAGCGCGAACGTCGCCAAATGTGCACCCTCCAGCGCTGGCAGAGTGCTTACGACGCCTGTCTTCTCCGGTGCCGTTTTGCTCATGGTGATATTCAGCGACGGAACCGCGCGACAGTTGTGTGACCAGCACTCAAAGCGGTACTCCCGTCCCGGCTCCAACCCGTCAATGACCACATGGTGGTAGCCCGACTCTGAGTACCCCTCGTGCACGAGCTCTAACTGCGTTGAATCCGCAGGACCAAGCAGCACCCGCTCATCCGAAGGAACGGTCGGCTTAATGAAGCCATACGCTGTCTGCACTCCCGGAGCATATGTTGCCCATGTAAATGCCACTGACGTGTCTGTGACAGTGATGACCTCCAAGTCGCTAGCCAGTACCTGCCACGACTTGGAATCCGACTGGGTAAGCCCCAGACCCGACGTGACGTACTCAAGGCCGTACGCTCCCGAGGTTTTCGCGACGGCCATTGAACTTGCAGCAAGAGTTGCAACAGAGAGGTAGGCCCGGCGGGAAATGCTCATGGCAAATAAGCCTAGAACCTAAAGATGAAAATTAGATGAACTCTCCCTCTAATCTCAGAAAAATAGGAACGCAACGACAAGAGACACACGGCCAAAACAGCGCAAAATAAAACACCGCCTACCAAGTCATGGCAGGACGGTGTTTTAGGAAAATGTGGCTTGAGCATCTTTGTGAGCTTTTACCGGCTCACCAGTATGTAGATTGCTCTGAAACTGTAACTACTTCAGTTCCTTGGAGGACAGGCCCAGGGTGCGGCGAGCAACGACCAGCTGCTGAATCTGCTGGGTACCTTCGAAGATGTCCAGGATCTTGACGTCGCGGGACCACTTCTCCAGCAGGTTACGCTCAGAGTAACCGAAGGTACCTGCCAGCTGAACGGCACGGAGGCAAATCTCGGTGCCTGCACGGCCGGCCTTGGCCTTACACTCGGAAGCTTCCAGAGTGTTCGGCTGCTTGTTGTCAGCCATCCACGCAGCGCGCAGAGCCAGGAGGTATGCAGCCTCCCAATCGGACTCCAGCTTCAGGTACTCAGCTGCAGCAGCGCTCTGGGTGTGTGCCGGTGCATCGTAGTCAATCTCGATGCCAGCCTCTTCCAGGATGCGACGCAGCTCTTCCAGCGAAGCACGGGAGACGCCGATGGCCATACCCGCAACCAGCGGACGAGTGTTGTCGAAGGTCGCCATTGCGCCGGCGAAGGACTTCTTAACATCAATGTCCGGGGAACCCAGCAGGTTCTCCTTCGGAACGCGGACATTGTCCAGGCGGAGCACTGCGGTATCCGAGGAACGAATACCCAGCTTCTCCTCCAGGCGCTCAACGGTGAAGCCCGGAGTGCCCTTCTTCACCAGGAAGGACTTGATGGCAGCACGGCCCTTGGACTTGTCCAGGGTCGCCCACACAACGACGGAGTCGGAACGCTCACCAGCAGTGACGAAGATCTTCTCACCGTTGATGACGTACTCATCACCATCGAGCTTGGCGGTGGTGGAAACTGCGGAGGAGTCAGAACCGAAGGACGGCTCGGTAATTGCCATGGAAGCCCAGGTCTTACCGAAAGCCTCCAGCTGCTCATCGGTAGCAACAGCTGCGATAGCTGCGTTACCTAGACCCTGGTACGGCAGGGACAGGGTCAGACCCACGTCACCCCAGCAGGTCTCAATAACGTTGAGCAGCGAAGCCATGTTGCCACCGTTTTTTACACCGGTGCGCTTCGGCTTCTTATCGTCACCACGTCCACCGGAAGCACCGGAGAAGCCACGGCCACCATCTGCCATGCCGTCCATCATGGAGGCAAGGGTGTCGAGTTCCTTCGGGTACTCGTGCTCAGCGAGATCGTACTTACGGGAAATCGGTCGGAAGATCTCAGCGGCGGCCTGATGCGACTGGGACGCGCCCGCCTTGAGGAACTTCGGCAGTTCGAGGTTAATCATTTTCTTTCCTCTTAATTCTTTTCGGCTGAAGTATCTAGCGGTTTACAGAACGACGATGCCTTCGGCGACACCAATTGCGCGGAGGTCACGGTACCAACGCTCAACCGGGTGCTCCTTGGTGAAGCCGTGGCCACCGAGCAGCTGCACACCGTCGGAACCAATCTTCATACCCTTTTCAGTGGCGAAGGTCTTAGCCAGAGCTGCCTCGCGAGCGAAGCCGCGACCCTGGTCAGCGCGGGAAGCACCGCGGAGAGTAATCATGCGGAGACCATCGAGCTCAATCTTGATGTCGGCGACCATGAAGGCCACTGCCTGGCGGTGGGAAATCGGCTCGCCGAATGCCTGACGCTCATTGACGTAAGGAATGACGTAGTCGAGAACTGCCTGAGAAGTACCCATTGCAAGAGCTGCCCAGCCGAGGCGGGAACGACGCAGAATGTCGAGGTATGCCTCTTCACGGTCTGCAGCCGAGGTGCTAGCGCCGCCGAGAATGTTCTCGGCCGGAACCTTGACATCCTTCAGGATGACGCGACCCATTGCGGCACCGCGCAGACCCATGGACGGGTCAGCCTCAACGTGGAGACCTTCAGTGTCGGACTCAACGATAACCAGAGCCGGCTTACCCTCGAGCTCAACACCGATGATGAACAGCTCAGCTGCGCCGGCGTTCGGAACGAAGGACTTAACACCGTTGAGGACCAGCGAATCGCCCTCGCGCTTTGCGGTGGTTTCAGGCTTGCGTGCGTCGAAAAGCGGGCGCGGCTCTGCGAGAACAACAGCGGCGGCCGGGACGTTCTCGCCAGCGAATGCCGGCAGGTAGGTCTTCTGCTGCGAGTCGGAGCCGTGAGCGGTCAGGGTGGCAGCGACACCGGCCGGAGCCAGCACTGCCAGAGCCAGACCCATGTCACCGTAGGACAGAGCCTCCGCGACCAGCGCGTTGGTGGTGACGTCCTCGCCGGTAGCGATGCCCTCGAAAGCCTCCGGGACGTTGATCATAGTGACGCCCAGCTCAGAAGCCTCAGAGACGAGATTCTCCGGGGGAGTTGCCTCGTGGTCGGACTTGTAAGCAGCCTCGCGCAAGCGCGACTCAGCAAACTCCTTAACCGTCTCGACGATCATCTGCTGATCCTCGGTCGGGGTGAGGTCGAAGAGCTTCTTTGCCTTCTCCTCGGCTGCGGCCTCCTGTGCAGCCTGGGCTTCCTCAGCCGGACGCTCCGGCTTACCGGAACCGGAAATCCTCTTAAACTGACGATTCGCGGCACCAAGGGTCTTGAAACCGGACTTGGTGGACTGGTACACCACGCGGTCGATCTTTGGCTGAAGGTCGTACTTCTGGGCGAAGTCCGAACCAGTAATCGACGTGATGAACCGCATTGCCGCTCCGATAGCGTCGCGACCAGGGTTATTGCGGCCGACAGTCGAATCTTCGCGGTTCTTCTTCTCGCTCATGTGATCATGGCCTTTCGAGTCAGAACTATTACTGGCATAACAATAAATGAATCACGTGACCGTTGTCACAGGAATTGAAAAAACATTGCCAAGCAACAGAAAACTTTCAGGTTTCTAACTTGTCAGGCGATAACGCGGTTAACAACGTAGTTGCGATCAGCGAGCTCACCAAGCAGCGCCTCGGGCTCGAAGCCGTACATCGCCCAACGGGCACGCGCAGTCCATGCAAGCGCATCTTCGCTGCTCAAACGATGGAAATTAACCTGGTAACCACCGGAGTAGACATGCAGCAGTGTGTAGCCACCGGGGTATGCCTTGCACGCGCCGGTCTCCAAATAATCAACGCCGGCACCAAAATCACCGCGAGTACGCTTTGCACGGTGGGTGTGACCTGCTCCCGCGAAGAATACACCCGGAGCGTCGTTAAGCAGCTGCTGCAAACGTCGTGCATCAGCGCTATTGAGAATGAATATGGGGCCGGCAGCATTTGTCCAGCCAGCCTCGGAAGTAATTGGGTGATGAGCCAGCACAACCGTCGGCTTGTTGGGGTCGCGCTGTAGTTCTTGCTCTAGTGCATCGAACTGTCCCGGGCTAATTTCGCCGCCGGACTCATCCAACTTCGATGAATCCAGACCGATGACGCGGACCGGCCCCTGCTGAGTGACCCACAGTTCCTGTCGCGGACGCCCCAGTAGGACTCCGAAGGGATCGCGATGATTCTCGGTACCCTCCAAAACCGGGAATTCGTCGTAGCCAGCAGATGGATCGGCATCCGGCTTATGCGGACGATCATGATTGCCGCGGGTGACAAACCACTGCCGCTCCTGAGCACCAAAAGTATTCATAATCTCGGCAAATCGACGCACCTCCGCCGGACGTGCTTCCGACGTGGCATCACCGTTGACGAAAACCTTTTCAATCCCCATCCCGCGCAGCTCGGCGAGAGCAGCTGTCAGCATGACCTCGGGGTACGGTCCGGCACCCGGTTCAGAAAAGATAGGCGCGGGGAAATTGCCGGTGATAATACCATGCCCATTTTCGCCAATATGCGTGTCATTGAGGATGGCAATCGTGGTCAGGTACTCCCCTTCCGGAGCGACCAACGTCGTGAACTGTCCAGTTTGCTCGGGTGTATTGGGGAGATTTCGGGTAATTAATCCCGGCTCTGCGACCAGCCCATTCGATCGACATTCGAAACGGTACGTGGTCCCAGGCCGCAGCTTATCGACGGTCACAAAGTGGTAGCCAACCTGCGTCTCGTCCTTATGTACCACGGGTAGCTCGCCGCCCTCATCGGCATCGACTGGCACTAGCGCAACTTCAGTGTCGGCCGGCGCCAGTGGAGCCAGCTTCCCCCACGCTGGATGTGGGCCTGCATACGTCGCCCACGAAAATGTCACCGACGTATCGGTCACGGTCACGACTTCCAGGTCCGTCACCACGAGGCCACTGGTCAAACCTGTTAATGGAAACGGCGCCTGGTTCGGAGCCGCCGATGCAACTGCTCGCGTCCCGACGCTATTGACGGCAACCGCTACAGCCCCCGCACCCGCTACTGCTCCCAAGCGCAATACGGATCGCCGATCAATTTTCTTATTCCCATTTACCGAAGTCATGGGTGAAGAAATTACGGGATAAAAATAATCCCGGTGATAACACCGGGATAACTACACATGAATTCGGCGGCCAGCCGTGGTTTTCCGGCTGACCGCTGCAGACTACATGCTAAAAAGAAACGTCGCTTACGCTTCCGGCTTCACAATCGGGAACAGCACGGTTTCGCGAATACCGAGACCGGTCAAGGCCATCAGCAGGCGGTCAATGCCCATGCCCACACCGGTCGTCGGCGGCATGCCCTGTTCCATTGCGTGCAGGAAGTCCTCATCCAAAACCATGGCCTCGTCGTCGCCACCGGCGGCCAAACGTGCCTGGTCCTCGAAGCGCTCACGCTGGACAACCGGGTCAACCAGCTCGGAGTAGCCGGTAGCCAGCTCGAAGCCACGGACGTAAAGATCCCACTTCTCGGTCACACCCGGCTTGGAGCGGTGCTGACGAGTCAGCGGAGAGGTCTCGACCGGGAAGTCGCGGACGAAAATAGGACCGTCGAGCTGATCTTCACAGAGCAGCTCCCAGATTTCCTCGACCAGCTTGCCGTGGCCCCAGCCGCCCTTCTCCGGAACCTCAAGTCCAATCACGTCGGCGATTGCTTTTAGCTCCTCGACGGTCGAGTCGATGGTGACTTCCGGCTGACCAGGGAACTTGCGAGCAAGTGCCTCGTTCAGCGACGGGTACATCTCAATCTGCTTCCACTCGCCGCCGAAGTCGAACTCCGTGCCGTCGGCAAGCGTAACGGTCGTCGAACCGAAGACCGCGACGCAGATTTCCTGAATGACCTCGCGGACGGTGCGGGCGGAGTCATCGTAGGTGCCGAAGGCCTCGTAGTACTCCAGCATCGCGAACTCCGGGCTGTGCGAGGAGTCGATGCCCTCGTTACGGAAGTTACGGTTGATCTCAAAGACTCGCTCCATACCGCCGACGACGCAGCGCTTGAGGAAAAGCTCCGGCGCGATGCGCAGGTAGAGATCGATGTCCAAAGCGTTGGAATGAGTCACGAATGGACGTGCAGCTGCACCGCCGTGCAGCGTCTGCAGCATCGGGGTTTCGACCTCGAGGAAACCGCGACGTTCAAGGGCGTGGCGCAGCTCGCGGATGACCTTGATGCGAGTCAGTGCGTTAGTACGAGCCTGCTCACGCATAATCAGGTCCGTGTAACGGTGACGCACACGGCTGTCCTCGGACAGATCAGCGAACGACACCGGCAATGGACGCAGAGCCTTCGAGGCCATCTGCCACTTGGTAGCCATTACGGACAACTCGCCGCGGCGCGAAGAAATTACGCGGCCAGTAATGAGGACGAAGTCGCCCATATCTACGTCCGACTTCCAAGCAGCCAGGGCGTCCTCGCCGACCTCAGCCTTGGAAAGCATGGCCTGCAGGGTCGTGCCGTCGCCCTCCTGCAGAGCGGCAAAGCAGAGCTTGCCGGTATTACGGATAAACATGACACGACCAATGACGGTCACGACATCCTGAGTCTCCTCGCCGGCCTCGAGGTGGCCCCACTCTTCGCGGACATCCTTGAGAGAGTGAGTACGGGGAACCTCGACCGGGTACGGCTGAATTCCAGCCTCGAGCAGGCGGTCACGCTTCTCGCGGCGAATGCGCAGCTGCTCAGGAACGGTGGCGGTGTTTTCAGGGGTCTTCTTCGCGTCAGTCACGGCTATAAAGGTTAGCCGACTACACCGCCGACCTGCTAGTTGAGTGCCCTTTAGACGCCAATCTTCTTGCCATCAGTGCGTACAACCTGAACGACGGCCGGGCGTGGCTGCTCCTTGCCACCGTCCGGCCAGTGCGAGGTCGGGTTGGTGGTCGGGTCCGGGTTGTCGCCGACTGGATGACCCTGATCCGTCTCGATTTCGCCCGGGTGCTGGACGTTGACCATCACGCGGTTGGAGAAGATCTGCGGACCACAGGTCTCTGCAGCAACCGGAACAGTCAGGAAGCACTTGGTCTCACCACGACGCTCGCCTTCGACGGCAACGGCGAAAAGGCCGTCGTTGGAGTCCAGCGCGTTGCCGTCGGTGGAAACCCACAGGTTGCCGTACTCGTCAAAGGCGACGTTGTCCGGGCAGGAAATTGGCGAGACCGATTCCTTGTCGAAGCCACCGAAGTAGGTGTAAGCCTCGTTCGGGTCACCACAGACCAGCAGGAGGTTCCACTTGCCCTTGGTACCGGCGTGGTCATCTTCCATCTCCAGAACAAGGCCATTCTTGTTCTCGGTGATTGGTGCGACCTCGACGGCGTCGGCAAGCGGGCGCCCTGCACCATCCTTGCGTTCCTTGCCCTTGTCGTCCTTCGCGCCCGCCTTACCGCGGTACTTGTTGTTGGTCAGCGCCGCGTAGACCTTACCGGTCTTCGGAGACGGCTCGATATCCTCCGGGCGGTCCATACGGGTCGCACCGACCTTGTCACCGGCGATGCGGGTGTAGATGCAGACCTCTTCGGCGGTCATGCCATCAACGTGGGACTCGTGCTTGCCGTCTGCCTTGGCGGTCATCAGCGGAAGCCACTCAATGTCACCGTCGAAACGGCCGTCCTTCGGCAGCTCACCGGAGCCGTCAATCTCGGACTCGGAATTACCGTTGAACTTACCGACGTAGAGAGTGCCCTCGGACAGAATGCCCATGTTGTGCTTGAGGTCCCCCTCCTTAATCTTGCGGGAGGAGACGAACTTGTAGATGTATTCGAAACGCTCGTCGTCGCCGGAGTAGCACACGACCGTGCCGTCGTCGGTGACGTAAATCTGACCGGCTTCATGCTTGAAACGGCCCACTGCGGTGTGCTTGACCGGGGTGGAGTTCGGGTCAGATGGGTCAATCTCTACCAGCCAGAAGAAGCGGTTCGGCTCGTTCGGCTCCTTGGAGACATCGAAGCGGTCGTAGTACTTCTCCCACGCGCGGTCGGACAGCTCTTCATTCTTGACCGAGTAGCGCTTGAGCTTCTTAACTGCGTCCTCGTCCTTGAGCTTGCCAACGTTGCCGAAGTACTGGTCAACGTTCTCCTCACCGGACAGGTAGGTACCCCACGGAGTAACACCACCGGAGCAGTTGTTCAAAGTTCCCTCGACCTTCATACCGGTCGGGTCAGCCTTGGTCTTCAGCAGATCGTGACCAGCAGCCGGGCCGTCAACTGTGAATTCGGTGAAGCCAGTGATGCGACGGTTACGCTTGTCGCTGAGAATTGGCTTCAGGAATCCCTTGTCATCCTCTTCCACAGCAAGGATGGTCTGGCCGTGGGCAGCCAGTCCGATGTCGACCTGCTCCTTAGTGGCATCTTCTTTCTTGTAGGCACGGAACATCATCGGCTCGGTGGTGTACTCGTGCGAGCAAACGTACAGCAGTGTGCCGTCTTCAGCCTTAATCAGGCCAGCGAAGTCATTGTTGAAGCCGAACTGCTTCAGCTGGTTTTCCGGAGTCTGCTTGTCAAAGTCGAACTCCGGGCCACCCTCGTGGATTGGGTCGCCCCAGCGAATCAGAACATTCTGCTCGTAGCCGTCCGGGATAACGACTGCGTCTTCCGTGTTCGGCTTGACGGCTTCGAAACGCATACCCTCCGGCGATTCGTCCTTGCTACCGTCACCGGCAGCAGCGGTACCGGAGGCGTCGGAGCCACCTGCGGCGCTGCCCGAATCATCAGAGGAGCAAGCGGCCAGCACGGCGCCACCGCCGACCGCAAGAGCACTAGCACCAGTGACCTTCAGTGCCGCGCGACGGGAGAATGCGCGCTGGGAGAACGCCTCCTTCGCAACATCACCGAAGTACTGGTTGTCCGAGAACTCGTTCGGAGCATCGTCAGCACAGGCATTACCACACTTGTAAGTGCAGGTCAGAGAGCTGCGAGAGGTAGCAAAAGGATTTGTCAGCAGATTCTTGCCAATACGAACCACGGGGAGACCGCCTTTGTATAGCTTCGACTAGGTGAGGAAATGGAAAACTAAAACTTTTAGATCCTCTAAGAAGCTAAGGACGTTGCGTTACCTTTCGGTTTCTAAAAATCAACTCGCCAATGAGCTTTAGCTGACGGTCTAATGACTTGCGCTTTAACGCAAAGTGAACACCCTGGTGTTGCGGTTCTCCGGCTCGACTCTTCTCTCCAACTACGCAGTCGAGCCCCAGCTCTGCGGGCTACGTGGACTAGCCCTGGTTCTCCGGGCTACGCGGATTCTTCAAATCAGAACCCTCCGGCACATCCGCCGGGTCATTGCCACTTTCCAGAATCTTGTTGTCCTCATCGACGAAGATGACATTCGGCTTGTACGTACGCGCCTCAGCGTCATCCATCATTCCGTAGCCGATGATAATAACCAGATCACCCGGCGATATCAGACGAGCGGCGGCACCATTGATAGAAATGATGCCCGAGCCGCGCTCTCCGGTAATGCAGTAAGTAGTAAGCCGGTTGCCATTATTGATATCGACGATGTCGACGGCTTCACCTTCAAGCAGGTCGGCCGCTTCCATCAAATCAGCGTCAATCGTGCACGATCCAACGTAGTGAAGATCAGCCTGAGTCACCGTGGCGCGGTGAATCTTGGACTTCAACATAGTGCGAAACATGAAAAAGGTAGGTCCCTTCCTGGATTTGTCCCCTGGATGCTTGCCTACCGCGGCACCCCTTAGCGTGGCAGGTTATTAGTCGGCACACTATAATACGACAACTTCCCAGCCACGAGAAACTACTTCTAAAAGCCGTCCTACTCGCTGTCCTGCTCAACGCCAAAGCCAGCGTTCTTCAGAGTTTCTCTGCTGGACTCATCTTTCAGACGAGCATCTCGAGCAGCACGAACCTTTTCCTGCAGCTCAGCCAACTCAGCGGCCTCTTCCTCAGTCAATTCGCCGTCCAGCCCCGCCGCCGACAGAGCCGCCGACGCAATTTCGGCGTCCTTCTGCCCGAGCTGCCCGAAACCGTTTGCCGAATCCGGGCGCGGCGCACCCAGAATCAAGCCAACATTATCAATGAGACGAGTAGTGCCGACCTTCGCAGCAACCAGCAGGCGAGCTTCAGTCTCCTGGCCGTCGCCGCGCAACGCCTCGTCGGAAAGCGGGGCGAGCGCAGCGTCACGCAGCTCCAAGTAATCCAACTCGACTTCAGGCTGGCTGGCGAGCACACCACGCGCGGTTTCCAGCACAGCATCCGCACCACGGTCCGCGACAAAAGCACCAGCAGTCAGCGCGGCGGACAGGGTTACTGCGAGATTGCGCTGCTCCTCGGACAGATAGCGGTTGCGGGAGCTCATAGCCAACCCGTCGGCCTCGCGAATCACCGGTACACCGTGCAACTGCACCGGCATATTCAGGTCAGTGACCATCTGCTGCATCAGGCACAGCTGCTGGTAGTCCTTCTCACCAAAAACGGCATCAGTGCAGTTGGTGATGTTGAAAAGCTTGTTGACCACCGTCAACGCACCGGCAAAGTGCCCCGGGCGAGTAGCACCTTCGAGCTCCGAAGCCAGCGGCCCCGGCTGCACCGTCGTGCGGAAACCGTTGGGGTACATCTCCTTCGCGTTCGGCGCAAAGACCAGCTCAGCACCGACAGCGCGGAGCTTCTCAACGTCTTCCTCCAGAGTCCGCGGGTAGGCGTCAAAGTCCTCCCCCTCACCGAACTGCAGAGGATTGACGAAAATCGACACCACCACAACAGCGCGCGGCAGCGTCTTCGCGGCCTGTACTAGTTCAAGGTGCCCCTGGTGTAGCGCACCCATCGTAGGTACGAGCACCACCGGCCGCCCGGTCTTCCGCAACGCACGGGTGACCTGCGCGATTCCCGCAATAGTCTTGTGAACAGTTGTCTCTCCGGCGGTATAACCCGTCATGTTTCCTCCGCGTTCAGATCTACCGGACCAAACTTTTCGCCCGACGGCAATACCTTACGCCACATCCCGGATGACCAGAACAGCCAGTCCGCTCAGCTCATCGGCGTAGGTACCGCAAAACCTCGTTGGCGCCGCGCAGCTCGGCGATGCGCTCGGCAAGGGCCAGGTAGGCGGTTCCCATTTCCGGTGCCACCGCTTCAATTTCACGTTCGTGCTTGACGACGGTCCCAAGGTCGTCCCGCGTCACCGGGCCAGTCAGCCCCCGGGAACCCCACCTCAAGGCATTGTCCAATGAAGCTTCCAGCAGTGGGCGGAGCAGCTCGGCGGCCTGGCCTCGACGCAGCTCAGCTAGGTCGGTGTCTTCGGCTGCGGTGTCTCCGCCGATAGTGGTTGCCAGCATTTCTACTGCATCGACCACAACTGCGCCCAGACCGTTTGAGCCATGGGCCATAGCCGCGTGATAGAGACCGCGGTGACGTTCGTTGATGAACACCGGACGACCGCCGAGTTCACCAATGAGCAGTTCACTGACTGTTTTCGCGAGCTCATCCCCAACCGTGATGCCCCATGGGCAGCCGGTCAGGAGCTCGGAGTCGTCGTCAAGCCCTGCGAATGTCATTGCGGGATGGGCGGCGATGGTCAGCGCGCCGGTGAGTGCGACCGGATCGAGCACGGCACGCCCGAGGGAACCAGAAGTATGCATGACGATGCGTCCGGGGCCGACATGGCGGGCGACGTCCTCGGCGACCTCTGCGATGGCGCGATCCGGCACGGCGATGACGATGAGCTCGCAGGTGGAAGCTGTGTCGGCAATGCTACTAACCTGTGCGTTCGGGAGACGTAGATGCGCTCGTGTGACAGATTCTGGTGAGCGCGCGACCACGTGAGTGACACGATGCCCACAGCGCTCTAACGCCTGGCCGAGCGCGACCCCGACTTTTCCGGCAGAAATAATCCCCACCGCCAACCGCGGAGCGGTTGTCCGATGGGGATGGGAATCATGCTGGCTTTGCGTCATGACTGACTAGGTTAGACCAAACCAGCTATGTGCGGTGAGTAGGCCGCGCACACTCGGTAAGCGACTAGGCCTCTTCGTCCGCGCGCTGCTCCCTCTTCTTGCGCATCTGCGCCATCAGCTCGGCAACCGTCAGGCTGCCCTTATTGTCCTCAGCACGGCGCCGACCATGGCTTGCAGGCTCCTGCTCAGGAGCCTGAGCCGGTTTCTGAGCTGGCTCTTCTGCGAGGTCCTCATCGCGAATGGCCTGCAGCTGGCGAGTCGGAGAGTCCGAGGCGTCGTCCGATTCCGGCGCAGCGAATGGGTGCCGTGCACCGTGTGCCTCGTGAGCACCGCCCTGAGAATCATCCTCTGCAGCGTCCTCGGCCGGGGTTTCCTGCCAGTTGATGGCGCGGAAAGAGTTAGTGGAGAACTTCTCCTTGGAAACGGTTTCGTCATCCTTGGAATCGGCGACTTCGTGGACGTCAACCGGCTGACCAGACGGCGAGAATGTACGGCGCATGTCGGTGGCCTCGGCATCTTCAACCGGCGAAGCGGAGGATGCGGAGCCCGTGCCGCCGTGCTGGGTATGAGCGCCGACAGTGCCGTTAGCGGTCATCTCAGCACGGTGGGAAGTCGCGCGTGGTGTCGGCCGGTCGTGACCGGTCGGATCCTTCATCGGCGAGGCTTGCTGTGGCGAGTCGAGCTCACGCAGACGCTCGGCCTGGGCGCGAAGAGCAACCTGCTCGTCGTCGAAATCCTCCCCCATGAACTCAGCAAGCTGGGCGCGCAGTGCAAAGACCTCAGCGCGCAGCGCCGCAATGTTGTCATCGTTGTTGCCCTCAAGCGAGTCCAGGTAGTTCTGCTCGAGAATCAGTTCCTGCTCACGGTGAGTAGCCAGCTCGCGGTCAAGCTCCACCTTGTGCAGCTCCTCGATTGTCTCCAACCGCTTGCGCTCCAGCGCAATGGTCTTGCGGTATCGAGTCACCAGCACAGCCCCGATAACTGCCGACCACAACGCCAGCAGCACGGCAACCTTCATCCACCCGGCAGAGGTGGCAAAGAGCATGACGATACTGGCAATCACCGCGAGCACCAGCAGCACAACCATGAGAATGACGGCGGTTTTCTCCGTCATACCATCGGTAGAACTGAATTTCGTCACATCATTGCTCTGCTCATCTGCATATGCCGCATCAGCCCCGGAGTTAGCCCCAGCGGAGTAGCTTTCGAAGGCTGAAGAAGGCGACGGAGACGGAGACTCGGCCATATCCGACGAAGTAGCTGCCGCGTCGCCCTGAAAATATGCGGCATCACCCGAGCGCTTCGGGTCATTACCGGCGTTGGAGAGGTCAGTCATAACTCCCACCCTACCGAGTTAGTTCCCATTTCCCCGCTAGGAGGCGAAGAATTTTCGCCATCAGTTGGCAATTGGCAAACTTTTTCCAGCCACAGCCCCGCCGCAGCGAGCAAAATGCCGGATACTGTGCCGACAATCATGATCGGTCCGTCGGCCTGTGCAGCCGCAAGCTCCGTCCACTTCGGCAAAGCCCACAGCACGCCACCGGCGTACAAACCTCCGAGAATCGCCCCCAACCATGCGGATGCCGTACCGACCACCAGCCATCGCGACAACGTTAACGGCTGCACCTGGCTGCGATCCTGCCCGACCTTCCCTTCTTTCAATACCGACTTAATCCACCGCGCTGCTGCCACACAGACGGCTGTGAGCAACCAGGGAAACCCCAGGTCCCACCAACTTCGCGGTCCGAGCGCACCGAAAAACTGTGCCAGGATCATCCATGACGCCAGCGCGAGAACCAGCGCAGATGCAGCCAACGTAATCGGTGAGGTCGGTTTCATCTCTAGGCCTCTTCTCCATCCGCGCTGTCTGCTAGACGCACTGCGTTTACGTCTTCAGGTGCCAGCTTATCGACGAGTTCCGCGACCCGAACTCCCTCCAATTCGGCATCCGGGTCGGCATCGAGCCACGGCACCAGTACAAAGGCACGCTCGGTTGCCCACGGATGTGGCAGGGTCAGAGTCGAATCGTCAGAGATGATCTCCTCGCCGGTGTCCTTGTCGATGACCTGCACAATGTCCACGTCGAGCGCCCGTGGCCCCCAGTGAATTTCGCGCACTCGACCAGCGTCATTTTCCAGTTTCCAACCAGCTTCCAGCAGCTCCATTGGTGTCCGGGACGTATCGACAATGAGCACGGCATTGAGGAAGTCACCCTGCTCTACCCCACCCCAAGGTGGGGTGGCATAAATTTTTGAGGCTGCGACCAATTCATCGGCGAAGAAGGCCTGCACACCAGTTAGGTTTTCTCGCGCGCGGTCCATGTTCGCGCCGATAGAAAGAACGGCGCGAATCATGCTAACCGGTTCTTCCGCGAACGGCGGGCTGTTACCGCAGCGTCATCAAAGTCGAGCGGAATGGGCGCATGCGGTTTGTGAATGGTTACTTCCACCGCATGTAACAGTGGGGACAATCCGCGTTCGGCGCGGCCATCGTCGTCGGCAAGCACTGCTTCGGCAATCTCGGTCGCGACGGTTTCGATGAGGTTGCGCGGAGTGCCGGTCAAAATTCCGTGCGCTGTGGCTGCGATGTCGGCGTAGTTGACGGTGTCGTCCAGCTCGTCGCTGGCAGCGGCACCGGAGAAATCCAACCACAGGGTGACATCACAGATGAAGTCCTGGCCATCGCGGCGCTCGAAGTCGAGACAGCCGTGGTAGCCGCGGGCTTTCAGACCTTTGAGTTCAATTCGATCAGCCACTGTTTCTACTCGTCTCCTTCCAGAGCCGCTTCGGCTGGCGATTCAGCAGGAGACTCATCGTGCTGTGCAGCGCGGTTAGAGCCACCTTCCGGATAGTCGCCGGCCGCGGTGTAACCGGTCAGTGAGCGGCCAAGGTTCCATGCCTGCGCCACCCGCACTGCGTCGAGGTTGTCGGCCACATTGTGAACTCGAACCGCCCATGCGCCCGCCGCTGCGGACAGCGCGGAAATTGCGGTAGTCGCAGCATCAGCCTGCTTTGGTGCGCGTGCCTCACTGCCGACGGCGGCGGCGAAACGCTTGCGGGAAGCACCGACCAACACGGGGAAACCGAGGTCAATAAGCTCCGGCAGGCCGTGGAGGAGCGCCCAATTGTCATCGGCGTTCTTGGCAAAGCCCAGGCCTGGGTCGAGGACAATATTTTCCTCGGCGATGCCGGCGCCCATGGCACCGTCGACAAGCTGAAGCAGGTGCTCACGGACATCGGCGACAATGCCGTCCGGGTGAGTTTCGGCGCGTCCAGAAGCGGAGCCGAAGCGATCGGTCTTCCAGTGCATCAGGCAGATGGGCACATCGGCATCGGCGCAGACTGCGTACATGTTGGGGTCTGCGAGACCGCCGGAGACATCGTTGATGAACACCGCGCCCTCGGCGATTGCTGCCTCTGCGACACTTGCGCGCATAGTATCGACGCTGATCAGGTGCCCGTCTGCCGCGAGCTCACGGACCACCGGCACGACTCGGGCAATTTCCTCATCCTCGGAAACGCGGTGTGCGCCGGGGCGAGTGGACTCGCCACCGATGTCGAGAATATGTGCGCCTTCAGCGAGCAGCTCGTGCGCATGGGCAATCGCCGCGTCGAAGGTCTTGTACAGGCCGCCATCGGAAAAGCTGTCCTCGGTGACGTTGACAATGCCCATCACTTTGCAGAGCTGATTCTCGATACCCATCTCCGCCGGCTGTCCTGCCTGCGCTTGCAAGGGGGATTCAGTCACCTTGTTGTCCAGCCTTTCCAATCGACCATTTAACTGTTGCGTTAGCTCTTGCGGATGAGCGCCATTGCCTCTGCGCGCGAACGGGCATCCGTCTTGAAGCCACCGCGGACGGCTGAGGTCACCGTGCGCGCACCCGGTTTGCGGATACCGCGCATGGCCATGCAGAGATGCTCCGCTTCAATGACGACGATCGCCGAGGCCGGATCCAGCCGCTCCACCAAGGCATCCGCAACCTGACTGGTCAGACGCTCCTGCACCTGCGGGCGCTTCGCATAGCCATCGACCAGACGAGCGAGCTTGGACAGGCCCGTCACACGACCGTCCTTGCCCGGGATGTAACCAATGTGGGCAACGCCGAAGAACGGCACCAAATGGTGCTCACAGGTGGAGTAAATCGGGATGTCCTTCACCAAAACGAGTTCTTGATGATCCTCGTTGAAGGTCTTTGCCAGCACCTCAGACGGATCTTCAAACAGGCCCGCGAAAACCTCACGGTAGGCTCGCGCCACTCGCGCCGGTGTCTCCTTCAGGCCTTCCCTGTCGGGATCCTCACCGACGGCAATCAACAGTTCACGAACCGCAGCCTCGGCCCGCCCCTGATCGAATTCGCGCTCCATGATGTGTACTTATCGCTCCTCGTTGGTGTCCGGCTTGTCCTGCCAGGCGCTGTTGTCTTCGTTTCGCTTGACGACGCCGTCCTTATCCGAATCGTGCATCTGTGCCCCCTTGTCATCGGAGTTGTCGGCGTTCTTCGGGTTTTCCGGACGTTCTGTGTGTTCCGGCTGCTCGTTATCCGGCAGGCGGAATCCGCGCAGCTCCTGCTGTTGTCCTGCCGACGGCATCACCGTAGTCGGGGTGGCATCGCTGCCAGAGTTGTCCTGGCGGTGACGTCCGCCCTGCCTGTCCCACGGCATCTTCGGAGGGGCAGGGATATTCGCGGGGCCGTTGCCACCGCTGCTACCAGTACCGGTTGCCTTCGAGCCGAAGTCCGGCGCACCTGCCGGGTAGTTAGCAGTGCCCGGGTGCTGGCCACGCGCGTTGCCCTGGCCTTCCTGCGAACCCGGCTGGTTCTGCCCCTCCGGGCGAGGAGTCGGCGCAGGCGCCGGTGCCGGTGCGGGAGCCGAACCGTGCGTGCTGCCGGTATCCTTCGGCGGCCAACCTGGAGCGGTCCAACCAGCCGGCGGTGGGGTGCCACCGTAAACCGGAACATTCGGTCGGTCCTGCTGGGCGCCCGGCAGACCCGGGACACTAGCATTACCGGCACCAGCGGAGCCTGCCGGCCCCTGACCATTGCCGTTGTTGCCCGCGTCCTGGTTCTCTGGTTCGCGGCGGCGCACCGGCGCGAAGATGTTGACACGCTTCGGCGGTTCCTCGCCGCGCTCGATTGCCAACTCCACCGGTGTCTTCACCGGCTCGAGGCCATCGGCCGGGTGCTTAGTGTCGCTATCGAAGAAGTTCAGGCGCTCACGGGGAACGACATCGGTGAAGATAACTTCCAGATCCGGACGACGCAGAGTCTCCTTCTCCAGCAGTTTCTCAGCCAGAACATCGAGAGTGTCGCGGTTTTCCTTCAAGATGGCGTAGGCCTCGTCATGAGCCTTATTGATCAGCAAACGAACCTGCTGATCAATGGTTGCTGCCACCTCCGGAGAGTAGTCCAGAGAGCCGCTGCCACCGCGGCCGACGAACGGGTCGCCCTGCTCCTCCCCGTACTTCACCGGGCCGAGCTCCGGCGACATGCCGTACTCGGTCACCATGGCGCGAGCAATCTTGGTGGCCTGCTCAATATCGGCAGAAGCACCGGTAGTCGGCAATCCGAACACCAGCTCCTCGGCAGCGCGACCACCCATGGCGAAGACCAGACGGGCAAAGAGCTCTGGCAGGTTATACATGCCCTTGTCGTCCTCGGGGACGGTCAGCGCATGTCCACCAGTGCGACCGCGAGCCAAGATGGTGACCTTGTAAACACGCTCAATGTCCTTCAGCGCCCACGCAGCCAGGGTGTGGCCACCCTCGTGGTAGGCGGTGACCTTCTTCTCCTGCTCGGAAATCACCTTGGAGGTACGGCGCGGACCGCCGATAACTCGGTCGACTGCCTCTTCCAACGCATCCGCAGTAATGATGTTGCCGTTGACGCGAGCAGTCAGCAGCGCAGCTTCATTCAGCACGTTCTGCAGATCAGCACCGCTCATACCGGCGGTGCGCTTCGCCAGCGACGTCAGATCCGCATCCGGCCCAAGCGGCTTGTTCCGGGCGTGGACCTTCAGAATTGCCTCGCGGCCCTTCAGGTCTGGTGCGCCCACCGGAATCTGTCGGTCAAAACGGCCCGGACGCAGCAGCGCCGGGTCGAGAATATCCGGACGGTTGGTCGCAGCCATGATGATCACACCCTGACGATCACCAAAACCATCCATCTCCACCAGCAGCTGGTTCAGGGTTTGCTCACGCTCATCATGGCCGCCGCCCATACCGGCACCACGCTGGCGACCGACGGCGTCAATCTCGTCGATGAAGATAATGCACGGGCTGTTTTCCTTGGCCTGATTAAACAGGTCACGGACACGAGAGGCACCGACACCGACGAACATTTCAACGAAGTCCGAACCCGAGATGGTGTAGAAAGGCACTCCTGCCTCACCAGCGACGGCGCGGGCCAGCAAGGTCTTACCGGTACCGGGAGGACCGTAGAGCAGAACACCACGCGGAATCTTCGCGCCGAGCTCTTCGTAGCGAGCTGGGTGCTGCAGGAAATCCCTAATCTCGTCGAGCTCCTGGACGGCCTCATCGGCACCAGCAACATCCTCGAACGTATTGGTCGGGGTCTCCTTGTTCAGCAGCTTGGCGCGGTTGCCACCAAAGCCGAACATGCCGTTCTTGCCGCCTTGCATGCGGCTGAAGAAGTACATGATGACGAAGAAGAAGATCACCATCGGCAGCAGGAAGCCCAAGGTGGACATCAGGAAGGAATCCTGCGTGACCTTGGTATCGAACTTCTCCATACCCTTGGCGGCGGTGACCTTGTCAAAGACTTGGTCGGTCGCACGCGCTGGGTACTTGGTCATCACCTTCGTGACGTCCTCAGTACCTTCGACCTCCACGCCCTTCTTCAGGGTGAGGCGAATTCGCTGTTCACGATCGTCAATCTGAGCTTCCGTGACATTGCCCTTATCCAACTGGGTCAGGGCAACGGACGTATCCACCTCGCGGTATTCCCGGGAATCATCCGCCAGCTGAGTAATAGCAAAGAGGATAATCAGGATGATGCCGGCAACGGTGGCAAACCGGAACACCTTTTTCTTGTCCATACAGTGGGTTCGCTTTTCGCTCTCTACATCTATTAGTTGCTTTTATTAATTGTACGCATCAACGAGTTCTTCTCGAAGACACATCAATGACACAACGTGGGGCCAGGGCTCATGGCACCTGACCCCACAGTAGGCATAACGCATCGCAACCGAAAAAAGTTTCCAACTCCTACTTTTCACAGCTAGAAGACAGCTAGAACTGCGGGAGGGTAAGCGCGCAATGCCCGTCGTCAAGCATCGGCACTGTGCAATAAGCGCCGAAGACAGACCTAGCCCTGGTAAACGCGCGGGTGAAGCGTGCCGACGTACGGCAAATCGCGGTAGCGCTCGGCGTAATCCAGGCCGTAACCGATGACGAACTCGTTCGGAATGTCGAAGCCAACATCCGCAACATCCAGGCTGGTGCGCACAGCCTCTGGCTTACGCAACAGCGTAATGACCTCCAGGGAGCGCGGATTACGGTTGCGCAGGTTCTTCATCAACCAGGACAGGGTCAGGCCGGAGTCAATGATGTCCTCGACGATCACAACATCGCGTCCCTCAATATCGCGATCCAGGTCCTTCAAAATACGCACCACGCCTGACGACGAGGTGGAGTTTCCGTAACTGGAAACCGCCATGAACTCCATCTGGCTGGGAATGCTGAGCTGACGAGCGAAGTCAGTCAGGAAGAACACCGCACCCTTGAGCACTGCGACCAGAATCAGATCGTTGTCGGCATCCTTGTACTTCTCATTCACACGATGCGCCATCTCGGCAATGCGAGCATGCAGCTCCTCTTCGCCAATGAGAACTGCCTCTACCTCATCGCCGTAGGGGTTTGCGGGGACGTTGAAATCCTTCACATCATGCATCGCATTTCCTTTCCGCACTTCTATGGCGGCGTGTCGATGGAGCGTAACTGCCCCAGTGCAAGTTCAGGGTTATGGCAACCGATTGTTCTCAGCCGCCGGAAGTTGGATTGCGGCACCCTTCTTAAGGCACCGCGGGACGATTCATTACCAATTGTAGAGTGCCATCTTTTCGCTCAACGACCAACCTGGCATTTCTGTCAGCACCATCGCGACCGCGGGTCACCGGCACTTCGCCCTGGCCGTGATAGCGGTGCACGAGCGCCATCACCATGTCGATCTGTTTACTGCTGGGCTCCGCACCCGCCTGCCGCAACCAACGTGCGAGGACACGCACCGCGATGGCGTCGTCAAGCTCAGCCACCCCTCGCACAGACAGGCTCCCGCTTGCCGACGCCTCTTCCTCCCCCAGCAGCGCATGCAGAGCCGAATCGGCGTGAGCGTCCAAAAAGTCATTGTCGACTGCTGCAATCCCCGCGGTCTTAGCAAGGTTTTCCGCAACTCCCGGACCCAGCTCCTGCTCCAGCAGCGGCAAAATCGTCTTTCGAACCCGGACGCGGGCGTAATGGTCGTCCTGGTTGTGTGGGTCATGCCAGACTTTTAGGCCCAGCTCTTCACAGCAGCGCTGAGTGTCGGTGCGTCGCACACCGAGCAGCGGACGCAGAATCCGAGTCCCGTCCGACCACGTGAGATTGTCTCGGATAGCGGACAGCGCCTGCGGGCCGCCCCCTCTGGCCAGTCGCAGCAAAACTGTTTCCGCCTGGTCGTCCAACGTGTGGGCGAGCATCAGTGCCGCACCTCGAGATTGGGCGATCTGCCGTAGGACTCGGTGTCGAGCCAAACGCGCCTCGTATTCGGGACCGCGGTCGGAATCGTTATTGATATCGACCGCGATAACCTCGGCCGTAGCCCCCATCCCCCGAGCTATGTGGGCGGCGCACTCAGCGACTTCTGCAGAGCCCTGCTGAAGCTGATGATCAACGACGACGGCGTGAACGTTGCGGCCGGCCAGTGCCCCCTTGGACCCGAAAGCTTCCGCACAGGCCCCGGCGGTCAGGGCGAGCGAATCCGCACCGCCGGAAAGCCCAATGACGATACCGCCGCCCAACTCCTGCCCCACCTGCGGCACTATCGCGCGGACAGCTTGCCGAATGATGAGGAAATGAGGGCTGCGGTCCGGCCAAAAAGGCCTAGCCAACGTGGAAGGTCTAGCCAACGCGCCCACCACTTGCGATGGTCTCCATCGCCGTGAGCAGAATTCGCTCCTGAGTCGGGCGGGCAATCAGCTGCACCGGCAATCCAGAAGTCGGCTCCACAACGATGCCGGCCGGGAAACCCAGGTAATTCCACGTCGAAACGTAAGGAGTGAAGCGCAGATTGGACAACAGGTTCACAATCCAGGGCATGCGATGCCATGCGCGGATCCGCGGTGGATTCTTGGCCAAAGCTGGGGTAATCAAAATGGTGTCACCCGGCAGCTCACGCTCGATGCGGGCGCCATCGCGTGCCACTTGGCGGCCATTGATTGTGAAACGCAGCAAGCGACCAATGCCGGCGTGGACTCGGTTGCGCCACTCCAGGTGATCAGGGCGCGGCTCGTCGCGCAGCTGATCCGCCACCCCCGCAGTCCAGCGCGCGAGCATCGGCAGTGGGTTCAGCGGGTACGGCATGTTCTTTTCCGTCACCGCAAAGCCCTTGTCCGCGAATACTCTCGCCGCCTGTTGCGCCGCATCGACGTACTCCGGTGCAGCCTTTAACCCGAATACGGGCGCAGTGGTGTCCACGCTGACGGCGAAGTTTTCAGGCAGGGTCTTCGCCGGATCCTCCGCATCCACCATGCCATTTGTGAGGATCTTGGTAATCAGGCGCAAGTCCTCGTTGTTGACTGTGAGCACCCCTTGGACAGACATTCCGTACCAGTCATTGCCGCCCACGCGCCCCGGCATTGTTCCCGGGGTCGCCTTCAGGGTCGAAAGCCCGCAGCACGCTGCAGGGATACGCAGTGACCCCATGCCGTCGTTGCCCTGCGCAAACGGAACCATCCCAGCGGCGACAGCCGCTGCGGATCCGCCGGAGGACCCACCCGGAGTGTGCCCCGGCAGAATCGGATTGTCGACGGCCAGCCCCGGCAGCGTCGTCGTCCCCCACGTACAGAACTGCGGATTCACCGTAGTTCCCACTGCGATTGCACCGGCGCTAGTCAACTGCTGGACAAACGGGTTCTCTAGAGCGGTGTTTTCCTTCAGCGCGAATGGCACACCTGCGAGCGGCAACTCCGAGAGGTTCTCGCTGTGCTCGAGTTCCCGCGCAGCCTGCAGAGCCCTATCCACCCACACTTCACGGAAGGCATGAATCCCTCCATCCAGTCTGGCGATAGCGTCGAGACTGCGCTGCACGCTGTCCACCGGGCTTAGCTTTCCCTCGCGAACCAGTGCGGCAATCTCGTGAACGGTTGGCAAGTTCCTAATCGCGGAAGTGTGAGAGGCCATTGCGGATTCATCTCCTCAAATTATTTTCAGTGGTAAATGAATCTCAGTTTAGATATCTGCCAGTGCGCTCGCTGCTTTATCCGCCGCAGCTCTTGCTGGCAACAGGCTCGCTTCATTGGAAATAAATGCGAACGTCAGCACCTGCCCCGACTTCGTCACCACATACCCCGCCAGCGCCGAGGCTTTATTCAGCGTGCCTGTCTTCGCACGGACGATGCCCGCCCCGGACTGACCAGCAAAGCGCGTCGCCAGAGTGCCGGACACTGCCGCCACCGGCAGGCTGTCCAACAGTGGGCGCAACCGCAACGCAGTGCTTTCCGACGACTCCTGCGACTCCGCCAGTCCTCCCTGCTCAGCCGATTCCACCGGCCCCGCGGCGGAATTGAGCACCTCGGAGAGATGCTGCGGAGAAATACGGTTATCCGTGCTCAGGCCGCTGGAGTCCGACAGCACCGCACCATCGAGAGGAAAACCGTGCTCCGCGAGAGTGTCACGCACGGCACGTGCGGCCCCCTCAAAGGTCGGCGGCAGACCGCGAGAGATAGCCACCTCACGGGCAATGGACTCTGCGAGCACGTTGTCGCTGTAAATCATCATCTCGTGCACACGGGTAACTAGCGGAGCCGACTGCACGAGCGCAACAATGTCTGGGTCCAGAGGTAGTGACTGACCATCCTTGGCTGCATCCCTCAGGCTGCCTCCGTTTTCCGCACCAAGCGCCTTGGCCAGCGCATCAGCTGCATCCGCAGCGGGCGTGGCGCTGCGCTGCGATTCTTCATTCGTCGGATCGATACGACCGGCATCCATCATCACCGACTCCACCGGTGCGATGTAGCCGTCCTCCAACCCCTCGCGCTCCCAGGTCTCGTGGAAACTCTCGGTGAATAGAGAGTTGTCGAGATAAACCTTGCCGACCCCCTCCGGAATGACCACGGAAATCTTTTTCGCCAACTCAGCGATTGAAGCCGAGTCCTGGAAGAACCCTTCCCCGTCCTTGCTTAAGGTAGGGTCGCCCCCGCCGTGCAAAACGATGTCATTAGTCCCCGTAACCCGGGAGACGCGGGTGGAAACCCGATGATCTTCACCTAAGTCCAACAGTGCGGCAGACGCGGTGAGAATCTTCATGCTGGACGCCGGCAAGGCCACCGCGGTGTCATTGATCCCCCACAGTTTCTGGCCGGTCGAAGCATCGCTGACAATTCCATGCAGCTCACCGAAGGCTGGATCAGCCGCAGCAGCGTCCATGATGGCGCTGACTTTTTGGGCCAGAGTGCCGTCGTCAAGCGAAGACTGCGCAGCCGTCACGGGAACAGAAGCTTGACTGACGGCGGGCGGCGCATCGACCACAATCTGACGATTGTTATTGACGACAACCGCTACGCCGCTGCCCGCTGCGATAACGAGAACACCGGCGATGGCACCGCCGATTTTCAGTCCACGCGACTTCTTGGACTTGCCGGATTTTACGGAACTGGGCGATTTTTCCGTGCCCTTAGCGGCGGTTTTGGAGCTGTCAGAGTCGGTACTGCCCACGGTCACAAACACCTTCTTCCTGGAAACAAAACCTCACTTAAGGTGCACAAATAAACGGTTTTGAGCGGGTTTCGCATAAGATAGCCGTCAGAGAAGTGTACACCGATTATAAGGAGTCATCGCCGTGAGCGTTGAGGTCACTATTGAGATCCCGAAGGGTCAGCGCAACAAGTACGAAGTCGACCACGAGACCGGCAAGGTCTACCTCGACCGCTACCTGTTCACCCCAATGGCCTACCCGGCCGACTACGGCTTCATCGATGAAACCCTCGGCGAAGATGGCGACCCGTTGGACGCTCTCGTGATCCTGCCGGAGCCGGTTTTCCCGGGCGTTATTGTCAAGGCTCGTCCGCTCGGCGTTTTCAAGATGACCGACGAGGCCGGCGGCGACGACAAGCTGCTGTGCGTCCTGGATGATGTCCGCTTCGACCACTACCAGGACATCGATGATGTTTCCCAGTTCACCAAGGACGAGATTGAGCACTTCTTCGTCCACTACAAGGACCTGGAGCCGGGCAAGGAAGTTTCCGGTTCGGGCTGGGGCGACAAGGCTGAGGCTGAGCGCATCCTGACTGAGGCTATCGAGCGCCACAAGTAAGAGCCACAAGTAAGAATTGCGCTAGCCAACCTCCCTTCCTGGGGCTCGCACCTTTGACGCAGTTCCTGTGATTCAGCGCTACGGCCGTCGGAGTTTTCCTCCGGCGGCCTTTGTGCTTCCGGCGATAAGGCCAGATTGCGTATAGTGCGCACTATGGAAACCGTAAACGTATCTGAAGTACCCGAAGACGCACAGATCATTGATGTCCGCTCACAGATGGAGTGGGATGACGGCCACGCCACCGGCGCCGTTCACATCCCCATGGAAGAGATTCCGTCCCGCTACGGCGAGCTAGATTTGGATTCCGACATTTACCTGATGTGCCGCTCCGGTGGACGTGCCGCTCAGGTTTCTTCCTGGTTGGAGAAGAACGGTATCGACACCATCGTCATCACCGGCGGCATGATCGACTGGGAGCACTTCGGCCGCCCAATGGAGAAGGCCAACTAAATCAACTACAACTGCCCTGCCTACCTGCAGGGCAGTTTTTCTTTTATCTACCCACCCCAAAGCACCGACCTTCTAACAATCCGCAGGCAAACAGGGACATTATTAGTTGGCCATGTCCCATTATTGATGGTTCCCCAGATTGTCTAGTATGGGAAGTATGTCTGATTCATCCGTACTTTCCTCGGCGGACTCAGCCGACACCAGCGGTGGTGTGGCAGCCGCCGTAGACGCGAAGGTGCCTGCTGTCGACGCACAGAGCAGCACCAAGGCGAAGAAGGCTCGCAAGGGAGCGAAAGCGAAAAACAAGGCCAGCGCTAAGTCCAAGTGCAAGCCCGGCTCCGCAAGCGAACTCGCCGTCACACCGGCCGCCCTGCGCAAATCCGCGTCCTGGTGCCTGGCACAGCTCGATGCGGCTGTCCGCGCCAGTGTCAACGCGGCTCTGGGCCGCACTCAGATTGAGTCGATTTCCATCCGCGGGTATTGGGTTCTGGAGGCTATCGCCGATGGCGGCGACATGGCTCAAACCGAGCTGAGCGCGCTGCTCGGCATGGACCGCTCTGACATGGTTCGCCTGATTGACTCTCTGGAGTCGGCAAATCTAGTCGAACGCACCCGAGACTCCAAGGATCGACGCCGCCAGCTCATCGCGCTGACAGAAACGGGCAACACCACCCGCGCATCTCTGCGACGCTCACTCCGCAGAGCCGAACGCGCCGCCGTCGCCGAATGCGCACCCGAGGTACGCGCGCTGCTTGCATCGCTTGCCGACGACTCCGCTGCAAGCCCCGAAACCGATGCCGGCGCGAAGAACCCCGAGACCGCTACCCCAGAGGTCACGGCCACTGAGACAGACACCAAGAACATGGCGGAGAATAAGACGCAGGCGACGTCGTCAAGCGATGCCCAGCGTCCTAAACGGAAGAAGTCGAAGAAGAAGAAAAAGCGCAAGAAGAATAAGAAGGGATCTTCTAAGTGACAACCACTGAAGCGAAGTTCCTACGTGCTACGGAACAGCCGCTTGAGCGCACACTCATTGACATTGTCCGGGCGACCGCGCGAAGGTTCCCTGAGGCTGAGGCCATCGATGACGGCGAGGTTGTCGTCACGTATGCGGAATTAATCAACGAGATTGATTCCACAGCTACGTGGCTCTACGAACAGGGCATCCGTCGCGGCGACCGCATTGGTGTGCGGATGCCGTCGGGAAGCCGCGAGCTCTACCTGGCAATTTTGTCCATCATGGCTGCCGGTGCCGCCTACGTTCCGGTGGATGCGGACGACCCCGACGAGCGTGCCGAAATGGTCTTCGGCGAGGCCGGTATCGCTGGTTACTTCGATGCTGAAGGCCTACATTTGGCTGGCTCTACGGCGCGTAATCGCCCCCGCCCGCTGGACTTCGACGCCGACTCCGACGAGGAAGCGACGGAACCGACGCCGCCGAACGCACGCGAGATCATCTCGCAGGAGCCCACTCCTGACGATGACTGCTGGATTATTTTCACCTCTGGCTCCACCGGCAAGCCCAAGGGCGTGGCGGTCACCCACCGCAGCGCCGCCGCTTTTGTCGATGCGGAGGCCCGCTGGTTCTTGGCCAACCACCCGGAAGGGCCGCTCGGCCCGGACGACCGCGTTCTCGCCGGACTGTCCGTCGCCTTCGACGCCTCCTGTGAGGAAATGTGGCTGGCCTGGCGAAATGGCGCCTGCCTGGTGCCGGCCCCACGTTCGCTGGTGCGCTCCGGTGTAGACCTGGGCCCATGGCTGATTTCCCGCCACATCACGGCCGTTTCCACGGTCCCAACACTGGCCGGCCTGTGGCCCGCTGAAGCACTCGACAGCGTGCGCCTACTCATCGTCGGTGGCGAAGCCTGCCCGCAAGAGCTGGTCGAGCGCCTGTCCACCCCTGAGCGCGAGATGTGGAACACCTACGGCCCCACCGAGGCCACCGTCGTGGCCTCCGGCATCGAGCTGAAGCCTGGCAAGCCCGTGACCATTGGTTTTCCTCTGGACGGCTGGGACCTCACCGTTATCGACGAGGAGGGCAACCCCGTCCCACCGGGCACGAAGGGTGAGCTAGTCATCGGCGGTGTGGGACTCGCGCGCTACTTGGATCCGGAGAAGGACGCCGAGAAGTACGCGCCGCTGCCAGCCCTGGGCTGGGAGCGCGCGTACCGCACCGGCGACCACGTCATCATGGATGAGGGCGGACTGTACTTCACCGGCCGCGTCGACGATCAGGTGAAAATCGGCGGGCGCCGTATTGAGCTCGGCGAGGTCGAGGCGCACCTGGCTGCCCTCCCCGGCGCTACTCAGGCGACTGTCGTGGTGCAGAAGACCGGTGCTGGCGACTCCATCCTGGTCGGCTACGTCGGCGCCGGTGGCGACGCCGCAGCCATGGACTACGACAAGTGCATGGACACCCTCCGCGATGCCATGCCAGCCGCGATGGTGCCACGCCTGCACATCATGGATGAGCTGCCGGTTCGCACCTCCGGCAAGGTCGACAAGGCGGCGTTGCCGTGGCCACTGCCTGCACGTGCGGGTGAGGGCGACGTCGACAAGCTGAGCCCTGTGGAGAAATGGCTGTCCGATATCTGGGCCGACGTGCTGTCCGTACCTGCGCCCGGCGCAGCCTCGGACTTCTTCGCCCTGGGCGGCACGTCGCTGGCGGCGGCGAGCGTCATCGCGCGCATTCGTCAGCGCGCCCCACAGGTCGCCGTGCGCGATCTCTACGACCACCCACGCCTGGGAAACCTCGCCGAGGAATTGGTCGCTCGCGGTTTCATCAGCGACGACATGCTTGCCGACGCGCCAGACCCCACCGCCCACCTGGAAAAGGTGCCCGAGCCGACGCCTGTCTCCCGCAAGACCCGTTGGGCGCAGGTCGGCCTCATGGTGCCTCTGCAGTGGGCACGTGGCATGCGCTGGGTAACGTGGCTTGCGATTATCAACTGGGTTATCGGCGGGCCGCTGGCACTACCAGGCTGGTTGGTGGCTGTACTGGCCGTGTTGTTCCTGACCCCGCTGGGGGTTATGCCCATCAACGCGGCGACGACACGCCTGCTCACGCGCAACATCGCCCCGGGTGATTACCCGCGTGGCGGCTCGGTGCATCTGCGCCTATGGGCGGCTGAACGCCTGGCAGAGAGCTCCGGCGCCCACTCAGTGGCGGGCGCTCCGTTCGTGCTGTGGTATGCCCGCATGCTGGGTGCCCGCATTGGTAAGGGCGTGAATCTGCACGCGCTGCCGCCGGTGACGGGTCTGGTCAAACTGGATGATTACTGCTCGATCGAGCCGGAGGTAGACCTGTCCGGATACTGGGTCGATGGTGATGTCGTCCACGTCGGCGAGGTCACTATTGGCAAGCACGCCCGCATCGGTGCCCGTTCCACGCTGCTGCCCGGCGCGCGTATCGGCAATGACGCTCACATCGAGGCGGGTTCCACCGTCACCGGTGAAAAGAAGGTCAAGGCTGGTGCGCGCTGGTCGGGTTCCCCGGCTCGCAAGGTCGGCCGGTCCAAGCACCGCTTCCCGGAGGAAGTCCCGCCGGCGCGTCGCCACTGGGTGGCTATCTACGGTCTTACTGCTGTGTTACTGACGCTGGTGCCGCTGTCCGCTGCGGTCGCGATGGCTGCTGTCATCGGTTGGGGCACGGGGCTTATCGACGGCACCACCGAGCTAACCACCTCGAATCTCTGGCCAACGCTGGGTAGCGCCGTGCTGTGGGCTATTCCCGCCACCTTCGTCGGTGTTGCGGTGTATGCCCTGCTGACGCTGATTCTCGTGCGCCTGTTCAGCATCGGCCTGAAGCCGGGAGTGTTCCCGGTGCGTTCGCGCGTGGGTTGGCAGTCGTGGGCGACAATTCGCCTGATGGACGCTGCCCGTCACGACCTATTTTTCATCTACGCCTCCATGTTGACGCCGCTGTGGCTGCGTGCACTGGGCGCCCAAATTGGTCACGACAGCGAAGTCTCCACCGCGATCGGTATTCCGAAGTTCTTGCACGTCAAGGACGAGTCCTTCTTGGCTGACGACACCATGGTCGGCAGCTACGAGCTCGGCGGCGGTTGGCTGCTGGTGGGTGACTCCCGCATCGGCAAGCGCGCCTTCCTGGGCAACTCCGGCATCACGCTTCCAGAACGCAAGCTGGCGAAGAACTCGCTGGTGGCCGTGCTGTCCTCTACCCCGAAGAAGACCAAGTCCGGCTCCAACTGGTGGGGTTCGCCGCCAGAGCGCATGCGCCGCGTGGGCACCGTCTCCAGCGATGAGTCGGCGCAGACCTACCGTCCGACTACGGGATTGAAGGTCGCCCGCGGCATCGTCGAGACACTGCGCGTCCTGGCACCGATGGTCTCTCTCATGTTGGCTACGGTCACGCTGTTTATCTTGCAGGCCCTTGGCATGTTCACCGCGGAGTTGGTCACTGCAGGTGGCGTTGGCGCTGCCCTGCTCGGCCTGCTGGTCGCGTGGCTGCTCTCCCCTGCCGTGCTACTGATTGTTGGTGTGCTGGGGCTGCTCATCACGGTCGTGGCCAAGTGGGTGTGCGTCGGCAAGCACAAGCCCGGTGATCACCCACTGTGGAGCAAGTTCGTCTGGCTCAATGAGCTGCAGGATGCATTCGTCGAAATGGTTGCCGCACCGTGGTACCTGAACCCGGCGATGGCCACCGGCGGTATCGCACGCGCGATGCGTCTGCTCGGCGCGAACGTTGGCCACGGGGTGTGGCTGGAGACGTACTGGCTGCCCGAGACCGACCTTGTCAAAATCGAGCGGGGCGCTTCTGTCGGCCGTGGTTGTGTCGTTCAGACGCACCTGTTCACCGACCGCGTGATGACGCTCGACACCGTCCACATCGGACACGGCTCCGTCCTAGGACCGCACTCAGTCGCACTGCCGGCATCTGTGCTTGACGACGGCTGCCGCGTCGAACCCGGTTCTCTCGTCATGCGCGGTGACCATGTTCCTGCGCACACCTCCTGGCGAGGTAACCCAATTGAGCCAGTGGTGGCCAAGAAGTAGCCCGGATTGAGTGGGGGGCTTAGGTAGGAGCCTGGTAGGCACGACGGGCTGCAAATGTGAAACTGTGAGAGTTTATGACACTTTCAAGCCATTTTTCGGACAATTTTTGCTATAAACGCGGTCAGTAACTCCATTGGCCCGCTGCCAGCCATAACCGAGGTCACTAACTCGCATTGGGGCTAAGTAGGGCTAAGTAGCAAAAGGTGCCCACCCGGCGACACGCCGAGCGGACACACTTTTTGCTACTTAACCCACTATTTATTTTGCGGCTATGCAGTTCGCGACTTACTCTGCTAGCTGCAACCGAGCCTGCTGAGCTGCGGCTACCAATACTTTCAGTGAAGCCGTAACCTCTTCCCAACCTCGGGTCTTTAGACCACAGTCCGGATTAATCCACAGCAGGTTGGGGTCAACGCTTTCAAGCGCATCTTCCACGAGCTGGTTGACTTCTCCGTCCGTCGGCACGCGAGGCGAGTGGATGTCCCAGACACCTGGACCAATCCCGCGAACGTATCCCTCATCTTTCAGCGCTGCGAGCACCTGCATACCGTTGCGAGCTGCTTCGATGGACGTGACATCGGCGTTGAGATCATCGACGGTGTCGATAAGCTCATTGAAGTCCGAGTAGCACATATGCGTGTGAATCTGAATGTCGTCAGCCACACCAGAGGTAGCCAGACGGAAGGAACCTACGGCCCACTTCAGGTAGGCGGGCTGGTCCGCTTCATTCAGGGGCAGCAACTCGCGAATGGCTGGCTCATCGACCTGCACGATTTGCGCTCCAGCGGCCACGAGATCTGCAATCTCATCGCGCAAAACCAGCGCAACGTTATCCGCAGTGTCACCGATGGGCTGGTCATCACGGACAAACGACCATGCCAACATGGTCACCGGCCCGGTGAGCATTCCCTTGACGGGAAGGTCAGTCATGTTTGCCGCTGCCTTGTACCACTGCACCGTCATTGGCTCTGGCCTGGTGATATCACCGTAGAGAATCGGCGGCCGCACGCAGCGGGAACCATAGCTTTGGACCCAGCCATTGGCGGTCGCGAGGTAGCCGTCCAGCTGCTCCGAGAAGTACTGCACCATGTCATTGCGCTCAGGTTCGCCGTGAACCAGCACATCGAGTCCCAATTCTTCCTGCTGCTCAATGGAGCATCGAATTTCAGCGAGCATTGCTGATTCGTAGTCGACTGGGGTGAGCTCTCCCGCGCGCAACTGCGCACGTGCACGACGAATGCTATTGGTCTGCGGGAAGGAACCGATTGTGGTGGTCGGCAGCGGAGGCAGGTTAAGGGCCTCAGCCTGAGCCGCCTGGCGAGCTGCAAACGGGGAACGAGTCCGGTCGCTGGCCTCGATTGCCGCCAAAGCTTCACGAACTTCAGGCTTAACAATCCGCTTCGACTCTGCCCTCGATGCCAGTGCGGCCCGGGACTCACTCAACGCCTTCAAATCCGCGGCATCGAGTTGGTGGTCATTCAACCTGGCATCAAGCGCTCTCGCCAAGAGGGTCACCTCGGCGATTTTCTCATCCCCGAAGGCCAGCCACTGCAGCACCTCGGCATCCTCTTCGCTCGGGTCTTCCGCTGTCAGGGAATACGGCACGTGTAGCAGCGAACAGCTAGTCGACACCGCGATGGGGCCTCGGGCTGCCAGCTTCTCCAGCGTCGCCAGAGCTGCATCCAAGTCGGTGCGCCACACATTACGACCATCGACAATGCCCGCAACCAGCAGTTCCTTGCCAGTCCAATGCGGCAACTCGGAGCTACCTGCTACCAGGTCGCAACCAATGGCCTGCACGCCTGTGCCAGAAAGGGTTTCCAGCGCCTGATCACCATCACCAAAGTAGGTCTGCACCCACAACTTGGTATTCGCAGACTCCGCCACGTCGGCCAACTTCTCGTAGACCTGGCGAGTCCTAGCAAGAGTCACTTCATCGAGGTCAGTGACCAATACTGGCTCATCGAGCTGAATCCACTCAAAGCCCTTATCCCCCAGTTGAGCGATGATTTCCGCGTACGCATCGGTCAACTTTTCCAGCAGGCCGAGTGGGTTCGAACCATCGTCGGTACGCGACAGGCTCAAGTAGGTCACAGGACCAATCAAATGAGGGCGCAGCATCGTTGTGGCGCCATTGTTCAAGCTGCAGGAATCATCCAACCAGTCAGTGAGGTCAGAGGTAAATTCAGTATCGGCTGACAGCTCCGGAACAATGTAGTGGTAATTGGTGTCGAACCACTTGGTCATTGCGGATGCCGGTTGCGTCTTCGTACCGCGAGCGGCGGCGAAGTAGTGGTTGATCCATTCCGGTAGGTTGGAACCGTCCGTTTTCGGGACATTCTGGAAGCGGGCTGGAAGCACTCCGAGCAGCGCCGATGTATCCAGCATAGAGTCGTAGAACGAGCGCCCAATTGTCGGAACCGAGTCGATTCCTGCCTTCAGCGCTGCGCCAATGTAGCTATTGACAGTGTTGCGCGCCGTCGCGGCCAGCAGGCCGCCGGTCGCCGGGTCGCGCCAGTAGTTTTCCAGAGCTCTTTTGAGCTCACGATTACGCCCTATCCGCGGAATGCCCGCGAGGGTTGCGTGAATTGCCATGATCTCGTGATTTCCTCGTCAGTCGTGATCAGCATCGGGTATGAAATTGCACAACCGGCAGGCATTCGGACTTGTCATCACTGAAAAGATTGGTTATCAACGCGTCGGATAAACCAAAGCTCTGGCAGTGATGCTTACCGTTGCGGGACAGTTCCGGACTTGCACCGGGATTCCCCTGCATAACTCGAAGGCCTTATGCGCGCTAGGCTCAAAACACACCTTGCGCGGAAAACGTGCGATATGCAGCACTTTCCTTAATGAACACCTTCGAGGCGGCTGTGGATGTGAAGTATATCGCAATATACAAATATCTCATTCACTTAGCCCCCTCCCCGAGCCTTTGCTTTGATGCTCTCCTGCTGGGACCAAAGTGATTAAGCTCGTAGTCATAAAAGCTATTTATTCTACCTCTTTTCAAGGAGTGACCTCGAGTGACACAGGCTTCCGGACCTTCCCTGAGGGGCGCCAAGATTCCGTTCGATGGCCCGGTCCAGTCAGGCGTTGAACAGCCCGGCCAAGCACATCTCCGCCTCGTCGCATTCGATTTGAAGGACGGCATCGACGCAGCAGATTTGAAGGAACTGTTCTCCTCGCTTACCGACGTTGCCCGCCGCCTCACCCAAGGCCAGGACATCGAGGGGTATCTGGAACCGGAAATGGTTGCAGCCACTGCAAACCTGACTATCACAGCCGGTTTCGGTGAGCGCATCTTCGACGTCCTCGGCAAACCAGGGCGCAAGCCGGCTGGTCTGCACGATATCCCGTCATTCCAGCATGACATGCTCCGCCCTGAGTGGGGTCAGTCTGACTTCGCTCTGCAGTTGTGTGGTGATGACCTCGTCACCGTTTCGGCCGCGTCCCGTCTACTGGAAAAGAAGGCGGCTCCGTGGGCTCGCGTGAAGTGGTTCCAGAAGGGCTTTTCCTACGCCTGGGGTTCGCAGCCTCACGGCGCTACCCCACGCAACCCGCTGGGCCAGCTCGACGGCACCGTCAACCCGTCCACTCCGGAGGAATGGTCCGAACAGGTGTGGATTGACTCCAAGGACAAGGCGATTAACAACTCGTGCGTGATGGTTGTTCGCCGTATTGCGCTCGACTTGAACAATTGGGATGAGCTCAGCACCGACGATCGTTCCATCGTTATCGGTCGTGACTTCCACACCGGTGCTCCTCTTTCCGGCGGCAATGACGAGTTCGATGAAGAGGACATGGACGCCGTCGATGACCAGGGCGAGTACCTCATCCACCGCCAGTCTCACTTGGCGCTTTCCCGTGAGCAGGATGGTCAGCCTGACGACGCCCTGCGTCGCCGCGCCTATGCCTACGAAGACCAGCCCGGTGAGCCGGCCTTCCCGTTCGAAGGACCGAACGTTGGCCTGGTCTGGGTTGCATTCCAGAAGAACCCGGACAACCAATTCAGTGCAATCCAGGCCCGTTTGGATCGCGGCGATTTGCTCAATGAGTGGAACCGTCACATCGGCTCCGCTGTGTATTGGATCGCCCCTGGCACTACCCCTGATTCTTACTGGGGACAGGAGTTGATTGAGGGGTAGAGGCTGCAAGCTGGCGGCGAAAAACTGACTTGGCGGGCTAAGGCCTGACGGACTAAAATCTGACGGGCTGCAAATGTGAAACTGACCTAGTTTATGACACTTTCGGGCCAATTTTCTGGCCGTTTTTGACATAAACTCAGTCACTAACTTGCACTGGCCCGCCGTCGTCAGCCGTAAGGGCATCGCCCCGCCGCCGCCAGCCATAAGAAAACGCCCGCCGAGTGCCTGAGCACTCCTGCGGGCGTTTCTTCTAGACAAGAACTTTGTCAGTCACGGACCACCGAACTAGTCACCAATCTGGTCACGGCCACGCTTAACAATCTTCGGGTCCGGAGTACCAACCAGCTCGTGGTCCTTCTCCGTGTACTCGAACTTGCTAAGCACATAACGCATTGCGTTGATGCGGGCACGCTTCTTGTCGTTGGACTTAATGGTAATCCACGGGGACTCATCGGTATCCGTGTAGCGGAACTGCTCTTCCTTTGCGCGGGTATAGTCACCCCAACGGTCCAGCGATGCGAGGTCCATCGGAGAGAGCTTCCACTGACGCACCGGGTCAACCTGGCGAATAGCGAAGCGAGTGCGCTGCTCCTTCTGAGTCACCGAGAACCACAGCTTGGTCAGCGAAATACCGGAGCCCAGAATCATGTTCTCCAGCATCGGGACCTCACGCAGGAACTCTGCGTGCTGCGACTCAGTACAGAAACCCATCACGCGCTCAACGCCCGAACGGTTGTACCAAGAACGGTCGAAGAAGACGATCTCGCCAGCGCACGGAAAGTGCTCAATGTAGCGCTGGAAGTACCACGAGGTGGACTCACGCGGCGACGGCTTTTCCAGAGCCACAGTACGAGCACCACGCGGATTCAGGTGCTCATTAAAGCGCTTAATAGTACCGCCCTTACCGGCGGCGTCACGGCCTTCGAAGAGGATGATGTGCTTCTGACCAGTTTCCTTGGTCCAGTTCTGCCACTTCAGAAGCTCAATCTGCAGCTTCCTCTTAATAGACTCATATTCCTTGCGCGTCATGCGCTCCTCGTACGGGTAGCCATCGCGCCAGGTATCAACCCGCTCACCGTCTGGAGTGACCAGTACCGGATCGTCCTCATCAGAATCATCGACGACGTAGCCTTCGGTCTTCGCCAAATCGACGATGTGGAATTCCTCTTCATTCTTGTCAGCCATACCCCTTATCCTACTGAATTTCTCTGCCACGCGTCCCCCATGCGGGTGCCCTTACCTGCAATTTCCCAGCAGTTAACGTTCCGGTTTACCGAAATTGA
The DNA here is from genome assembly GCF_030232065.1 of Corynebacterium sp. MSK032. NCBI lineage: Bacteria > Bacillati > Actinomycetota > Actinomycetes > Mycobacteriales > Corynebacteriaceae > Corynebacterium > Corynebacterium sp. MSK032. Next base: position 102,347 of record NZ_JASPJR010000003.1, on the reverse strand, counting down.
GGGGTGGGACTGCACGCAGCGACCGTCGATAAGCACTGCGCGTACAATAAATGCCATGTTGTTATCCGAAGCTCTTGCCGCACGATCCGAAGTTTCCGACCGGCTGGCTGAGATTAATCGCCGTCTTTCGCTAGTAGCGCAGGTGCAGGAAGGCGATACGCCTGATGAAGATCCGCAAGCGCTTATTGCCGAAGCCGAGCGTCTGATGGCGCGCTTCGAATGGCTGGTGCGCTCGATTAACGCAACGAATTCCGCTACTGCCTTCGAGGACGGAACGCTTAGCGACGCACTTGCGAAGCGCGACCACCTGCTAACACGGCGGCGGTTCTACACCTCCGCAGCCGATCAGGGCTCGGGTCGGCGGGATCGATACTCAGCCTCGGAGATTCGCTATGTCGCCACTGTGGATATCCGGTCGCTGCGCCAGAAAGCCGACAAGGCGGCGAAGGAATACCGGGACTTGGATACCCGTATTCAGCAGGCGAACTGGTCAACCGAGCTTATCGAGGCCGCGGATAAGCCGGCCGAATAGCAAGCACGGTTCGGTAGCGAAGCCAGAAGAATTTCACACTTTGATAAGTCGGTAGTTGCATCCAGATTGTCGGCGAGCGCGACGGCCTGTCTCTGGCCTTAAGGGGACACCTAAAGATCTCACCTGTACTGAGGCAGCAGGATTAATAACAGACAGTCCTCGGCATTGCGTACATGGGTACAGATCATCGGTTATTTTTCACTACCAAGCGCTGAGGCGTCTGATGCAACGAGGGTGGGTTCGGGGACTTAAAACTTTCTCAAGTTACACAGCAAAAAGCGCCGCTGAGGATTTCCCTCAGCGGCGCTTTTTAGGCTAACTCAAGCAGTCGGGACCTCTTTTAGAAGCCCATGCCGCCCATCTCGTCGCCACCCGGCATTGCCGGCATAGCCGGTTCCGGCTTGTCAGCGACAACAGCCTCGGTGGTCAGGAACAGAGCCGCAATGGAAGCGGCATTCTGCAGTGCGGAGCGGGTAACCTTCACCGGGTCGTTGATGCCAGCTTCCATCAGGTCGATGTACTCGCCGGTAGCAGCGTTCAGGCCTTCACCCTGCGGCAGGGAAGCAACCTTCTCGGTAACGACGCCGGCCTCGAAACCAGCGTTCAGAGCAATCTGGCGCAGCGGAGCTGCGAGAGCCGCACGCACGATGCGGACACCGGTTGCCTCGTCGCCGGTCAGACCCAGCTCGTCGTCAAGCACGTGCGAGACCTGCAGCAGTGCGGAACCGCCACCTGCGACGATGCCCTCTTCCACAGCAGCCTTTGCGTTACGGACGGCATCCTCAATGCGGTGCTTGCGCTCCTTGAGCTCGACCTCAGTTGCGGCGCCAGCCTTGATGACTGCAACACCGCCGGCGAGCTTAGCCAGGCGCTCCTGCAGCTTCTCCTTGTCGTAGTCGGAGTCGGAGTTCTCAATCTCAGCGCGAATCTGGTTGACGCGGCCCTCGATAGCGGACTGGTCGCCAGCACCCTCGACGATGGTGGTCTCGTCCTTGGTGACGACGACCTTGCGAGCGCGACCCAGCAGCGGCAGGTCAGCGGTCTCGAGCGACAGGCCGACCTCCTCAGAGATGACCTGGCCATCGGTCAGGATCGCCATGTCCTGCAGCATTGCCTTACGACGGTCACCGAAGCCCGGAGCCTTCACAGCGACAGACTTGAAGGTGCCGCGGATCTTGTTGACGACCAGGGTGGACAGAGCCTCGCCCTCGACGTCCTCAGCAATGATCAGCAGCGGCTTGCCGGACTGCATGACCTTCTCCAGCAGCGGCAGCAGGTCCTTGATGTTGGAAATCTTGCCGGAAACCAGGAGGATGTACGGATCCTCCAGAACGGCCTCCTGGCGCTCCATGTCAGTGGCGAAGTAACCGGAGATGTAGCCCTTGTCGAAGCGCATACCCTCGGTCAGCTCCAGGTCGAGACCAAAGGTGTTGGCCTCTTCCACGGTAATGACGCCTTCCTTGCCGACCTTGTCCATAGCGGTGGCAATCAGCTCACCGATAGCCGGGTCAGCAGCGGAGATACCAGCGGTAGCAGCAATCTGCTCCTTGGTCTCAATGTCCTTAGCGGACTCCAGGAGCTTCTCGGTAACAGCCGTGACAGCCTTCTCGATGCCGCGCTTGATGCCCATCGGGTTGGAGCCAGCAGCAACGTTGCGCAGACCCTCGGAAACCAGAGCCTGAGCCAGAACGGTAGCGGTAGTAGTACCGTCACCAGCGACGTCGTCGGTCTTCTTGGCAACTTCCTTGACCAGCTCAGCGCCGATCTTCTCGTAAGGATCCTCAAGTTCGATTTCACGTGCAATGGAGACACCGTCATTGGTGATTAGCGGTGCGCCCCACTTGCGCTCGAGGACTACGTTGCGACCCTTCGGGCCCAGCGTAACCTTGACAGCGTCTGCCAGGGTATTCAGACCCGTTTCGAGACCGCGGCGGGCCTCCTCGTCAAATGCAATCATCTTAGCCATGAGGTTTGAAGAATCCTCCGTCTATTTATGTGGCACTTACATTGGAAGTTGACCCAGGCGCCCGCGACGGCATGTGATTCGAGGGAAGCGCCGCCCTCTCCATCACCGGAGTCAACACTGTACTTTTTAACGACTTTTCAACACTTGTTTCAGCACACGCATACACAAGGTGTGAAGTTGTTTTTATTAGCACTCAATTAGAGCAAGTGCTAATTCACTTTTCTAGCACTCAACCCCATCGAGTGCAAGGTTAAGCATTGTCACTCCTGGCGTCACTCCTTATGCCACTTCCAACGCCATCATGGTTGTGCGCCTACACTGTCGCACATGAGCATTATTAATAAGGAACTCACGGAGACCCTGCGAGACCACATCTCCAGCCAACGCGAGACCATCCGCACCCAGCTGACCGAGCTGGTGGCCTTCCCCTCCGTACACGGCACCGAAGAAACCAAGCAGGCCTGCATTGACGCAGTTAAGGCGGTTACCGACATGTACGCAGAGCTGGGCATCGAACTGGAGGCGCACCACACCGTCGACGGCTCGATTGCACTGTCGGGTTTCGTCCCCGGGTCGTCGGAAAGCGCGAAGACCGTACTGCTCTACTCCCATTACGACGTTCAGCCGGCGGGCGACGAATCCGCCTGGACCGCAGATCCATGGACGCTCGACGAGCGCGACGGTCGCTGGTACGGCCGTGGCACCGCCGACTGCAAGGGCAACGTGGTCATGCACCTAGCTGCGCTGCGCGCGCTGCGTGACGACGCGCTTGCGGGCCGCGTCGACATGCCAAACATCAAGCTCATCGTGGAAGGCTCCGAGGAGCGCGGATCGGCGGGCCTGAACAACCTCATCGCCACGCAGCCGGAGCTTTTCAACGCCGACGTCATCCTCATTGCGGATGTCGGCAATGCCGAGGTTGGCCAGCCGACACTCGTGACCACCCTGCGCGGCACCGCCGATGTGGAAGTTCGCGTCGATGCGCTGGAGCAGCCGGTGCACTCGGGCATGTTCGGCGGCGCAGCTCCGGATGCACTGGCGGCGTTGATTCGTATGCTCGACAGCCTGCGCGATGAAAATGGCTTTACCTCTATTGACGGCCTGGACTGCTCGCAGCGCTGGGAGGGGCTGGACTACGCGCCAGAGACTTTCCGCGCCGACGCAGGTGTACTCGACGGCGTGGACCTAATTAGCAACGAGGACGCTTCCGTCTCTGACCTGACCTGGGCTCGCCCGTCTGTGATTGTGACCGGAATCGACTGCCCACCAGCGACCAATGCTGTCAACGCAATTTCATCGACTGCTATGGCGCACATCAACTTCCGCATCCCAAGCGGCGTCGACCCGGCCGAAGCACAGGAGGCACTGGAGAATCACCTGCGCGCGCATGCTCCGTGGGGCGTGAAGGTGACGGTCGAGCGCGACGAGCTAGCGAACCCATTCCGGGCCAATGTTGAGGGCAAGGTTGTGCAGCTGGTTGCCGACAGCCTGTCGGCCGCCTACGGCAAGGAGACGGCAAGCATGGGCGAGGGAGCCTCGATTCCGCTGTGCGCCACTTTGCTGGAGGCCGTACCAGGTGCTGACATCGCACTCTACGGTGTGGAAGAGCCACAGGCCCGCATTCACTCGGCTGATGAATCGGTCGACCCGAACGAGATTCGCGACATCGCTATTGGCGAGGCGGTTTTCCTGGCCTCTGTCAACGGAATTTAACGGGGACAGCAAAGAATCCACCAAAGATATTGATTGAATGACTTGTGTCACATCTTTTACCTGTAGTAAGGTTCCACCCATGCAGCAGAACATTCTTATTCGAGTAGCGAAGGCTACGAACCCCGGTGGAGGCCGACAGGACTGACCCCTCCACACGGGGTCTCTGGCCGCAACTTCTCAAAGCACTTGGTTGGTCCGCCACTCACAGCAAAAGCAACTAAGCAAAGGACCAGAAAAGAATGTTTCCCACTCGCACCCAGAAGAACATGTCCACTTCGACGACGTTCACGGGCAAGCGCCCTTCGTTGGAGCACCAGGACGACGGCAATGTGCGAACTTATTCCGACGATCCATTTAGGGCTCGATTCGGACATCGCCTGCCTCGAGGCTTAAGGCAAGAAGCTCGTGGCATGAACTGGCAGAAGTTCAAGGACACCTACTCCCCCACGAGCGGCCCGGTTCAGATCAAGAATTTCGAGGCAACCCGCGGCACCCTGGGGCGCTGGAATTTCAACGCTGACTTAACACTGACCGACAAGGACGACCACACCCACACCTTCACCCAGGAGATTACCGCTATGGGGCCGGTGTCGGCTTGCACTAATCTGCTGGCTGATGCAGGTTACCGCGTGGAAATCGTGGAATTCCACCAGTTCGAAATCTTCGAAGCTACCGCTACCTTTGTCTATGCAGGTCACAACAATGACCATGTGTGGACCATGGGCTTCGGCCAGACTCCGGAGGCTTCCGTGCTCTCCGCTTTGGTCTGCGCTGCTAACCGCCTGCATGGGTAGGACGCGGATGCTGCTCGTTTAGTAAACGGGGGGTGTCCCTATGTTTTTGTCAAGTGCCAGACCGATGTTGACGAGCACAGTCTTGGGAGTAGTTTCTTAGGCGTGCCTAGGAGCCGGCCAGCGTGTGCTGGTCGGCTTCGTCTTTGGGGCTTTATGCGGCGACGGGGCGTGGCGGGATTTCGCGGAAGAACTCCTTGTTTTTCAGCATCGCGTAGATGACATTGCATCGGCGTCGTGCCAGGCAGATGACTGCTGCGTTGTGGCGTTTTCCTTCAGCGCGTTTGCGTTCGTAATACCGCCGTGACGGTTCGTGGCTGCGGATAACTGCGAATGCGGAGTAGAACAAGGCGTTTTTCAGTCGTTTATTGCCTGACCGTGCCGGGAATTCACCTCTGATCGACGAACCGGATCGTCTAGTCACGGGTGCTATTCCAGCATAAGCAGCTAAGTGGCCAGCACTAGCGAAGTCGGAGCCATCACCGATCGCAAGAAGGATCTGCGCTGCGGTCTTGATGCCGACTCCGGGCATACTCATCAAGACCTCACAAAGAGGGAAATCAGCGAGCATCTCTTCAACCTGCTCAGCAATGGTGTTTCGTTGCTCTTTGAGGGCCTGGATGTTTGCAGCCAGTTGAGGAATTACTAACTCGGCGGCATCGCTTCCAGGCACGGTGACTGTTTGAGCTTTCAGCGCTGTAAAAATGTCGTCTACCAGCGGGGTGGGGTCTTTACGTGTGCGCTTGATCATCCAGTTCAACACTCGTTGGTATCCGGCTCTTTTTAGCCCCTGCGGTCCCTTGTAATGGATCAATAATTCCAGGATCGGCGTGCGAGTCAGGGTGCTACCAGCAAAAACTCGTTCCAGGCTGGGGTAGATCTGGGTGAGGACACTGCGAAGCCGATTGACAGTGCGAGTGCAATCGCGGGCGATGTCATCATCGAAGCCGGACAGCATCTTTAGGGCGGAGAGTACCTCATCATTGCGGTCGACGGCACGTAGCGTGTGGGGCATTGTGCGGGCGGTGTCGGCGATGATGAATGCGTCGCGTTTGTCTGTTTTTGCACGTCCCGGATAGAGATCTGCAGCTTTGCGCATCGCAAGACCTGGCAGGTATCCGACTTCGCAACCGCAGTCCCGGGCTACAGCAATCGGTAGTGCGCCGATGGTGTTGGGTTGGTCGACGATCACGAGCACGGTGCCAAGCTTCTGAAGCTGGTGAAAAACGCCTGCTAGTTCGGATTCGAGTTGAGGCAACGGTTTGTCGAAGACCTTGTTGCCATCACGGTCTAAGGCGCAGGCGTGGTGTTCAGATTTGCCGACGTCTAACCCAAGGAATATGTCGATGGAATGCTCCGGAGACATGATGAGCTCCTAGAAAACGAGATGGGTATGGCGTTGTTCCAGTCGCTGGTGTCATGACCTTCGTTGCAAGCACCCACGTTACAAAGAGACCTAGTTTAAAACTGGCCGTGTCCCTATCAGCTGTCATCGAAAGTCCTGGCACCCGGCGGCAACACCCCCCCCCCGGATTATGGAAACTACAGGGCAGGTAAGCCATACCGGGACCAGCGACTATCCCCATTATCGGGGACACTCACAAGGTAACGGGAATGCGACCGGGGAAGCCCAACGCATGTGGGCCTCGAGCATTCGCGTTTTAGCGCTTCAGCCCCGCGATCATGGTCTTCAAGTTGCTGCGCAGGAAATCCTCGTAGGTTCCCGCGACCGTGCCCGGCTTGCCGAGCTCATCGGAGTGCAGTGGCTCGTCGAAGATCGGAATCCCGGCCTCCTTCGAGACGGTCTTCATGGGGCGCGTATCCACGTTCGACTCCACGAACAGGTGCTTCGGGCGCTTGTCCTTCAGCTGGCGCACGAGGTGTCCGATCTGCGCGGGGGAGCCGTTTTCATCCGTGTCGATCTGCCAGATATACAGCTGCTCCATGCCGTAGGTGTCGACCATGTATTGGAAGGCATGTTCACTGGCCACGAGCACACGATCCTCCTTCGGCAGCGCACCGATCTGCTCGCGGTAGTCGGCGTCGATGCTCTCCAGCATGGCCTTGTACTCCGCCCCCTTCTCCTCGATGTGCTCGGCACGCTCGGGCAGGGCCTCGGCCAGCGCCGCGGTCACGTTCTCGGCCATCGCGATGCCGACGGTCGGGTCCAGGAAGGCGTGCGGGTTGATCTCCTGATTGCCCTTTTCGTCCTTGAGGTACTTCGGTTCCACGCCCTTGGTGGCCTCGACCATCTGGGAATCGTCCAGGCCCGCGGTGTTTTTCAGTTTCGCGAGCCAGCCGTGCTCACCGCCCTCGAGGTTCAGCCCGTTGTAGAACAGCAGGTCGGCGTCGCTCGTCGCATCCAGGTCCGCGGGCAGGGGGTCGTAGTCGTGCGGGTCCGTGCCGGTCGGCACGAGGTTATGGACGTCCACCGCCTCGCCGCCGATCTCCTCCACCAGGTCCGCCAGCAGCGTGAAGGTGGTGACGACGTTCAGCTGCTCACCGTCTGCCTTCTCCTCCGTCGAGAAGGTCACGGCCCCGAACACGAGGGCACCGCCCACCAGGAGGGCCAACAGCGCGGCCAGTGGCTTATTGCCCAGCGAGCGAGCAATCAGTCCCTTGCCTGGCGCGAAGAGGAAAGCCAGCAGGAACAGCGCGCTGGCGGTCAGCACGATCGTCACGCCGGAGGACACGTTGTAGCTATAGCTCAGGAACAGCCCCACTACGGAGCTGAGCGCCGAGATCGCCACTGAAAGCCCGATCATCACTCCCAGCCGGTTCGTCAGCAGGTACGCCGCCGACGCCGGAGTGATCAGCAGGGAGACCACCAGGATCACGCCCACCGTCTGCAGGGAAATGACCGTCACCAGCGTGAGCACCACCATCAGCCCGTAGTGGATTGCCCGCACGGGCACGCCAGCCGACTGCGCCATGACGGGGTCGAAGGTGCTGAGCTTGAGCTCCTTGTAAAAGACCAGCGTGAGAATCAGCACGGCAGCGGCAATACCGATCGAGAGGTTGCGGTCGGCGTCCTGAACGGTCAGGACGTTGCCGAAGAGGATCTCCGTCAGATCCGTCGCCGTCTGCGCTTTCGCCATGAGCAGCACGCCGATCGCGAAGAAGGTGGAAAAGACGATGCCGATCGCCGAATCGTTCTTCACAGTGGAGCGTTCGCTGATCAGCCCGATCGCCAGTGTGGCGAGTAGACCCGCGACCACCGCCCCGAGGAAGAGGTTCGTGCCGAGCAGGTAGGAGGCCGCGACCCCCGGTAGTACGGCGTGCGAGATGGCGTCGCCGATCAGGGCCATGCCGCGCAGCACGATGAAGCTGCCGACGATGCCGCAGGCCACGCCCACGATCACCGAGGTGATCAGCGCTTTTTGCAGGTAGCCGTGGCTGAGTAGTGAGTCGAGGAACTCCGCGATCATGCTGTCTCCTCCTGGAGGGCTGCCTGCCGTGGCGTGGGGTGGGCTGGTGCTGACGGCTCGCGGATGACGAGCGCGCCGAAGGCCTTCTGCAGCACGTCGGGGACGAAGACCTCCTCGGTGGGACCCGCCGCGACGAGCTCGCCGTTGAGGACGATGAGGTCGTTGTAGTAGCCGCGCACCGTGTTCATGTCGTGGTGCACGACGACGACGTGCTTGCCCGCGTCCGCCATCTGCCGCAGCAGGGTCACGATCGTCTTCTCGCTGGGGACGTCGATGCCGACGAAGGGCTCGTCCAGGAAGATGTACTCCGCGTCCTGGACGATGGCGCGGGCAAAGAGGACGCGCTGGAACTGTCCGCCCGAGAGTTCGCTGATGTGGCGGTGGCGAAAGTCCCACATGTCGACGTCCTTGAGAGCCTGGGTGGCTGCTTCGCGTTCGGCCTTGCCGGGGCGGTGGAAAAGACCCAGGCGCGGGTAAGTGCCCATCAGGACGGTGTCGAAGACGCTGGTGGGGAAGTTGCGGTCGAGGTCAGAGCGCTGCTCGATATAAGCGATTGCGCGGCGCTGCTCGGCGGGGGCCTTGCCGTCGAGGGTGACGGGGTAGCCGGCAGGGGCGCCGGTGGGGCCTGTGCCGTGGACGTTGTGTTTGTCCAGGATCTGGAGCATCGCCTTCATGAGGGTGGATTTGCCTGAGCCGTTGGGGCCGATGATGCCGTGCATGCCGGGGGAGTCGAGGGTGAAGCTGATGTTCCGAATCGCGGTGTTCGCGCCGTAGCTCACGCTCAAGTTCTGGACGCTAATACTCATGGCAGCCAAGAATAGTGGTCAGTTCAATGAATCACCAAGTTCAATGTATTGACCTTTGGGGTGGGGTGGTGTTGGGGGGGGGGCAGTAATGGCACTGATTTGGGGCTTGAGCAGTCAGCCGCTCAAGCCCCAAAAAATGCCCAACTTCCGCCCCCCCCACAACTCACCCCCAAATTTTCACTTTCCCAGAAACAATTGACCGTTTTCACACACTCGGTTAACACCGCTTCAAATGCTTAAGTCCCTAAAACGGGGTTGCATGAACTGGCGTGTTCCAATCATTATGGAATAGTGACTTCTCTCCTGTGCATCCTGTTCGTTACGGCAGCGCTTGCACCATGGACGATTAAGTGGCTCGGAACCCGCGGGTTCCTCGTACTCAGCCTCCCGCTGGCAGGCGGTGCCATCTACACCGGCACCCATCTCGTTCGCTTAGCTCTAGACAATGGCAACGGGGAAACTTCCGCACTCACGCAACCCGCCGTCACGCATTTTTCGTGGATGCCCATTATCCACTTGGATGTAAACCTGCGATTAGGTCCTATTGAATCGCTCTTCGGCACGCTGGTTTTGACCATCGGCTTTCTCGTACTGGTGTACTGCTCCGGTTACTTCATCAACCCGCCACTCGGCAAACGTCGCCGCGTAGGTTCCTTCGCAGCCCAAATGATCGCCTTCGCTGCGGCGATGTACGGCCTGGTCATCAGCGACAGCATCATGCTGATGTTCGTCTTCTGGGAAATTACCTCGGTTCTGTCCTTCCTCCTGGTGGGCTACTACGCCGAGCGCGCCTCCTCCCGTCGCGCAGCAGGCCAGGCGCTCCTGGTCACGACGCTGGGTGGCCTCATCATGCTGGTCGGTATCGTTCTGATGGGAGTGACCACCGGTTTCTGGAACTTCTCCGAACTCACCGCGCCTGGCGCTCTGACAGCGGCACAGCTGGACTCCACGGCAGTATCCACGGCCGCAATCCTGCTGGTCGTTGGTGCGCTGTCGAAGTCCGCTATCGCGCCCTTCCACTTCTGGCTACCCGGTGCAATGGCCGCCCCTACCCCGGTTTCTTCCTTCCTGCATTCGGCAGCGATGGTCAAAGCCGGTGTGTTCCTGGTTGCCCGGCTCGCGCCGACCTTCAATGACACCAACGCGTGGCAGCCAATCATCATCCCGCTCGGCCTCTTGACCATGATCATGGCCGGCTGGATGGCCCTGCGCCAGAAGGATCTCAAGCTGATTATGGCGTATGGCACTGTCAGCCAGTTGGGATTCATCATCACAGTCGCGTCGATAGGCACGCGTGCGACGATGCTGGCAGCCCTGGCACTGACGCTCGGCCATGCCATGTTCAAGGCCGCGCTGTTTATGGTCGCGGGCACAATTGACAGGCTGACTGGTACGCGCGATATCCGTGAGCTCTCTGGGCTCGGTAGAAAGTCGCCGCAGTTGCTGGTGATTTCGATTCTCGCCGCTGCATCGATGATGGGTGTGCCGCCGTTCTTCGGCTTCGTCGCCAAGGAAGCTGCGCTGGAGGCCACGCTCAATGCTGATCCGCTGCATGGGATGCCGTCGGTGTTTACCACCATTGGCCTCGTCGTGGGTTCGATTCTGACCGTAGCGTACTCGCTGTACCTGCTGCGCGCCGCGTTTGCGACCAAGTCCAGCACCCACGCCAGCGGCGGTGGCACTTCCCCTGCCGTGGCAGAGATGGATTCCCCGACGTGGGATCAGATTGGCCCGGCTTGGCTGTTGGCGCTGGCAGGTTTGGTTTTCGGCCTGGTTCCCCGCGTCCTCGACTCGACTATCTCGCCCTACCTCACCAATGCCTACCCGAATGCGGAAGCAGAATCGCACCTGGCTCTCTGGCACGGTTTCACCCTTCCTCTGGCGCTGACAGCCACAATTCTGATCACAGGTGGCATCATGCACTGGCAGCGCAAACTGGTGCGTCAGCTACAGTTTGAACAGCCGGCTCTCGGTAGTGCCGATGCGCTTTACGACGGCATCCTGGACTTGGCCCGCCGTCTTTCTCTCCGTGCCACTGCTGCGACCCAGCGTGGTTCCCTTCCGTTGAATGAGGCGGTCATTTTGCTGACCCTCATCGTGCTGTCCATCGGTGCCTTGTTGCTCGGTGAGCGTGATGAGCTCCGGATGGAACTGTGGGACTCTGCACCGCAGGGCGCGGTCGCGTTGATTATGATCATCGCGGCTTTGGCCGCCACCCAACAGAAAAACAGGCTCTCCGGTGTCATCCTGGTAGGTGTGACCGGCTACGGCTTGGCCATTATCTTCGCCATGTACGGTGCACCTGATTTGGCTCTGACGCAGCTGCTGGTTGAGACGGTCTCAATGATTGTTTTCGTGTTGGTGCTGCGCACGCTCTCGCCGCGGGCACCGGCATCAAATCCGAGGTGGATACGACACCGTGCATGGCTGGCCATCGCAGTCGGTGTCACTGTCCCAGTGTTGGCCGCCTACGCTATGGGCTCCCGTCGTACTGAGCCAATCTCCGGCGACATTCCGCCGCTGGCTCACGACATTGGGCACGGCCAGAATGCGGTCAACGTACTTCTTGTCGATATCCGCGCCTGGGATACCTTCGGTGAAATCACCGTGCTGGTGATGGTGGCGCTGGGGATTACCTCGCTGGTATTCCGCACGCACACGATGCACATGCGCTCAAAGATTAAGCCACAGCGGAATCGTGCTCGCCGCAACACCCGCTGGTTGAACACCATCGATGAGTCCGGTGAAGCCGAGCGGTTGCGCTACCCAATCATGGTTCTGGTGGCATCGCGCGCGCTCTTCCCCGCCATGATGGTGGTTTCCATCTACCTCTTCTTCGCCGGCCACAACGATGTCGGTGGTGGCTTCGCAGGTGGCCTCGTGGCTGCGCTGGCACTGACCATGCGTTATCTCATCGGTGGGCATCGTGAACTGGCAGCAACTCTGCCAATTCCTACCGAGGTACTTCTCGGCGGCGGTCTGCTGGTGTCGGCTCTTAGCGCCGTATGGCCACTGTTCGTGGGTTGGGCTCCGCTGACTTCCTGGTACGGCTCGCGGGAAATTCCGCTGCTCGGCGACGTCACCGTTGTCTCCCCTATGCTCTTTGACCTGGGTGTGTACATGATTGTCGTTGGCACGATTGTCTACATCCTGCGCAGTTTGGGCGGCGGCATCGATGCTCAGATAAACCTTCGCGCTGAGCGTGATCGTTCACGTCGTGTGAATCGAGCCGCACTCGGCCAGTCCCGCCAGCTGCGTAGCAAGTTGGCGGCGGCTAAGCCCGCAGGTGTTAAGTCCGCAGGCGCCAAGACTGCAAGTGCGAAGCCAACCGGTGCCAAGCCTGCAAGTGCCAAGACTGCAGGCGCCAAAACAGCGGCAGATGCACGGACTGCGACCAACACCACCGAGTCAGAGGCATCACAACCGACCACCCCAGCTAGGACCGAAGGAAAGGACACTCACCAGTGATTCTCAATTTTGTTCTGCTGGCTACTGTCGGCACGCTGATCGCCGCCGGGGTGTACCTGTTCCTCGATCGTTCGTTGACCAGGATGCTCATGGGACTGTTGCTGATGGGCAACGGTATCAACCTGCTCATCCTGCTTGGCTCTGGTTCGCCGGGGCGCCCACCGATTTGGGATAGGGAATCGCTAGTCAGCGATGCTCAGGCGGACTCGCTGCCCCAGGCCTTTATCCTCACCGCGATTGTTATCTCTATGGGCATGACCGCCTTCCTGTTGGCTCTGCTCTATCGCCAGCACCGCTACCACATCGGCGATCACGTGCAGGATGACCACGAGGACCGCAACCTGGCACTGCGTCGCGCCAGCGACCCGTCGGCTGCTCCGGATCACGACAAGTCCGACGACCCCACCACCGGTCGTCCCACGGAGGCCGGAGATAACTTCGGTCCGGTCAGTTTCGAAAAGCCCGTGACCCCACCATCAAACACCCCAGGAGGTGACGACGATGATGACTGAGCAACTAATTCTGGCACTCATTCCGCTGCCTATCATCGTCCCCGCCGCCACCGCCGCAATTGCTCTGCTGCTGGCACGTTTTCCCAAAGCACAGCAGGCGATCGCGCTGTTTTCACTCGGCAGCCTGCTGGGAGTCGCCAGCGCCTTGGTGTACCTGATTTATGCCCACGGCATCCACACGGTCCAGGTTGGCGGCTGGGACGCACCAATCGGCATCACACTCGTGGCCGACAACCTCGCAGTGTTGATGATTACTGTCTCGCAGCTCGTCCTCTTCGCCGTGATGTGGTTCGGCATCGGCCAGGGCATTAGCGATGGCGATGAAGACGAGCCCATCTCCGTCTTCGTTCCGACGTACATGCTGCTCAACATGGGTGTCTCAATGGCCTTCCTGGCTGGCGACCTGTTCAACATGTATGTCGGTTTCGAGGTTCTGCTCGTAGCCTCCTACGTGCTGCTCACCTTGGGGGCATCGTCGTCACGAATTCGCGCAGGCGTGTCGTATGTGATGGTCAACATGCTGTCCTCGATGGTGTTCCTGCTGGCGATTGGCCTGGTTTATCAGGCGGTCGGCACGGTGAACTTCGCGCACATTTCCCTGCGCATGGAAGCCATCCCCGACGGCACCCGCACCGCAATCTTCGCAGTGCTGCTCGTCGCCTTCGCAGTGAAAGCGGCGGTGTTCCCGCTGTCGGCATGGCTGCCGGACTCCTACCCCACCGCACCGTCGATGGTCACCGCGGTCTTCGCGGGTCTGCTGACGAAGGTGGGTGTCTACGCAATCATCCGCACGCGCAGTGTCGTTTTCCCCGACGGCAGGCTTGACGACGTCCTGATGTGGGCCGGCCTGGCGACAATGCTCATGGGCATTCTCGGTGCCATGGCCCAAAATGACATCAAACGTCTCTTGTCATTTACGCTGGTGTCCCATATCGGTTACATGATCTTCGGTATTGCCGTCGGCAATACGCTGGGCCTCGGCGGCGCCATCTTCTACATCGTCCACCACATTCTGGTGCAGACGGCGCTGTTCCTGGTGGTCGGGCTTATCGAACGCCAGGCGGGCTCGTCCTCCCTGCGCAGTCTGGGCGGTCTGGCCAAGTCGTCGCCGCTGCTGGCGCTGCTATACCTGGTCCCCGCGCTCAACCTCGGTGGTATCCCGCCGTTCTCGGGCTTCCTGGGCAAGGTCATGCTGATTGAGGCCGGTGCGCACAACGGATCCGCCACCGCGTGGATCCTGGTTGCGGGATCTATCATCACCAGCCTGCTGACTCTCTACACCATGATTCTCGTCTGGTCGAAGGCATTCTGGCGCGACCGTTCCGATGCCCCCGAGGGCGACACCGTGCTGGCACACCCAGCCACACTTCGGGAAAAAACTCAGATGGTTGCTATCTCAGAGCGTGACGACGTCGGCAGGATGCCACTCGGCATGGTGATGCCGACGGCCCTGCTGGTGATTGCCTCCGTGGGCGTCACTGTTTTGGCCGGTCCACTGTCCAATGTGGCGACCTCAGCGGCAAGCAATGTCGCGAATGTCGATGAGTACCGCGCGGCAGTTCTCGGTATCGACTCGGCCGATGACAAGGGACTGGAGCAGCTGAAGAACCCAGGCCGCACCAAGAGCCCGTGGGAGTCGGACCCGGTGACCGAACATGCCACCAGCACGTTGGAAGGAGCAGGTGAAAGCTCATGAGTAAAGCTCGCGCCAGGGTGGCCGCAAAACGACCACCGCGTATTTCAATCCTGTTGTTCCTGTTCACGCTGATTATTTGGGTCATGCTGTGGGGCGAAGTGACATTTGCCAATGTGCTTTCGGGAATCCTGGTAGCCACGTTGCTCAACCTCGCCATGCCTATCCCGCCAAACAGCGCGCTGGACATCAACTTCGGTGGCATGGTGCGACTGTTCGGTTCCTGGACAATCGACTTTGTGAAGGCCTCAATCAGTGTCTCCTGGCTGGCCATCCGACGAGCTGATCCACCACCGACGGCCATCATCAAGGTCCCTATGCGCACCAATGACGATATTTCGCTCACGACTGCAATGGCACTGATTAACTTGCAGCCGGGCGGAATCATCGTGGACATCGACAAGCGGGAAAAGACGCTGACCATGCACATTCTCGACGCGTCGTCGACGAGCAAGGTAGCCGAGCAAATCAACCAGCTGACTCGAATCGAGCGTCGGGTTATTCGGGCGTTTGAAAACCGCGATGTCAACGAGCAACCGACCAAGTCGGTGCCAAGTGACAACCAGGTGAGCAGTGACAAGAGCAGCGAAAGGAGTAGCCGATGAACCCGGAAGTTTTTAACACTCTGCTCGGAGTGGCTGCCGCAGGCTATTTCATTGCGGTGATGATTACCCTCGGGCACATGATTGCCGGTCCAAACTCGCTGGACCGCCTGGTGGCGCTGGAGTCGACGACTGCAATGCTGCAGGGCATGCTCGCTGCGTTCATGGCCTGGAGCTTGGACACTTCGGTGGTCTACCCAATGCTCATCATTGCGCTGCTCGGTTTCCTGTCTTCGCTGGCGGTCGCCAAGTTCCGTGTTCCGGATGACGGAAAGCAGCCCGCAAAGAGCTCCCGGAAGGGTGCGACGAAAGCAACCGGAAAGGTCGCCACAAAGAAAACCGCACAGAAAGCGGCGCCTAAGGCAACACCGACAACGGCTCCGAAAACAGCGAAGGGAGAATCCAAATGATTCTCGTGGCAGACATTATCGCCATCACACTGATTCTCACCGGAATGCTACTGTGCGTTGCAGCGTCCGTGGGATTGATACGCTTCCGCGACACCATCAGTCGGATGCACGCATCCTCCAAGCCACAAACACTGGGGCTAATTTTGACGCTGTCGGGCTCGCTTGTACACGTCGCCACGCACGCGTCAGCTCACACAACTACTAGCAGTGACTTGGCTCTGTTGACCCTGATTATCCTGTTTGCTCTGGGTACATCGCCGATTGTTAGTAACCGCGTTGGCCACGAGGCGTTCAAGGAGAGGCTCGTCGACGAGGACAGCGTGGCCCGCGATGACAGCCGGGAATAACGAGAGGACAATGGCCTTAAGTCACTGACTGGGTTTATGACAAAGTGACTAGGTTTATGCACCTCAAAAGTGCTATAAGCCTAGTCACTATTTTTGTCTAGGCACACACCGCTTAACGACGGCTAGTCGCTCACCTGCTCGTGGAAATCTGCAGGCGCTATCGGATGCCCGGCGCGCAGTTCCTGCACTGCAAGATCCACAGCGGCCCGCCACGGGGTGTGGCCAATGCGCTCTTCGTTCGCTCGTACGTCGTCCTCGGTAGCCATGGAAGGCAGCGCCCCGGCCGCATCCGCCACAGTGCGCTGACGCTCGTATGCCGCGCCCATTTCCACGATGTTGTTGACGAATTCCAGTTCGGCTCGGCAGCCCAGTTCGTCGGCAAGCGGGGCGAGCTGAACCACAAGCTCACGGAGTTCATCGCGAACCCACCGCTCGTCGGTATCGCGATTGACGATGACCAACGCGTCCATCCCGTAGCGAGCGGCGCGCCACTTGTTTTCGGCGATGTGCCAGGACTGCAGTGACGGTAGTTCCTCGCCAGCCTCCCACATGCGGTCGTAGTAAACCGTCAGGCAGTGCGTCAATGCCACGATAGCGGCGAGTTCCTGCAGGTTAGAGGTAGCGTCAGCGACACGAATCTCAATGGTGCCGTACTTTGATGCCGGGCGAATGTCCAAGTGCATCGAGCCGGTGTGATTGATGACGCCGGAGCGGGACTGGTCGTGCATGTAGGACTCCCACTCGGGCCACGTGTAAATCGCCGGCGGCTGACCCGCGGTGGGAAGCTGCTGGTAGAGCAGGCTTCGGTTGGAAGCGTAACCCATGTCCTCGCCGTTCCAGGCCGGTGAGGAGGCAGACAGCGCCAACATGTGCGGCAGCTTCGTTGCCAGAGCCTGAATAATCGGCCAAACGCGTTCGGAGTCTTTAATGCCTACGTGGACGTGGACTCCCCAGATAATCATCTGGTTCCCCCACCACTGAGTGCGGTTGATGATTTCGGAGTAGTGCCCCTTGGCACTGACCTGCTGAGCAGTACCGCGGGCGAACGGATGCGAGCCCGATGACCACACATCCACCCCAACGCGGTCAGCGGCGTCGAGAACCATATCCAGCTGGCTTTGGAGCTCCGCTACGGCATCGGGCACGTTCATGTGCACACCGGTGACGAGCTCTACAGTGTTGGCGAGGAACTCGCGCTGGAGCCCATGTCCGGGATGCTCCGCATCGATGATGTCGAGCACCTCGGCGGCAGCGGGGGCGGTGTCGCGCGTTCGTCGGTCAACGAACGCCACTTCCCATTCCACTCCCAGAGATGGCTGCGCCGATCCGGAAAATTGCTCAGTCATACCGCTATTTTTTCACACTAGGAGTCGTTTTCCTCAGTTGGCTCCGTCCAGGTGACGGTTTTTGCGCAGGAGGCAAGGTCACCGTTGGAATCGACAAGCGCAACTGTGGTGAAACTGTCTTCATCCACCTTGGACGGAACGTTCCAGACATCTGCATTCCGTTTGTCATCGACGTGCACTTCGCCGATGACACCTAACCCCTCAGCTGCGGGACTGCCTATGCCACTGCAGCCAGATGCACCGCGCGCCTGCACTGTGTACTTACCCTTATCCAAGGTAGTGAACTGACCTTTTTCGTCGGAAAGACCCATCCACCCCTTGGCACTCATGACCTGTACAGTTGCCAGCATTTTCATTGATCCGTCGTCGTTTGTGCGGATGAAGTTATAGGCGCTGACTCGCTCGGTCAGCTTCGGTGCAGCCGGATCTACGCTCACTGGCGCAGTGCTTGACGACGCGTCCGCGTTCCCGTCTTTGTCACTGCTGGATTCAACCCCTGAGCAGGAAACCAACAGTGTTGCAGCACAACCCAACGCGGTGGCGACAGCAACGCGACGACGCATTACGGCGAACATAAAAACCTCACAGACCTCACTGGCTACTAGCAGAATACTAGTACCCCTTTTTCAGCCGTGATCTGTTTGAGACTGCAAAATATGCAAAAGCCCCGCCTAAGCCATGAAATGTGTGGCTTACGCGGGGCTTGGGAAGCTATGGGGCTTCGCACCACGGCGGCAGGTTTTGAGACTTAGACCGCAAACCTTAGTGAGAGACCAAAGCCTGGTGGGCCGGGAGTCTAGTGAGCCGGGTCAGTGGCGACCACGACGATTCCCGCCGGCGCGTCCCGGAGGCGGTCATCGCGAGGTGCGGCTTCCCAACCGTTGTCGTGCGCGATCTGCTCAGCGGCGGCCTTTTCCTCTTCGTTCCTCGGGTCGAAGTAGACGGTGGTCTTCTCCCACACACCCATCTTCTCTTCAGGCGCATTGCCGGTCTCGCCGGCGCCCCAGCCCTGCTCGCCCATCTGCTTGGACAGGTCATCGGCGAGGCCCACGACCTCAGAGTTATTCAGGACACTGACCTTGACAGTCTTGCGGTCAATCTGGGGCGCTTCGTTGGCCTCATCCTGTGCCGGCGGATTCTCAGCGGGAGGAACCGGTTTGCCTGGCTCATTTGCCGGTGGCGGCGGCGGAACCTCGCCGTCACCATCTCCAGCAGCACCATCCTTTGCCGGATCACTGCCGTTGGCCGAGGCAGCAGGCGCACCAGAGTCAGCCGGAGCGGATGCCGAGGTGTCATTCTGGCCGGTGTTCTCAGCATCGTCGCCACGTGTGCTGAGTGCATAGGCACCGTAGGCGACCAGGCACACGCCGATAGCGAGCAGCACGATAGCGAGAACGCGCATGTAGCGGCCATCACCGGCACCGTCGCCGATGTCGCCGTCATCAACGCCATCAGCAGCTGCGGAATTGCTAGCAGCCCCAGCGCTGGCACCGGTCGAGGCGGCGGTGGCACCAGCAGCAGCTGCACCAGCGGCGGGAGCCGCAGATTTTGGCGCTGTGTGTTGAGCATCCGACGGCTCGGAGTACGCATGGGCGCCGCCAGCGGCGGGAGCCTCCGCGTAATCGCTGTACTCATCGAAGTCGTCGAAGTCGTCATCGAGTCGATGACGGCCCGGACGCGGCGAATTCTGAGGGTTTAGTTGGTCAGACACATCCCACATCCTATATGTTCTGCCGCCGAACCGTGAAGTGAAACTTGAACCTTATGCGTCTTGGTTGTCTCGCACGGCGCGCAGCCGATGAACCAACACGGGTTCGGCCGCTTCGGCTGCCGGAGAATCGAGAAGTCGCGAAAGTACCTGGTGGTAACGGATTGTGTTGTTGCCGAAGTCCTCGGCAAAGCGACGCCGAATTGCCTCCTGCCGCGCACCGGCCATACGCGGCCCACGGCGGGCAACTTTCAGCCATTCCTTCTCAAAATCCAGCATCTTCTGCGCCAAAATGGGCTCAATGCCGCCGATATCGCCCGCGAGTCCGAGATGCTCGGATGAGTCAGGCCGCAGCTCAGTCTCAGGTTCGTGGCTGCCGCCTATGGGCTTCTTGCTCACCATTTTCTGCACCCCGCTTTCCTTCTCAGTCGCCCTGATTTTCTATTCTGCACGACACTGCTTATGCAGATACTTAGTGAAGATACATAGTAAGGCTCAGCCACCCAGCCCTACATACCACTTCCGACATCGCCCAACGTCTCCAAGACCCCTGACATCACCAGGCGATTTAGAAAAGATGGACGCCGAGTAGAATCAGCGACATGACTATCCGTCCCATTGTGATTGCCGGAGACCCCGTTCTCCACACTCCTACCCAGCCGGTGACCGAGGACATCTCCGAGCTGCGTGAGCTCATCGAGGACATGTACGAAACTATGGACCGCGCCCACGGTGTGGGGCTGGCTGCCAACCAGGTGGGCGTCGGCAAGCGTCTGTTCGTCTACAACTGTCCCGATGATGACGACGTCTGGCACCGCGGCTGCGTCATCAATCCGGTGCTGACCACCAGTGAAATCCCGAAGACCATGCCTAACGACGACGGTTCCGATGACGAAGGCTGCCTCTCTGTACCCGGCCTGTCCTTCCCCACCAACCGCGCGGAGAAGGCTGTCGTCACCGGCCTGGATGAAAACGGCGAAGAGGTCCGCATCGAGGCCACCGGTTTCCTCGCCCGATGCATGCAGCACGAGGTCGGCCATCTGGATGGGTTCCTTTACACCGACTGTCTCACGGGCCGCTGGAAGCGCATGGCCAAGAAGGAAATCAAGCGTGCCGGTTGGACCGAGGGCGGCCTGACCTGGATGCCGGGCGTGGATCCCGATCCGTTCGGCCACGAGGATTAAATCGTGGCGGATAGGCAATTGGAGTCGTCGGCAAGCGAAAATGCAGCACAGAAGCTACCGATTTCCCGCTGGGGCGTCGGTGAAGTGACGGTGGGACGTCGTGTCATTGTGCGGCGTGCGCTGACCGATGAAGAGGCGCTGGCCAGCGGCAAGAAGACTACGGACGTCATTGGGCATGTGCTCAGCATGGATCCGTTCGTCGTGCGTCCGCAGGTTCATGCTGGCGTGCGTGCCGACGAATCCGTGGCAGCGGTGGACTTTAGCGATAAGCACATTTTGATTGTGAAGGCCCTGCCGGATCATCCGGTGCGCAATTCGGATATTCGCGCCGTGGAAACTGCGACAGCGAAGGCCTTCCCGGGTATCGCGCATGTGGTGGAGTCGGGCTGGCTGCTGCGAGCCGGCGATGGCATTACGGAGCGTTCCAACTCCGCGCTGCCGCTCGAACCCGGAGCCAGCACTCAGCCGGTGCCGTTGGAGAAGATTAAGTCGTTTTACGATTCCCACGATTTGCCGGTGCGGATTGCGATTCCGGATAGAATCGCCAAACCTGCACAGGCGCTGGTCGCGGGGCCGGAGTGGACGGTCGGGCCGGACATTGTGGTTATGACGCGCTCGCTCGATGGGGATTTGCCGCCTGCTGAATTGGCAGCTGAATCGCACAGCGCCGAACAGGTGCTTGATGAGCACAGCGCCGAACAGGTGCTCGATGAGCACAGCGTCGAGCTTGCAGACGTGCAGGTGGATATCGCTGATCAACCTGACGACGACTGGCTGGGGCTCTACCATTTCCGCGGTACCACGCTGCCCGAGCATGCACTACAGCTTCTGCGCAATGAAATTGATGGCCGCATGTGCTTCGGACGCCTGCAAGTGCCTGACAACAATGCGCCTGAAGGCATACGCACGGTAGCCATTACGCGCGGCACGCTGACCGAATCGGACGACGGCCGTGTGTGGCTCGGGTTCTCCGCTGTGGAAGTCGCAGCCGATATGCGCCGCCGAGGACTTGGCACCCTACTGGGAATTCACATGATGCACTGGGGCACACAACACGGGGCAGATTCTGCATATCTGCAGGTATTGGGCTCAAATGAGGCTGGCATTGCGCTGTACCGGACACTCGGTTTTACCGAGCACCACCGGCACCGCTACGCGGAGCTGACAGGGGCTTAGGGGCCGGGGGTTACGTTTCGGCCCTGCGCTGCTCGCCCTGATTGCCCTACTTCCCGCGCTTAACCCTTTTAATCCGCTTCAGCTGCTTGCCCTGCTGCTCTTTGCTACCCATGCGATTGCCCATGCGGCGCTGCCCACGCGGCAGCTCGCGCGTCTCCGGCTTTTCCACCACACGGGTGTGGACCGAGAGTTCATGACGACCTCTCCCCAGCGGATCGCGTGAGGCAGCCATTGCAATCCAGCCGGCCAGGCCCGCAGAGACAAACCAACCGGCGACCGGAATCATCGACGGCAGAATCCAGGCATTGCGCACAAAACCATCGCGGGCTGAGACTGGCATCCCGTGTGCACCTTCGATTTTCATGCCCATGGCGTGTTTACCCGGCGACCCGTCGAAGATGGAGTCCCCCGCCACGCGGTAGAGGTAAAAACCACCGGGACCGAGGAAGAGGCTGATCAGCATCACCATTACGCCGCTGTCCGATGTCCCCACGATGCTAGTGAGAACTGCAATGGAGGCAATCAATGCAGTGTAGATGACAGAATCCACCAACAGCGCACCACCACGACGTGCCACTGAGCCATTGGCCAGATTGGGGTCAAAGCCCAGGTGTACTGCCATTTGAGCGGTCAGCGGCGCGACTTTGGGATTAGCACTGAGCTCACCGAAGGAAGACACCCCATAGCTAGCGGGGTACCCGCTTTCATAGCCGACCGGAATGTTTGCTACCGGATATGGCACTTCCTGATACGGCATTGCCGCATCGTACGCCGCATATGCGTCGTGTTCCCGATAAGCGTTCCTGCCACTACTACCCAGGTAATCCGTCGGACTGTACTCGCCGCCGTAACGGCGATCGTCCCAGTTAGCCAACCTCGAAACTCCCTTTCCTACCGGGCTTCCGCCCACCTTATCCGTTTTTGTCCGCCTATTTTGTCACTGCTTTGTTCAACGCATGAGGCCGCCGTTTCGTTCCCCTTTTACAATCGTTGATATGCGAATCTGTGTCTGGAACGTCAATTCGGCTCGAACTCGCCTCGACCGAATGGTGGAAATGCTGCGCCGGAATGACATTGATGTCCTGGCCGTCCAGGAAACCAAGTGCAAGGACGACCAATTCCCCACCGCTGCTTTTGAAGAGCTGGGATACCAAGTCGCCCACCACGGCCTGAATCAGTGGAATGGCGTTGCCATCATCTCCCGCGTCGGCCTTGAGGACATCCAGGCAGAGTTCCCCGGTCAGCCGGGTTTCAACAAGGACCCCGACGCAACTCCCGCATTGGAGGCCCGCCATATCGCCGCTACCTGCGGTGGCGTGCGCGTCCATAGCCTCTACATCCCGAACGGCCGCGACATCACCGACCCGCACTTCGAGTACAAGCTCGAATTTCTGGAGCGGCTCCGTCAGCACATCATCGCCACGCTTGACGACGACCCGGAGGCCACCTTCATGATGGGCGGCGACTTCAACATTGCCCCGACCGACGGCGATGTCTGGTCAATGGCAGCCTTCGCAGGGAAAACACACGTCACACCGCCTGAACGCGCAGCTTTCTATGCGCTGGAGCAGGCGGGCATGAAGGAAGTAACTCGCCAATTCACCCCAAACCAGTGGACCTACTGGGATTACAAGGCTGGCCGCTTTTTCAAGGATGAGGGCATGCGCATCGACTTCCAGCTCGCCTCCCCCGACCTCGCGGCAAAGGCGTCCGCCGGATTCATCGACATCGAAGAGCGTCAGGGCAAAGGCGCATCCGACCATGCTCCGGTGATTGTGGATTACGAAGTGTAGATAAACGGGCGGAAAAGCGCGTAGGCCTAGTTCCTACTAGGGGGTGTCGCTGGGGCCGTCGTAAAGCGGAGTCTTTGCTGCCAGCCCCTAAAATCAGGGGCAGAAATGGGCGATAAAGCACCCGCACAACACTTATGAGTCTAACTTTTTGTTCAATCTACAAATTTTCACCACAGAAAGTTATTTCGACGATATAAGGTGTTTATTCAGAACATCAATTCATTACGTCGGGAAGGAAGATCATGACTTCTGCACGCTCCCCTCAGCGCACCACTACCCCGGAGCCAGCGAGCGGCTTCCCCACCGCGGATGACTCAACTGAGTCCGATGAATCCCTGCGCGAAAGCGTGCAGAAGATTTCCATCGGCCTGTATGACTTCCTTGCGTCGACTCGCCGCCTCGGTGAGCGCCCGAATGCCAGGATGGACATTTCCCAGTCGGAAATGGAAGTACTGCACTTTATTTCGACCCACCCGGGCTGCGGCGTATCCGACATTGCACGCCTGCGTTTCCTGCGCCCGTCCAACGTTTCGGCAACAGTCCGCCGCCTACTCGACAACGGGCTGATTGAACGCGAGAACAATGCAAAGGATCGCCGTGCGCAGAACCTCTATGTCTCCAGCGATGGCGAGACCCTGCTGGAGCAGCTTATCGACCACTGGGGTGCGCTGGTGTACGAAATTGTGCGGACAATGTCGCAAAAGGACGTGCGTGCGCTAATTAAGGCACTGCCTTCGCTGCTGAAGCTGGCGGAGCACTCGGAAAGCTATGTTGAGGAGCACCAGCGCCGCCAGGAGCCGTTCTAAAAGCGCGCCGCTAAACCCTTCTTACTAGGTACGATGATGCTCATGGCTATTACTTTGAAGAAGGCAAAAGACGTAAAGACCGCTCCATTGGTGGCCACCGGCCTCATCGGCGGCTGGCTCACCGCTCGCGAAACAGGCATTCGCCCGCTCGGTGGCGTCATCTTGGGCGCCGCCGGCGCATATGCAGCACGCACCTGGAACGCAAAGACCGGCGCCCTGGGAGCCACTGGTCTGGTGGCCGCCTACCTCGGCGCTTTCGGCCTCTCACACCCGCTGGCTAAGAAGATTGGCGCATGGCCGTCCGTCCTGACCGTCACCGCGCTGGCTGCTGGCGCAGCAGCAGTTGCCGACTCCAAGTAAGCAACAAGTAGACAAGCCGCTCTCCCGACTTAAAAGTCGCGCCGGGGAGCGGCTTTGGTGTGCCAAATCTCAGCGTGCAGCCTCAATGGTCGGTGTTAACCTCAGACCTTAGCCACCTAGCCAAGGGCCTCCAACAATTTCTCGAGGTGCGCGCGCACCCGGGGCCACGATTCCACGAAAGGCGGCAGCAGATTGAGGCTGTCGACGTCGTCAAGCGGAATCCAGCGCAGCTCTAGAGACTCTTCGTTCGGATTCGTCTCCAGCTCTTCGGCAGCTAGTGCGTAGACCGTGTGGTACTTCCAGCCGCCGGCGAGCTCGGGGCGGTCCGGATCGGCCGGGAAGGGCCCGGTGGTGACCTGCGTGTCGAGGATGCGAAGCTGATGCTCCAGCAGCCCAGTTTCCTCAGCCGTTTCACGCAGCGCGGTCGCCTCGGGAGTCTCATGAGAATCACAAGCCCCACCAGGAACACCCCACGTTAGGGGGAACGATGTCCAGTCAGCTCGATACTGCATAAGCGCCGTGCGCTGAGGGCTCACAATCAGCAGCCCTGCAGCTCCGAAGCGTCCCCAGCAGCGCGTACCGTTGGGGCCGGCTGCCCAACCATTTCCATCCTGAAGCATGTCTCCACCCTACGCCAGATACCCTTGTGTTTTCCGTCACAAGCCCGAGCGACTAAGATTTGCAAGGAACTAACGTTGCTCTGAGCGGAGAGATCGTCGCAGGCGACTTCGGTCACGTCGGAAGGACACGTGCACATGGGTGAAACCACTTCAAGTGCGCCTCATTCCCGCGCCCACGACAAAAGCCGAAACCCATTCCACCGCAAGAATCGCGCTCCACGCCGAACTCGTTTCAGCGGTCGCACCACTCCCGGTGGCGAAAGCTTAGACATACACACTGCGGCTCAGGCGGCAAAGGAATCGAAAGATACTCCCGCCGCCACCCCGGCTCCCGAGAGCGCGGCACCATCAACTGCTCTGGACACTACAGAGTCCTCGGCTAATGCCCCAGCAACGGCCGCAACCCCAACAGCCCTGGCAGACTCTCCGCGCGATACAGACTTGCGCGTGGATGCCCTGGAGATTGGCCCGCGCAACCGGAGATTGACACGTTTTCTCGG
Source organism: Corynebacterium sp. MSK032 (assembly GCF_030232065.1). Taxonomy (NCBI): domain Bacteria; kingdom Bacillati; phylum Actinomycetota; class Actinomycetes; order Mycobacteriales; family Corynebacteriaceae; genus Corynebacterium; species Corynebacterium sp. MSK032. Next base: position 76,586 of record NZ_JASPJR010000003.1, on the reverse strand, counting down.
TGAGCGCCTCTACGACAAGCTCGGCCCGTCGGCCACGTATGTGCGCCGGTCAGCGTCATTTTTGATAACGTCGCCGGGCCGATTGACCATAGTCGCCCTCATCCTCATCGTCGCAATCCTGGCCGCCGGCCTATCCATGTGGCAAACAACCTCGCAACGCCAGCAGCAGCTCACCCGCATTTCGCAGCTGAGCGAGCCGATGGCCAATGCCTCGCAGAATCTCTATGCCTCGCTGACGATTGCCGATGCGTCGGCCAACACCGCTTTTTCCCGCGGCACGCTCAACAGCAGCCAGGACTTGGTCAGCAACTTCGACGATGTCATCGCACAAGCATCCATGTCCGCTACCCGCGCAGCTACGGGCATTGAAAACGTCGATGATCCAGAGATGAAGGATGTCGCGACTGTACAGCGACTGTTGCCGGTCTACACCGGCATGGTCGAGACAGCTCGCGCGAATGCGCGCCAGGGCAACCCCGTCAGTGTCGCGTACCTCGCCTCTGCCTCAAACTTGATGCAGGTCCAGATTCTGCCAGCTGCAAAATCGCTCTACGAACGCACCAGTACCACCACTAATGAGGAGCAGCGCGAACTATCGAAACCACCTCTTTTCCCGATGTCAGGCCTGGCAGCGGCAATTTTGATGCTGCTAATCACACAGTGGTGGCTGACTCGCCGCACCGGTCGACTATTCAACGTCGGCCTGTTTGGTGCAACCATGCTGATGGCCATCGCACTTGTCGGTGTGGGAATCGCCACCACTCAGCCGTGGCAGTCTAACTCCCTCTTCGGAGAGCAGCGCCCGGACGTTCATGCCCTAACCCAAGTACGCATTGATGCCCAGCAGCTACGCGCCAGCGAAACCCTCGGCTTAGTGCGCCGTCAGCCCGCGGATGCGGAGTCCTTCTCGCAGTCGGTGCGCACCCTGGTCGGCGAGCTGGAAAGAGTGGACGCCAACGCGCCGGACGACGATGTCAGAGCCGCCATCCACGGTATCTACAGCTGGGAGTCCGGCCACAACCTGATGATGGAGCACTTGAGTTCAGGAGACTACGCCGGTGCGGTTCGCATCGCGACCGATGTGGATAATGCCAGCTCGTCGGCGACTGCGTTCAACCAGGTCGATGAGTCGCTACAGAATTCCATCGCCGAGTCCCGCCTGACCGCCCGTGAGAACCTCGACCAATCCCGTCGCGCTATCGCGGCACTGTCCCTCGCCACGGTTACGCTGACCGTCATCGCGGCAGTTCTGGTTGTTTTCGGCTTCCGACACCGGCTTCTGGAGTACCTATGATCGTTTCGTTCTCCCCGTCGCTCCACAGTCTCGCCGGTTGGCGGCGCAGGGCCGTCCTTGGTGCACTCGCCATCGCCGGGCTCACCGTCAGTGCCTGCGCGACCGATTCGCTTGCCGACGATCCCTACTCGCGCACAATCCTGGAGGCCACCGGTGACTTCCCCCTGCCACCGGGCGCGTTCTACGACAAAGCCTCCTCGAGGAAGCCTGCGGCAGAAGCCAACGCCCCAGATCTGTCCACGCTCGCCCCCGATGACCAAACACCGGAAGAGCGAATCCCGGAGATTTACCAGCGCGGCCGCATCATCGTTGGTGTTGACCAATCATTGAACCTGCTCAGCTTCCGCGACTTCAGCACCGGAGAGCTCTCGGGGTTTGAAGTATCCCTGGCACAAGAGATTGCCCGGGACATCTTTGACAATCCCGATGCTGTCGAGTTTCGGTTCGTCGACAGCAACGAACGCACTGCCGCACTCGAAGACGGCACTGTCGATGTCGTTTTGCGCACTATGACGGTCACCGATGCCCGGCGCGAAAGGGTGCTGTTCTCCACACCGTATTTGACAGCACGAGCTGGAGTTCTAGTCTCTTCGCCGGGTGGCGATGCTTCCCCCGAGGACGTCGAGGACGGTCGCATCTGCGTTTCCCGGGGATCCACTACCGAGGATTTGATTCGACGGCTCTCGCCGAACAATACGCTGCTGTTGGTCGGTAACTGGTCGGACTGCCTCATTTCACTTCAAAACAGCCAGGCAGAGATTGTCGTTGCCGATGACACCATCCTCGCTGGTATCAACGACCAAGATCCGGCTACCGCCATTGTCCAGCGGGGCTTGAACGAGGAAAGCTACGCGGCCGGTGTATCCAAGGGGAACCCAGGCCTAGTTCGCCAAATCAACGCGACCCTGGAGCGTATGGCCAGCGATGGCACCTGGCAGTCCCTCTACGACACTTGGTTCGGCCCCTTCCTGCCAAGCGGTACACAGCCATCGCCACAGTACGGCGACGATGAAGACATACTTGGAATCTCCCCCACACCGGAAGCTGCTCCAGAAGGCGAGGTGGATAACCGATGAGCGACGAAAACCAGTTCTCCGAACAAGCCCAGCAATCCGAGCAAGCCCAGCATCCCCAGTACACGCCGGAGCCCCAGGAGGATGCTCACGCAGAGGCAGAGGCAGCTGCCACTCAGGCCGTCGCCTTCGACCCATTCGCCGATGAAGACGACGAACAAGAGCCCGGCACTGCCGCTGTCGCCTTCGACCCTTTTGCGGACGATGATGACGATGACGAAGAGTTCGATATCGCCGAATTGTTGGGGCGCGGGGGCTCGTCGTCAAGCGCGACGACCCAACCCGGCGCCCAGACGCCAGATCCGTCGATGGCCTCGCACCGGAAAGCGTTGGAGGACTTCCGCCGGAGGCGATCGAATGCACACCGCGGACGCACTGTCGCCGACGGCATGGTGCACCTGCCGTACATCACAACGCAGGATCCGCGCGATGCAGTAATGAGTGATGAGAAGATTCGAGCGACGAATAAGCCGGCGCCGAGCCTGAAAGCCGGCGATATCGTGGCGGATCAGTACGAGATCGTGGGCCCGATTGCCCACGGTGGTCTCGGCTGGATTTATCTGGCGATTGACCACAATGTCTCGGATCGTTGGGTCGTGCTCAAGGGCATGATGGCAGCGAAAAACGAGAAGGATTTCGCCGTAGTCCAGGCGGAACGCGAGTTCCTCGCGGAAATCTCGCATCCGGGAATTGTGAAGATTATCAACTTCATCGATGAGACGGACGCCAACAGCGCCACCGGCTTCATTGTGATGGAGTACGTCGGCGGCCCGTCGTTACGCAAGCAGCGACGGAGCTACCCCGACGGCGTCATGCCCTGTGACCTGGCGATTGGCTACATCCTGGAGCTGCTCCCCGCGCTGGATTACCTGCACTCGCGCGGCGTTGTCTACAACGATTTGAAGCCGGACAACGTGCTGCTCAGCGAAGACCACGTCACGCTTATCGACGTTGGCGCGGTCACCGGCATCGGCGCCTACGGCCATATCTACGGCACGCCCGGTTTCCAGGCGCCGGAGATTGCCACGACGGGACCGACGATTGCCAGCGATATCTACACAGTCGGCCGCACGCTGGCCTCGCTGATTCTGAAGTTGCCGGCGACCAACGGCGTCTACGACCCGGGGCTACCCTCACCTGTCGAAGAGCCTCTGTTCCGCCGTTTTTACTCGCTCTACCGCTTCCTACTACGCGCTTGCCACGAGAACCCGGAGGCTCGCTTCGGTTCTGCTGAAGAGATGAGTGTGCAGCTCATCGGCGTATTGCGCGAGATTCTGGCGGTGCGCGACGGCGTGCAATTCCCGCAGGCGGTGTCGAATTTCTCGCCGCAGCGTTCCACGTACGGCACCAAGCACCTGGTGTTCCGCACCGATCAGCTTGTCGACGGCATCACCCGCGGCGTGGAAATCACTCCGCAAGAAGTGACCTTCGCGCTGCCTGTACCACTGATTAACCCGACAGATCCGGGTGCGCGCATCTTGAGTGCCTCGTCATTTACGGAGCCCAACGAACTTATCGAGGCACTGACCAATGCTCTGTCCGAACCCGAGTATGGTTCTTCGGTGGAAATTCCACTGGGCATCGTGCGTGCAAAACTGGACCTCGGATTAATTGATGAGGCCCGCGACAGCCTCTGCGATGTCTCTGAACGTTTGCAGCGCGATTGGCGTTATCACTGGTACGAGGGCGTGACTTATTTGCTTCTCGACCAATTCAACGATGCCCTCGCCTCGTTCCACCACGTGCTGACGATGCTGCCCGGCGAGCCCGCCCCGAAGTTGGCGCTGGCAGCGACTCTCGAGTTGATTCAACAGCGCTTGGGCATCGCCAACGCATCTCTCCTCGAGCCCGCTGTCGCCCGCGCCGCCGCGAACTTGAGCAGCGCGCTGGATAATGTCGCTGCCGATACGCCCGAGATCTTCTCCCCCGCCTGGGCCAGCGAGTCCCTGTCGCCTCAGACGATTCGTTTCAACACCCTGCGTCTCTACGCCGTCGTGTGGGCGGCCAACCCGACGACGGTATCCTCCGCCTTCGGGCTAGCTCGTCAGCTGGCCTCTGAGCGCCAACACGAAATGGCTATCTCCCAGCTTGACCGCGTACCCGGTAACTCCCGTCACCATCGCATGGCACGTTTGACGACGATTCTGATGCTCACCTCAGGGATGCCCTCCGAGTTAACTGAATCGAGAATTCGCCGTGCTGCGCGTCGTCTGGTGGAGCTGCCGACGAATGAACCGCGCATGCCACAGCTGCGCATCGCCGTGATGGCGTCCGCGCTGAACTGGTTGCGCAGCTCGAACCTCGACCATGCAGCTAGCTCCAATGGTCTTTTCGATGCGCCCTTTACCGTGGCCGGCCTGCGTGAAGGATTGGAAAAAGACTTACGGATGCTGGCACGCTCTTCGCAGTTTCCGCGACACCGCTACAACTTGGTGGATATCGCAAATCTCATTCGGCCACGGACTTGGCGTTAGCTCTCTAACAGCTCCTTACCGAACCTGGTCAAACATGCTGTTGTGGGCCTGAGCGCCACCCCAGAATTGGTGAATAAAGAGAGAATTGCCTTTCGTGGTTTAAGATATCCTCTATGTTTGCCTCTTCGAAATCCTCTCTCCGCAGCGCTAAGCGCGTAATTATCAGCGCTGCAGCCCTCACCACCGCCTTTGGTATTGGGGCCGGCACTGCCGTTGCCCTGCCGGTTTCTCCAGACCTGCAGTCGCTTAGCCAGAGTGTTCGGGACCTCAAGCTGCCGGAGATCTCGACTCTGAATTCGGGCGACCTTGCCCCTGAGCTCTCTGAGGTACTGGATTCCTCTTCGGTGAAGCTGCCGGATTCGGTCGTCGCTCTGATTAATGAAAACTTCAAGTTCGCTGAAAACAACAAGCAGGTGGCGGACAAGGTCAAAACTCAGCTGCTGAACGCCATCGACAGCCTGCCGTTGCCAGCTGCACAGAAGGCCGAAGCCACCCGCGTCGTCAACGAGATTTTCGGTTTGCTGGGGGGCCAGGACGAGCCGTCGCAGCCTGAGCCGGCGCCTGCCCCTGCTCCACAGCCAGAGCAGAAGCCACGCCCTGAACCACGCCCAGAGCCAAACAACCCGTGCCCGCCGAGCGCCCGCGCATGCGTTGACCTGGCTAACCAGAAGACCTGGCTGCAGGAAAATGGCAACATCACCTACGGTCCGGTGCCAATGTCCTCCGGTATGCCGGGTTACGAAACCACCCGCGGCCACCTGAGCGTTACCCGCAAGGTCCGCGATGAGTGGTCCCGTCCTTACAACGGTCCGATGCCGTTCTCGGTGTACTTCACCAACGACGGCGAAGCTTTCCACGAGGGCTCTGTTAATCAGATGTCCCACGGCTGCATCCACCTGAACCACGATGATGCTGTGAAGTACTTCGATACCCTGCAGGTCGGCGACGGCGTCTACATCTGGTAGTTAGCTGCGCTGATGCGTTGAAACGATGACCGGGTGACTGAGCCTGTTGAGGCATAGGCGCAGTCGCCCCGGCGGTGAAAAATGAGCTCGCCCCACTAGGTTCTTCCAGTTTGGAAGACAGTGGGAGCGAGCTCATTTTTGTTGGGTCACAGCTGCGGATTCAACAGATGGGGCATCTAGCAGCCGTCGATTACGGAGGGTTACAGGGGGTCCTGCCTACTCGCCAGGGCCCCTGCCCCAAAACCTACTCCACGAAGCTCATTGCGTAGCGGGCAATGGCCAGTTCCTCGTTGGTCGGTACCACGAAGACCTTGACCTTGGAGTCCTCCGCCGAAATCAGACGCGGGCCGTCATTCGGCTGGGAGTTGAGCTCGTCATCAATCTTGATACCAAAGTTCTCAAGCTCAGCCATAGAATCACGGCGAATACCGACGTGGTTCTCACCGACACCTGCGGTGAAGGTGATGGCATCGAGGCGGCCGAGAATCAGCATGTAAGAGCCAATGTAGCGGCGCAGCTGGTGGACATACATCTGGTATGCAGCCCAAGCATCCGGGTCGTGGTCATCCATGCGCTCCTGCAGGACTCGGAAGTCATTGACACCAGAGACACCCTTCAGACCGGACTGGCGGTTGCACAGATTGTCGATCTCGTCGATGCTCATGCCGTTGCGGTAGAGGTGGAAGATGACGCCCGGGTCAATGTCACCGGTACGGGTGCCCATCATCAGACCAGCCAGCGGGGTCAGCCCCATCGAGGTATCCATCGCCTGGCCACCTCGGATAGCCGCACACGACGCACCATTACCCAGGTGCAGCGTAATCTGGTTGATTTCCTCTGCCGGCTTATTCAGAAGGTCCGGCACCTGCTTGGAAACAAACTCATGCGAGGTGCCGTGGAAGCCGTAACGACGGATATCAAACTTCGATGCGACCTCTGCGTTGAGCGGGTACAGAGCAGCAGCTGGCGGCATGGTGTGGAAGAAACCAGTGTCGAAGACGGCGACGTGAGGCACGTCCGGAAGCAGCTTGCGAGACTCTTCGATGCCTACGATATTGGCCGGGTTGTGCAGCGGCGCCAGCGGAATAAGGTCGCGGATCATGCCGACGATTTCGTCGGTAATCAGCTCCGGTCCAGAGAACAGGCGACCACCGTGAACGACGCGGTGACCGACGGCCGCAATATCCACCGACTCCGGACCAACACCGTGCTCATCCATCAGCTCGAACGCGCGGTCAAGACCACTGGCGTGGTCAGCGATCGGCTCAGTGATTTCAATCTTCTGTCCGGAGAACTTCAGATTAATAATGCCGTCTTCTTCACCAATGCGCTCCACCAGACCGGAGACATACGGCGGCTGCGTTGAGTCCTTCTCCGGATCTACCAGCTGAAACTTGATAGAGGAGGAACCGGAGTTCAAAACAAGTACGTGACGGGACATAATAATTAGTTTCCTCCAGCCTGAATAGCGGTAATTGCAACCGTGTTGATGATGTCCGGCACCGTGGCGCCACGGGAGAGGTCGTTGACCGGCTTGTTCAAGCCCTGCAGAATCGGGCCGATTGCCAACGCACCACCACAGCGCTGGGCAATCTTGTACCCGATGTTACCGGCGTCCAAATCCGGGAACACGAAAACAGTTGCCTTACCCGCAACGGAGGAATCCGGCATCTTCTTCGCAGCCACAGACGGGTCAATAGCGGCATCGAACTGCAGCGGACCATCGACAGCGAGGTCCGGAGCCAGCTCCTTGGCCTTGGCCAGACCCGCCTTCACACGATCAACATCCTCACCTGTGCCGGATGCCCCAGTGGAGTAGCTCAGCATGGCGACGCGGGCGTCGATACCGAAGGAAGCTGCAGTCTCGGCGGATACCACCGCGATTTCACCCAGCTGTTCCGGAGCCGGCTTCGGCAGCACCGCACAGTCCGCAAAACCCCACAGCGAGTTGTCCATAACCATGAGGAACAGCGACGACACCGTGGAAGCCGACGGCTTGGTCTTAATGATTTGCAAGGACGGACGAATGGTGTGCGCAGTTGTGTGGGCTGCACCGGACACCATGCCGTCGACAAGCCCGTTGTGAATCATCATCGTCGCAAAGTAGGAGATGTCCTGCATCGTCTCACGGGCCTGCTCCAGCGTGACCCCCTTGGCCTTGCGCATCTCTGCGAACTGTTCCGCGAACTGCTCAACATATTCGGAGGTCTGTGGGTTCCAGAGATGGGCGGCGTCGATGTCAAAACCAAGTTCGGCGGCGCGCGCCTTCATAGCATCCGGGTCACCGAGGATAGTAAGCTCACAGATGTCCTCGCGCAGGAGGTAATCAGCGGCCTCAAGAATGCGGTCATCGTCCCCCTCTGGCAGCACAATGTGACGCTTATCAGCCTTGGCGCGCTGCAATAGCCACCACTGGAAACGCTGTGGAGTCATCACTGCGGTGACCTCGCGGCTTACGACCTTGCGCAGCCCCTCAGCATCGTCAACGGCAACAACGGGAACGTCGAGCTCGAGAGTCTTAGCAGCCTCAGCTGCCTCCTCCCCTGTAAGGACAACTGCGAGTACCTCGCTGTGACGCTGAGCTGCACTGCTGAGAGCCAAACGAACGCGAGCCTTTGCGGCCTCTGTGTGGCAGCCCTCGCCACCAGCGACAACGATGACACCGGCGCCGGCGACGGTGGCAATGCGGAAGTCAAAATCGAGGTTGCCGGAGCCGGTCAGAACAGCCGCCCCCTCGTTAGCAGCGCGATCAGCCTCAACAGCACTGACGATGGTGTCAAGCGCGGATTCCGGATCCACAACAACCTGATCCACGGTGGCGCCGTGCGCCCCACCGACAGTGTGGAGGCAACGTGCCCCACCCAGTGCCTCAGACAATGCCGTAATGACATCTTGCAGATTGTCTGCGCGGTCCACTGAAGTAATCAGGACTGCGGAGTTGTTGGTGGACGCTTGGGCGTTCTTATCGCTCACCGACGTTCCTTTCTCGCACTGCGCTTAATCGTTGACTTATTTAAACGTTGACTTGGCTCGAGCCGTTGGACTGCCGGAGGCTCAAGACCATGCTGAGCTTCTAATCCTGCTGAATCTAATCCCGCTGAGTCCCAAATCATTATTTTCATCTTATTGTGAGTCACCTTACATCTCACGGCGGACTCAAACCTCTTTGGTTACCCCTGGTAGCCACACTTTTCCCCACAGATTCCAACAATTTTCCCGCATAATCGCGGCTTTTATGCGGTTTTTCTAGTGAACTAGCCCAAATTTCCACATTAGACGTGACTAAGGTCACATTTAGTTTTGTATGCCTTCAAAAGCATCTCACCGATGATGTGATGCTCACCTCTCGATTTTTCGTAAGTTATCGCTACGATTGGGGGCGCTACCATTGGGAATGTCGAATAAACCGATAGCTCACCAATAACTCCTTTCCCCACGAGGTCACCGCTGGCAGCTACTTATGCCGCGGCCTCGTGACCGTCGTAAAGCATTAGAGAAAGAAGGACACACTTCATGAATCGCCCGCTCCGCGTTGCCGTAATTGGCTCTGGCCCGGCCGGTGTTTATGCTTCCGATGCACTGATGAAATCCAGTACTGACGTGGAAGTCGATCTGTTTGAAAAGATGCCGGCTCCATTCGGTCTAATCCGCTACGGCGTCGCCCCCGACCACCCACGCATCAAGGGCATCATCATGGCCTTGCACCGCGTGATGGAAAAGCCGGAGCTGCGCCTATTTTCCAACGTTGAGTTCGGCAAGGACATCACACTCGACGAATTAAAGGAGCATTACGACGCCGTCATCTTCGCCACCGGTGCCGTCGGCGACCGCGCACTGCCAACGCCGGGAGCGGACCTGCCGGAGCACTTCGGCGCAGGCGAATTCGTGGGCTTCTATGACGGCAATCCACTCTTTGAGCGCACCTGGGACCTTTCGGCGGAGTCCGTGGCCGTCGTCGGTGTCGGCAACGTCGCGCTGGATGTCTCCCGAATCCTGGCGAAGACCGGTGAGGAACTGCACGTCACAGAGATTCCGGACAATGTCTACGAGGTTCTGAAGACAAATAAGGCCAAGGAAGTCCACGTCTTCGGCCGCCGCGGCCCGGCACAGGCAAAGTTCACTCCGCTGGAGCTCAAGGAACTCGACTACTCACCGAACGTCGAGGTCGTTGTCGATCCGCGCGATATTGATTACGACTCCGCATCCGAGATTATGCGTCGCAACTCCAAGATTACTGACCAGGTCTGCACCATCCTGGAGAACTACGCCATCCGTGAGCCGAAGAACGCACCGCACAAGCTCTACATTCACTTCTTCGAGTCGCCAGTGGAAATCCTCAGCGAGGAGGGTACCGACGGCGAGCAGCATGTGACAGGCTTGCGCACTCAGCGCATGGAATACGACGGTGCTGGCGGGCTGCGGCCGACCGGCGAGACCACCGACTGGAAGGTCGGCGCTGTCTACTCCGCCGTGGGCTACCGCTCTGATGCGCTGCCGGGTATCCCGTTCGACAACGTGAAGAATGTCATTTCCAACGTCGGTGGTCGAGTCATCGAATCCGACAACACCGAGGATGAAGCAGCTGAGGCCATCACTGGCCTCTACACCACCGGTTGGGTTCGCCGCGGACCGGTCGGCCTGATTGGTAATACCAAGGGCGATGCCAACGAGGCCGTGGCCAATCTCCTGGCCGATGCCGCTGAGGGCAAGAAATTCAACCCGTCGAAGCCGGAGTTGTCCGCTGTCAACGAGCTGCTGGAGTCCAAGGGTATCGACTACCTGGACTGGGAAGGTTGGCACAAGCTCGATGCTGCCGAACGCACCGCCGGCGAGGCCGAGGGCCGCGAACGCAAGAAGTACGTCGAGTGGGATGAGATGGTCACCCACTCCAAGGGCGAGTAACGGCGAGTAACTAGGACGGATAAAAAGCGTCGGCTACGCCACTACCTTCACGTCCGTGTACGCGGCGCGCGAGTCCCAGCGGCAGCACACAATCGGCGCCAACAGCTCGACCAATGGCTCACCAAAAGCCACCTGACCAGCACCGTCGGCAGCGCCCGCATCGATGACTCGATCCCACAGTAGGCCCGGCGCGGTAAACAGCGGCACCACTACGAGTCCGCGTCCGCGCTTGGCCGCGCGCTCCTGCGCCGCGGCCACAGCATCGGCTCCCTTGATTTTCTCAGGACCGACCACGAATGCCGCGCTCACATGTCCCGGCAGCATCCCGCCAAGATTTGCCGCAAACTGGTGCACCGCCGCATTGGCATCCTCATCAGAGGAGCCGACCCCCATCACCAGCGCATCGACCGGCCAGGAAAAAGATGCATTCTCCGCCGCTTCGATGATTCGCTTTACGACGGCGCGCTTCGTGCCGTCGCCAAGCCCGAGTCCTTCAGCCACTGTGATGTCAACACCATGCCGATCGCAGAGTCGAACCTGTTCGGGAACGTCGACTCGCGAGTGGAACGCATCGGTGAACAGGAGCGGTACGGCCAGTGCCTGAGTCTCGCCGGCAGCGGCGAGCTCGGCACAGACGGTATCCAGTGAGGGCTCGTCGAGGTCCAGCCAGGCGAGGCGAATCTGAGAGGGCGCATCGAGGCGGGTGAGCGGCATCTTCTCGCGCACGAGCGCGACCACGTCTTCGAGCACCGGTTTGGTCTCTGAGTGCCGAGAACCGTGCGCAAGCAGAATCAGTGCGGTCATCGATGGTCTCCTCAGGCTCGCTAGCTGTGCTTTCTGGTTTCTCTACCTGGCAGCTCTACTGGGCAGCGCCACGCACGAGGCCTGCGGTGAGGGTGTCACCGGTGCCCGGCTCGATGAGCAGGAACGCACCGACACGACCACCGACGCGGTAGGCATCGACCGGCAGCGGCTGTGCGACCTCGACGGTGATCTCAGCGACGTCGTTGACTGCAAGCTGATCAGCCACACCGGTGGGCTCACCGGTTTCGATATCGATGAGCGCATCGACGGAAGCGATACGACCACGCACCAGCGCGGCACCATAGCGCACCTCTACGACGCGACCGACTGCCAACGGCTTGTCTGCAAGGTGGACGGCCACGGCGGAGAAACGGCGCACGTCTTCCGGGCGCGTGCCACTGATGAGGTCGCCACGGGCTAGGTCGAACTCGGCATCCAGGCTGATGGCCACCGACTGGCCGGCCACGGCCTCAGTGACATCCTCAGCTGCCACGGTGATCTTCGTGACCGTAGCCTGACGGTTGGCGTCTACGGAGACAACATCGCCCACACGCACGCTACCTGCGGCGATACGGCCGGCGTAACCACGGTATTCAGTGGCGTGATCGCGAATGACATAGTCGATGGGCAGGCGCAGGTCAGCCTCGGCATCGGTTTCCAGGTCGGCACCGATGTTGAGGTTTTCCAGCAGCTCCAGCACGGTCGGACCCTCGTACCACGGAGTGTGCTCAGAAGAATCGACAATGTTGTCGCCGACCAGAGCCGACACTGGAACAACGAAGGTGTTCTGCAGACCCAGGCGCTCTGCTAGTGCTGCCACATCCGACTCAATCTTGCGGAAGGCCTCTTCGCTGTAGTCCAGCAAGTCAATCTTGTTGACAGCAAAGATTACGTGGCGAACGCCCAGCAGACCGGCCACCGTTGCGTGACGCTTGGTCTGCGTCACGACGCCGTTGCGCGCGTCGATAAGCAAAACGACGGCCTCGGCGGTGGACATACCAGTGATGGTGTTTCGGGTGTACTGCTCGTGACCAGGGCAGTCGGCGAGGATGAACGAGCGGACGTCGGTGGCGAAGTAGCGGTAGGCGACGTCAATGGTGATGCCCTGCTCGCGCTCGGCCCGCAGACCGTCGACCAGCAGCGACAGGTCAGGGTTTTCCTGACCGCGCGCCTGTGAGGAGGCGACGACGGCCTCGTACTGGTCAGCGAGGATGTTCTTCGTGTCGTGCAGCAGGCGACCGACGAAGGTGGACTTACCGTCGTCGACGGAGCCAGCGGTGCACAGGCGAAGAGTGCGACGAGCGCGAGTGGCGCGGTCAGCGGTAATCAGGGTAGCTGGGGAATTTGGCTGGCTCATCAGAAGTAACCTTCCTTCTTGCGGTCTTCCATGGAGGATTCGGACAACTTGTCATCTGCGCGGGTAGCGCCGCGCTCGGTGAGCTTGGATGTGCGAAGTTCCTCCATGACCTCCGCAATAGTGGTGGCAGTCGATTCGACAGCGCCGGTGCAGCTCATGTCACCGACAGTGCGGTAGCGGACAGTGCGAACCTCGAGGGTCTCGCCGTCGCGGGGTCCACCCCACTCGCCCGGTGCCAGCCACATACCGCCGCGGTTGAACACCTCACGCTCATGGGAGAAGTAGATGGGCGGCAGTTCGATGTCACGGGCTTCGATGTAGGCCCAGACGTCGGCCTCGGTCCAGTTCGAGATTGGGAAAACGCGGACGTTCTCTCCGGCGGCGTGGCGACCGTTGTAGAGGCCCCACAGCTCAGGGCGCTGACGGCGTGGATCCCAACCGCCGAAGGAGTCGCGAACGGAGAACACGCGCTCCTTTGCGCGGGCCTTCTCCTCATCGCGGCGGGCGCCACCGAGAACGGCATCGTAACCGCGGTTGGCAATGGTCTCCACCAGCGGCACGGTCTGCAAGGGGTTGCGGGTGCCGTCGGCACGCTCAGTGAGCACGCCGCTGTCGATCCAGTCTTGGACCTTGGCTACGTGCAGCTTGATGCCCGGCTGAGCGGCAATCTTGTCGCGGAATTCAATAACTTCGGGGAAGTTGTGGCCGGTGTCGACGTGGAGCAGCTCCAGCGGGATACCCGCCGGTGCGAAAGCGCGCTTGGCCAGCTCGAGCACGACGACGGAATCCTTTCCGCCGGAGAAAAGTAGTGCCGGACGGTCAAACTGACCGGCGGTCTGGCGAATAATGTCGATGGCCTCGGCTTCCAGCTCGGCAAGCCGCGGGTCGAGGCGGTTTTGTACGGAAACGGTGGTTGAGCTAGTCATGGGGGTTCTTTCTGTTGGGGCTGTGTTGGCTGTTGTAACTGCGCAGTTTTAGCTGATGTCGGCTATCGGCGGGCGGCTAGTGGCTGGCGGCAAGTAGCTGTCTGCTAGCCGCTCGAACTAGAGGTGCAATCCGCACTCAGTCTTCTCGGAGCCCGCCCAGCGACCCGAGCGCGGATCCGCGCCCTCTGCCACTCGCGCGGTGCATGTCGCGCAGCCAATCGACGGGAACCCCTGTTGCGTCAGCGGATGCACAATGAGGTCGTTGTCCTCGATGTACTGGGCAACATCCTCATCTGTCCAGGTGGCCAACGGGTTGAGCTTGATGCGACCAGTCTTGTCGATCTCCAGTACCGGCGTGTGTGCGCGGGTCGGCGCGTCGACGCGCTTCAGACCTGTGACCCAGCCCTCGTAGGGGCGCTTCACGGCAGACAGCGGCTCGACCTTCCGCAATGCGCAGCAACGCGTCGGGTCGGTCTTGTACAGATCAACGCCCTCTTCGGCGTCCTGCTCGGCGCGGGTGCGCTTCGGCTCAATCGACAGCAGTCGGTTGTCGTAACGCTGTGCGACCTGCTCTGCCACGTCGAGGGTCTCCGGGAAGTGGTAACCGGTATCCAGGAAAATCAGATCTGCCTCCGGCGCGTGCCGAGCAGCCAGTTCCGCCAACACTGTGTCCTGCATCGACAGGGTCACGGCCAGTGGCGTGTGCAGGTGCCCCGCACCCCATTCCAGTACTTCCCCAGCAGTGGCAGTCTCCAGCTTGGAGCCCCACTCCAGTGCGAGCTCAATCAGACGGCGAGCAGTTTCCGGGTTGTCCAGCGCGTCTTCACGCGCGAGCGCCTCCTGAGTCTTAATGACCTCAGCGGTTTTCAGTCCCGTGCTCATGACGCCACCTTTCTATCGATATGTCCGTGCAGTTTCACTGTGAATACCCGGCAGCATTCGCGGCATTGCCAGGCGTAATCGGTTTCCAGGTCGGGCCACAGATCATCACCGCCGCAGTAAGGGCAATGCATCACCGCACCCCGGTTCGGATTGGGGTGTGCGCTTCGGCCACCGATCCCCAGTCGCGCTGGCGTCTCGTCTTTTTCGCTTGACGACGGCCCCTGCGACCGAACCCCATTGGGAGATTCACTCACTTCAGGTCCTCCTCATCAGCGCGGACAATCCACTCGCGGAACTGTTCACCCTCGTGGCGCTGCTCCTTGAAGTGATTGACGACGCGCTCGATGTAGTCACCCAGTTCTGCCGAGGTGACCTTGTGTCCGCGAACCTTGCGGCCGAAGTTGGCATCGAGCCCCAGCGAACCACCGAGGTGAACCTGGAAACCCTCGACACGGTTGCCCTCGTCGTCGGTGACAATCTGCCCCTTGAGTCCGATGTCGGCAATCTGCGTGCGGGCGCAGGCATTCGGGCAGCCATTGAGCGCAATGGTGATTGGGACGTCGAGGTCACCGAGGCGTTCCTCCAAGTCGCCCACCAAATCAATTGCGCGCTGGCGCGTGGTGACAAGTGCGAGCTTGCAGAACTCTAGGCCGGTGCAGGCCAGGATGCCCCGTCGGAAAGCTGAGGGCTTGGCAGACAGGCCAATTTCGTCGAGTTCTGCGAGCAGGGAGTCGACCTGGTCGTCGGCGACGTCGAGGAGAATGAGCTCCTTCATCACGGTGGTGCGGACGCGGGAAACACCGTGGCGCTCGGCGATGTCGGCGAGTTTGACCAGATCAGAGCCCGGAACACGGCCAACAGCGGGCTTAACACCGACGTAGTTGAGACCGTCGGCCTGCTTGTGCACGCCGATGTGGTCACGGTCGCCTTCGAAAGGTTCGGGTGCGGGGCCGTCGATAAGCTTGCGGTTGAGGTAGTCGTCTTCGAGTACCTGGCGGAACTTCTCCGCGCCCCATTCGGCAACGAGGAACTTCAGACGCGCACGATTGCGCAGGCGACGGTAGCCGTAGTCCCGGAAGATGCGGCACACGCCCGCCCATACCTCGGGAACCTCGTCCTCTGGGATCCAGGCGCCGAGACGCTGGGCGAGCATCGGGTTGGTGGAGAGACCACCACCGACCCAAACGTCGAAACCGGGGCCGTGCTCTGGATGATTGACACCGACGAAGGCAACGTCCTGGACCTCGTGGGTGACATCGAGACGCGGGGAACCGGAAACTGCCGACTTAAACTTACGCGGTAGGTTGGAGAACTCGTCGCCGGAGAGGTACTCCTCCTTGATGCGGCGGATGGCGTTGGTGCCGTCGACAATTTCATCGGCCGCAACACCGGCAACCGGGCTGCCTAGAATAACGCGGGGAACGTCGCCGCAGCCAAAGTTGGTGTCGAGACCAACTCGCTCAAGGCGGTCCCAGATCTCCGGCATATCTTCGACGCGAATCCAGTGCAGCTGGACGTTCTGGCGGTCGGAGAAGTCCGCAGTGTCGCGGGCGAAATCGCGGGAAATCTCGCCGATGGTGCGAATACCCTCGGTGGTGGTCTGGCCACCGTCGAGGCGGACGCGGAGCATAAAGTACTTGTCCTGCAGCTCGGCGTTGGTCTTCACGCCGGTGTGCTCACCGCTAAGCCCCTGCTTGCGCTGGGTGTAGAGGCCAATCCACTTAAAGCGAGGCGCTAGGTCCTCCGCGGGGATGGAGTCAAACCCCTGCTTGGAGTAGATGTCGATAACACGCTGCTTAACGGCGATGCCAGCATCTTCTTTCTTAATGCGCTCGTCGTCGTTAAGTGGCTCGCGGCCGTCGATAAGCCACTGCCCCTGTGGCTTCGGTGCGCGCTTCTTACGTCGGGTAGCCGCTGCGGAAGCTGGACGCTCGGCGGTTTTCGTAGGAGAGCTCATGGGGAATCTACCGAATCACTTTCGTTTTGTTCTCGTTGACCGAATCAGTTTCTAATCTTTATAGACCGTTTGGTCTACGTTGTATTGCAGGCAACATTAGACCGACCAGTCTGGCTAGTGCAAGCCGGGACACGCTCGGACACCTAGCGAACCCCTGCTTCGCCCACGCGGACACCGTTTTTCACACCCACTTTGACACCTTCAGAAGCATCCTCGGCCCCGGCATCAACCGAAGCGGGTGATGGAGATCCAGAACTAGACACATCAGCCGAGGGAGACTGAGAAGTCGGCTCAAGTTGGACCCGCTGACGCAGCCCCGGAAGAGTGTCGTGCGAACGCGCCCACAGCACCAGCACAACGACAACAAAAGCCCACACGAGCAGCACTGTCGTCAGTACGCCCCCAGAAACCAGCGACGAAAACAGAGTGCGAATATTCAGCCCCACCAACACGCCGCCGATCGCAATCCCAAGCAGCCGCGGATTAATGCGCCCCACCAGGTACGCAGCCAAGGGTGCCGCAATCACACCACCGCACAACAAACCAATTACCGGTGCGGCATGCTGAGTGAATTCCTCCCGCAGCTTGGGCAAAAAGCCCAGTACAGCCGCCAAGGCAACGAGAAATTCCGCCGCAGAGACAGTACCGATAATCTTGCGCGGCTGGTCAGCCTCAGCGCCGAGCAAAGTTGAGGTGGTAACAGGCCCCCAACCACCGCCTCCAGTGGAATCAAGCAGGCCACCAAAGAGCCCCAGCGGAGCGAGCTTCTTCGCCCCCCAGGCCTTCTTCTTGCGCTTAACATTGGCCAAAAAGGCGAAGCGGATAATCACCCACAGACCGAGGAAAAGCAAGATTGTCGAGGTCACAGGCGTCGCGGCATCACCGTCGAGATTCGCCAAAAAGGTCGCACCAATAAAGGCACCGATAGCACCCGGCACGCCAAGACTCAGCGCGCGTCGCCAGTCGACATTGCCGAATCGCCAGTGTGAAATACCGGAGGCCAGTGTCGTACCCACCTCTGCTACGTGAACCACCGCCGACGCAGTGGCAGCACTACTACCAGCGACAATAAACAGCGAAGTAGCGGTGACACCGAAAGCCATCCCCAGAGTGCCGTCGACTAATTGCGCGCCAAGGCCGATTAGCACGAAGACTATGAGTTTTTCCATGACAAGCCCTTCCCCGCTTACCCAACCAGAGCCTGCCGTTGCCACGATGCTCGCACGACGAGCCCCTTTCAGAGCTCATTCAGCAGAAGCGATGCGCAGCAAAACCCTCTCAAGCCAAAGCAGTGATTCTTGCGGTGTTTTGTGTTTGCTTTTTGTAGACCAGTTTGTCTATATTCTGTTTCAGCAAGCATAGACCGGTTGGTCTACGATAAGCAATCGCGACAAAGAAAACGTAGAAAAAGGATTCCACCCAATGACCAACGACCAGACTGCAGCCCAGAACACGGCCGCTTCCTCACTGCCCGATCTCGCCAACTCCACCACGCCACTGCGTGTAGCCGTGGTTGGCTCGGGCCCGGCCGGCATCTACGCCTCCGACGCGCTGATGAAGTCCGGCCGCGATGTCGCCATCGACCTCTACGAGCGCCTTCCAGTGCCGTTCGGCCTCATCCGCTACGGTGTTGCGCCAGACCACCCGCGAATCAAGGGCATCATTAAGTCCCTCCACCGAGTGCTGGACAAGCCGCAGGTTCGACTGCTGGGCAACGTGGACGTCGGCAAGCAGGTCAGCGTTGATGAACTGCGCCAGTTCTACGACGCCATCATCTTCGCCACTGGCGCGACCGGCGACCGCGATCTGAACATCCCGGGCTCGGATCTGCCGGAGCACTACGGCGCCGGTGAGTTCGTAGGTTTCTACGACTCCCACCCGGAGTTTGCTCGCGAATGGGACCTCTCTGCTGAGTCGGTCGCTGTGATCGGCGTCGGTAACGTGGGTCTCGACGTCGCCCGTATTCTCGCCAAGACTGCCGATGAGCTGCACGTCACCGAAATCGCCGACAACGTCTACGACGGCCTGGCAAAGAATGCCGCCCGCGAAGTCCATGTCTTTGGCCGTCGCGGTCCGGCTCAGGCAAAGTTCACTCCACTGGAGCTGAAGGAACTGGACCACTCTGACACCATTGAGGTTGTCGTGAATCCGGAGGACATCCAGTACGATGCCGCCTCCGAAACGTCCCGTCACGAGTCCAAGATCACCGATCAGGTCTGTACGATTCTGGAAAACTACGCCATCCGCGAGCCAAAGGGCGCCCCGCACAAGCTCTTCATCCACTTCTTCGAGTCCCCGGTCGAAATCATCGGCGAGACCGGTGAAGATGGAGTACAGCACGTCAGCGCTATCCGCACCGAACGCACCGAACTCGACGGCGAGGGTGGCGTCCGCGGCACCGGCAAGTTCACCGAATGGCCGGTCGGTGCGGTCTACCGCGCAGTCGGCTACCGCTCCGACGCAGTCACCGGCGTACCGTTCGACACCGGCACGCACACCATCCCAGATGCCGGCGGCCGCGTGCTTGACGACATCGACGGCAACCACATCCAGGGCCTGTACACCACCGGCTGGATTCGCCGTGGCCCGGTCGGCCTAATCGGTAACACCAAGGGCGATGCCAACGAAGCTGTCGGCAACCTCATCGCCGACTGGGAGGCAGGTCGCCTGGCCGCACCTGCAAAGCCCACACATAACGACGTCGACGAGTTCCTGGCCGACAAGGGCCTCCAGGTCACCACCTGGGAGGGCTGGCACGCACTCGACGCCGCCGAGCGTGCCGCGGGCGAAGCCGAAGGCCGCGAGCGCAAGAAGCTGGTCGAGTGGGCTGACATGGTTACGGCCTCCACGGTCGTCGCAAAGCAGCCAGATGCCGATGACGTGGCCGAAGCTGTGCACGAAGCTGTTGTGGAGACCGTCGCGAGCTAGCGCATCGGGTCTAACCGGACAGTTGATTATGCACGTCAGTCGATTTTCGGATTAGAGTTAATACATGGCTTATCATGCAGACTCATCCAACCTGGACGTCAAGGAAGTTCTGACCTGGGAAGGCTTCGGCGTCGCCTCCCGTGAACTGGCACAGCAGATTGTCGACTCGGACTTCGACCCGGAGATTATTATCGCCGTGGCCCGCGGTGGCCTGCTGCCAGCAGGCGCACTCAGCTACACCATGGGCGTCAAGCTCTCTGACGCCATCAACGTCGAGTTCTACACCGACGTGGCGGAGACCCTGCCGGATCCGGTTCTGCTGGAGCCGCTCCTGGACATCGAATCGATTTCCAACCGCCGCCTGCTGGTCGTTGACGATGTGGCCGACTCCGGTCGCACGCTGCATCTGGTGCTCGACCTGCTCAAGAAGCACGGCGCTGAAGTCCGTTCCGCTGTGCTCTACGGCAAGTCCCGCTCGGAGATTGCACCGGACTACGTCTGGAAGCACACCGATGACTGGATCGTCTTCCCCTGGTCGGCCGAGCCACCGGTACAGAAGTCCAAGTAGATCAAGTAGCTTACGCACCACAGCGGGCACAAAAAAGTGCGCTGCAGCGTTCCTTTCCCAAGCAACACCAGCAGCGCACACTAGGTCGTCGAACTAGCCCAGTTCGACGACCTTAATCTTTGATGCCGCCTCCGATGCACGCTCACGAGCAGCATCGACAGAATCCGCGGTTGAAACAGCAACGCCCATGCGGCGACGCGGGCCAGCGACCGGCTTACCAAAGATACGAATATCAGTCTCCGGAATAGCCATGGCCTCCGTCAGCCCGGTGTAACCCGGCTGCTCGATGTCAGCACCGCCGTAGACCACAGCGGAGGCTCCCGGGGACACCAGCGTGACGTCGATAGGCAGACCCAACACTGCACGCGCGTGCAGCTCGAACTCAGAGAAACGCTGGGTGCCCATGGTGACCATGCCGGTGTCGTGCGGACGCGGGCTGACCTCGGAGAACCACACCTCATCGCCGCGGACAAACAGCTCGACGCCGAAGATACCGCGACCGCCCAGCGCGTTGGTGATGCGCGCGGCGACAGAGCGCGCATTGTCCAGGGCGTTTTCACTCATGGCAGCCGGCTGCCATGACTCAACGTAGTCGCCGTCCTGCTGACGGTGCCCAATGGGCTCACAGAACCACGTTGCCCCCTCGCCGGTCTCCGGATCAACGGAGCGCACGGTCAGCAGCGTGATCTCGTAGTCGAAATCGACGAAGCCCTCCACAATGACGCGGCCGGACTCGACGCGGCCGCCACTCATGGCATAATCCCACGCGGCCTGGACATCCTCCGGCGAACGCAGCGTGGACTGTCCCTTGCCCGAGGAACTCATGACCGGCTTGACCACGCATGGGAAGCCAATCTCATCAACAGCTGCGGTGAACTCATCAAAGCTGGAGGCGAAGTGATAGCGGGAAGTCGGCAGTCCCACCTCTTCCGCAGCCAGGCGGCGAATACCTTCTCGGTTCATGGTCAGCTGAGTCGCCCGTGCGGTCGGAATAACGGTGACATCCAGCGTCTCGTCTTCCTCAACCTCTGCCAGCACCTCGGTTGCCAGAGCCTCAATCTCAGGGACGATGAAGTGTGGCTTGACCTGGAGAATCAGGTCCCGCAGTGCGCTAGGGTCCGACATATTCAACACGTAGGCGTGGTGAGCTACCTGGTGTGCCGGTGCATGCTCGTAGCGATCGGCAGCGTGCACCTCAACGCCAAGACGCTGGAAAGCAATGGTCACCTCCTTGCCGAGCTCGCCAGAGCCGAGCAGCAGAACTCGCGTTGCTCCCGGCTGGTACGGGGTTCCGGTGACTTCAGGGGTGAACATCGAGATAAATTCGCTTTCGTCTACGGCACATACGCTGCGCAACCAGCAGCTGTTAAATTGATTGCCTCCAGCATACGACAGCGAGCTGATTCACCGCGGCGGGCACGGGCGGGAACCTAGCGCGGGAACACCCGCTGGAACTCAGCCAGCGCCACCTCACGGTCAGCGGCCAGGACAACATTCGCCACCGCTCCGGCTGAATCCTCCACCACCTGGCCGCGGCGTGCTGGCTCATCTGCAAAGGTTCGCTTATCGACGCCCACGAGACGCATCTTCTCCACTTCCCCGGTCACCGCACCGACGGCCACCATCGCGGCAAAGAGGTCATGAACCTGCGCCTTGTAACCGACTCCAACTCCCTGGTGGAACTCAAAGTAGAACTTCAGTGAGCGACGCAGAACACGCAGTAGCTCCGGGTTCATACCGGCATCTCGCCAGGATTCAATCTCAGTATCACTAATGGTGATGGTCTCGGTGACATTGAGCGGAACCAGCGTCGGCACCGGCGCGCCTGCGGCGGTGGCGATGCTGCGCACGGCATCCTCCGGGCGCTCGACGGCCACAGCGCCCGCGGTGCCGAAGACCTCGATGACCGCGGTGGGGTCAACCCAGAAGTTCCATTCCGCAAACTCGGTAACGTTACCGTGGTACTCCACAGCACCACCCATAATGGTCACGCCGTCGAGCTCCCGCATGAGTTCCGGGTACTTCTTCAAAGCGGCCACGTAGGTGGTCATAGGGCCAGTGACCAGCAGGTGCACCTTCTCCCCCGTCGACCGTGCCTGCTCGATGACCTGGCGCCACAGCGCCAGCGGATCCGCCGCTCCTGCGCGCCCCGGTTCGTAGATGACGGCCGGTGGCGCCAGGTTGTAGCCCAGCCCGTACGGGCCATGAGTCTCAGGCGTGGTGGTCAGCTCACGGTCAGCGGGCCCCTCGAAACCGCTGACGACCGGAACCTCCGGACAACCACAAAGATTCAGCATGTACTTGGTATTACGGGCAGACCATGCCGCAGTGGTGTTACCACCTGCGCAGGTCACACCCACCAGCTCGATCTCGCCTGCGGTATGCAACCCCGCGAGGTAGACGAGAGCAAGACTGTCATCGATACCCGTGTCAACGTCGGCAAGCACTTTCAAACGCGTCATAAGGTCAAGTGTGACACGAAACACGCTCGGCCCGCAGAGCTAAACATGGGCAAAACAGGGATACAGACGAGTTTCCGCTGGTGCTGGCCGGGTTTACTAGTTCGTCGACATCGCTGCATCACCCACCGGAGCAGGCTCCGGCAGCGGCATATTCAGCTCGGCCAAGACCTCGCGCAGTCGCGTCGGGTAGTCGGTGATGATGCCGTCGACACCAGCGGCAATCTGCTCGCGCATGGTCTCCTTTTCGTTCACCGTCCATGGCACCACCTTCATGCCGGCCTCATGCGCACGGGAGATTAGCTCCGGCGTGGCGACCGGGTGGTAGTCAGCATCCGACGGTGTCTTGCCGTAAGGAATGCTGTGCGTCGGCGAGAGCACCTGCACGCCGAGCTGCTTGGCGGCCTCGATGATGTCGCCATTGACCTCGTCGTAATTGACATCGCCAATCCAAGGAGAATCCTTCTTCCAGGTGGTTTCGTCCCACAGCATGACCAGCGGAATCTCCGGGTTCCGTTCCGCGACCAGCGGCAACGAGCGCCAATCGAAGGATTGAATCATCACACGATCAGCCACACCCGCGCGGTCAATCTCGTCGAGAATCACATCGACGAACTCCTGCGGTTCTGCCGAGTCAGCGCGCTTTTCGCCCTCGATCTTGGTCTCAATGTTGAAGTGGATGTCCTGGTTATCCTTAGTCAGCTCGAACAGCTCCGGCAGGGTCATCATCCTATTGCCCTTGATTGGCTCCGCATCCGGGAAGTCCTCGAGCTTCTTGTCACAGACCAGGGTTTGTACCTGCTCATAGGTGAGATCATGTACGAGCTTGCCGACGTACGGGTACTGCGGGTCCCCCTCCGTCACTGGCTCGGTGTCCGAGCACTTGTCGTCTTGGATTTCCGGATCGTGCCAGACCATAGGCACGCCATCCTTCGTCAGGACGATGTCCAGCTCCAACGTCGTAACGCCCAGCTCCAACGAGTTGATCATCGCCTGCTTGGACTCCTCCGTCCACTCACCGCGACCACCACGGTGTGACTGCAGATCAAAACCCTCCGGCAGCTTAGCCATCGCAGCCGGCCGCACATTCGCGGCCGCATTCAGCTCAGCGACCTGCTGCTTTTCAAAGGTCTTCTCTTCGCTCGACGTAGTGCTGACCGCGCTTGCACTGCTTGACGACGACGCCGCGTCGTTGTCTGCATCATTGCTGCAGGCTGCAATAGGAGAAATAGCAAACGCGCCCATAGCGATGGCCGCGATTGCGCGGCGCGTGCCGTGGACGCGTGAATTCTGAGGCTGCTCGCTCTGCTTGGTCCGTTCGTCAAACATGGAGTCAGATGAGTTGCGAGAAGACATGGCCGGTGATTTTTCCTCTTTGGGCGTAGTGTTAGCGACTTCATAGCGACGGCATAGTACCGACAACACAGTGTCGACAAACTACCGTCGGAGGTTTACGGAACACAGAAATCTGGGTGAAAACTGTGTGGTGCGCCACTACTTTAAAACGGCCTGACAGCACTCGCATCTGGAGAGAGTGCGGGGTGAGCGTTTAATTCCCCTCTGCCTTTGGAATCTCGCCTTCTTGAGCAACCTCTGCCCCATCCCAGGAGTACGTAACGGGAGCGTTGTACTGGTCTTTAAAGGCGAAGGCACCGCCGTCTTCGATCATTTTATTGACATCGAAGAAATTGACGGTCACAGTTTTGCCATCACCCTCGACCGAGTTGATTGTCTGCGGACCACCGGCGGTCCCCACGTACTCGCCCTTATGAAACAGCAGCACTGCACCAGCGGTAGTTGAATGCGTAATTTCATTCTGTACTGCTGAGGCAAAGGTCAACTCGCTGGTGGTATCCCAGTTCGTATCGTCCGTGACTGTCCAACCGCTGCCATTGCCACCTTCCATTGAGTTCAGGTCGGCAACCGCTTCTTCGAAAGCCTCTTCCTGGGTTGGCGCAGAAGAACCCCCATCGGGGTCGTTGTCATCGACATCCGGATTGGGGGTATCTGCACTTTCACTGTCATCCTCGACAGTGGTGGTCGTAGTGATGGTCGTCGTTTCTTGATCTACCTGAGAAGCAGAGGTCGGTGCTGCGGTCTCATCAGTGGAGCAACCGGACAAAGCCACTACACCTGCGACCGCCGCGCTAACCAGCATCGACCCGCGACGAACTGAATGACCACTCATGGCTGGAACCTCTTCTGTTCTCTCAAGTTTTCTCAAGCACTGAGCTACGACGGAGCATTACTTTCTCATGTCCGACTCTGAATTGAGTTTACTTGGGAAAATTCAAGAGACCCCGGGAGTGTCCAAGAATTCTCGAAAGCTCTCGAAAATTCTCGGGAGTCCTTAGGAAGCGGGCTTCGCCCCGCCGGGAATCTTGCCCTCGTGGACGACGTGATCGCCGTTCCAGAAGAAGTGAACATTAGAGGTGAACTTGGCCGCATCAGCGTTCGGCGCACCTGCGGCCTCCTGGGCCTCCCAGTCGTGGTAGATGACCGAGATGTTCTTACCATCAGGGGTCGGCGTCACCTTGTTGATGTGCTGAGGCCGGTCAGAGTCCGTACCAATGAACTCACCCTTGTGGAACATCAACAGCACAGTGGAGGACTGAGCGTTGCCCTGCTTGGCCTGATCTGCGAGAGCAAAGCTCAAATCGCTACACGGGCTGAAGTTGGAGGTGCCAGTGTACTTCCACCCATCATGGTTGTTCGGACGCTCCCTGTTGACCTTATCCAGGGCCTCCTGGATTTCAGGTGCTGCCGGGTTCGGGGTACAGCTATCTGCCTTCGCCGGAGCCGGTGCCGGCACTGGGGCCGGTTCCGCCTGAGCCGCGGGAGCTGCAACGGCTCCACCTACTGCGGAGAAAACCATCGCGCCGGAAAGTACGGCGGAACTTGCCAGTCGTTGTACTCGGTGTCCTGTGTTTTGCATGAAAACCACACGCCTTCTGTCGTTTGGACTTCTGTCGTTGGACCACGCGGTGAGGCCTACGATACAAAAATGACTCTGGGATGCCAGTGTCAACTGACAATTCCCAGAGCCTTCTCGTGGTTAGCAAATGTTCTTTTTTACAGCAGCCAGCAGTTTCGACACCGAAGATTTTTTATCTAACAGTTCGATAAAGCCGGGTCGAAAGCCGGACTATTTTCCGGCTAGTTCGCCACTGCCCCCCAGGCTAAGTACCCAGCGCTAGTTGCCCAGCGCTAGTTGTCCAGCACATCGTGGACAACGATGGTCTGGTCACGACCCGGGCCAACACCGATGTAGGAAATGCGAGCGCCGGAGAGCTCCTCCAGGCGGTTCAGGTAATCCTTGGCCTTGTCCGGCAGCTCATCGAAGGTGCGGCAGCCAGTGATGTCTTCGTCCCATGCAGGCATGGTCTCGTAAATCGGGACAGCGTGGTGGAACTCCGACTGGGTGAGTGGCATTTCGTCGTGACGCACGCCATCAACGTCGTAAGCGACACAAATCGGAATCTCGCCGATACCAGTCAGGACATCCAGCTTGGTGATGAACAGATCCGTGAAACCGTTGACGCGCGCGGCGTAGCGAGCCAGCACCGAGTCGTACCAACCACAGCGGCGCTTACGGCCGGTGTTGACTCCGACCTCACCGCCGGTGGTCTGCAGGTACTCGCCCCACTTGTCGAACAGCTCCGTCGGGAACGGGCCAGCACCGACGCGGGTGGTGTAGGCCTTCATGATGCCCAGCACCGAAGTGATCTTCGTCGGGCCGATGCCGGTGCCCACGCAGGCACCACCAGCGGTTGGGTTCGAGGAGGTCACGAACGGGTAGGTGCCGTGGTCGACGTCGAGCATGGTGGCCTGGCCGCCCTCCATGAGGACGTGCTTGCCGGCATCCAAAGCCTGATTGAGCTCAAACTCCGAGTCGATAATCATCGGGCGCAGACGATCGGCGAAGCCCATGAAGTAATCAAAGACTTCATCCGGGTCGATAGCGCGGCGGTTGTACAGCTTGACCAGAATCTGGTTCTTCTGAGCCAGCGAAGACTCAATCTTCTGGCGCAGAATCGACTCATCCAGAATGTCCTGGACACGCAAGCCCGTACGGCCGACCTTGTCGGCATACGTCGGGCCGATACCGCGGCCAGTGGTGCCGATAGCGCGCTTACCCAGGAAGCGCTCGGTCACGCGGTCCAGCGTCTGGTGGTACGGAGCAACCATGTGGGCATTGCCGGAAACGCGCAGGCGGGAGGCCTTTGCACCGCGAGCTTCGAGGCCATCAATCTCGTCGAAAAGCGCCTCGAGGTTGACCACACAGCCGTTACCGATAATCGGCACAGCGTTTTCCGACAGTACACCCGCCGGAAGCAGCTTCAGCTCGTACTTCTCACCGCCAACGACAACGGTGTGGCCGGCGTTATTGCCACCGTTGGGCTTGACGACGTAGTCGACGCGGCCACCGAGAATATCGGTTGCTTTGCCCTTGCCCTCGTCGCCCCACTGGGCACCGACGATAATGATTGCGGCCATAGTCCTACTTCAACTCCTGGGATTGCAGACGACGCATTAGAGTGTAGTCCTATGCGTATTGTTGTGCTGCTGTGTGGCCCCGATGTACCCGCGTTTTCCCAATTGCTCCGCCAATCATGGTCTACATCAGCACCGTCCACACCATCAGCACCAGCTACTCCGGCACCACCCGCCTATGCGCTTCACGACGTCGCGATGATCCCCACCCGCAAGGAGCTGGCTTTCATCGACGACCTGGCCAAGGACGTACTGCCTGTCGATACAGCTCCGACGCCGGAGGAAATCTCCAAGCAGAAGAAAGTCGACCACTTAGGCGCTCCGCAACCCGCTCCGCAAAAGCCGAGCGAGCCGTTACGAATTGTGGTCGTTGGCACCGACGCGGCACTGGCTACCGTGGCAACCTACCTGATGCGCAAGAACCTCCTGTGGATTGAAGTGGCACATGTCCCCACCGCGCCCTCGACCGCGGCCAAAAACTGGGGCATCGAAGGAGGAGAAGGGCTCGATGCGGCGGCCGCGCTCACACGCCCGACGACGCCAGTGCCGCTGATTCGCGACGACACCGGCCACGCAATTGTTGGTTACGCCCTACTGACAGAGCCGGGAATTACCGGAGTGTCCTCGGCAAACGGGTTTACTGGCGAGGTCTATGTCGACGAGCATCAGATGTTCTCCGGCACATCCACCGGCCTGCAGATTCGCCCTACCCCCGATGCCCCGGGCATCGTTGCGGCCGAAGTTCCGGCGCCGGATGCGGAAAACGGTAACGAGGGTGAGAGCGGCAAAGGCCTGCTGAGCCGACTCGGATTGGGGCGCGGTGGCCGTCGTAAAGCGAAAGAAGCCCCGGCCCGCGAGCTACACCGTCCGATGACGGGTCGGGCAGTTCAAGTTGGTGGCCTGGGCTTCCGATATGTGCGCGATGGCGTGGAGTCACGAAAGCCGAGAGAGAAGACAACTCTGTACCGACACCTTCGCGACTTGCAGATTGTGCACTAACTGCGGCGGGCAATAGCCACGGTCTGCCTGTGCGAAAGTGGCGTGCATGAAAGTGACCTGCGCGAAAGTTCGAGTACAGATAACATTTGGGTGTTAAAGCCACTGCCCGCCACTGCCTCGATAGGACAGCATCATGACTGACAACACCCCACGGCTACGCGCTGGCGACCAAGCCCGCCACACTGCGCTGGAACGCTTGGAATGGGCATTCCGCGATGGCCAGATTGACTTTGCGGAATTGCAGGAGCGCACCGAGAAAGCCCAAAAGGCGACGTACATCGATGAGTTGCCCGCATTGACACAGGACTTGTCGCTGCCCGCGAACCTGGCCGAGCCGACTCCACATGCGCACCCAAACCCTAACCTGCGCCCGAACCTACACAGCGTCCCGGACGAGCACCATTCGGTGGCACCGAATGCAGCCAACAATCATCAACCAGCTCGGATTGATAGCTCCGCCGCGGCAACTGGTTCGAAGCTCTCCATCGGCATCTTCGGCGGCACCGACAAGAGAGGCCCATGGACGTGCGCTCCCACGCACACCACGGTGGCGGCCTTCGGCGGGACTGGCTTGGATTTCCGCGAGGCCATCCTGACCGCGGAAGCTACTGTCGTCAACATTGGCTGCGCCTTCGGTGGAGTCGACGTCATTGTCCCCGACCACTACCAGGTTGATGTCGACGTGCTGCCCATCTTCGGAGGCACGGATGTTACTGGAAACCCGGGACGTAACCTTCCTGCTCCTGGCGCAGGACAGGCTCCGAAGATTATTGTGCGCGGCTTCGTCGCTTTCGGTGGCGTCGAGGTCAAGCGCGTACCGCACTAGAGCATGCTGCAGTAGCAAGTGCGCCTGGCGAGCCACTACTCGCCCACGTCTCACCGGCTACTCGTCCCATACCTCCGGCGGCATTGCTGGGAACGGCGTCGTCGGCGGCAGCGTTGCCACAGCTGAACGTCTGGACAGGCCACACACCTGCAACAGGTCCACCACCAAGGAGCGGGACTGCGCAAACACAACCTGTTCCGACAGCGTTGCGTCCTCGATCACGCGCGGGTGCATTTTCGCCGCTAGACGACGCAAGTACCGAACCACGTCTTCAAGCTTGACCTCTCCGGATCCCTCGGAAAGCTGAGCGATAGCGATGTCGCCGGATTCGAAAGGCAACTCGCCCCACTCTGGGATTCGGCGCACGGCGGCTTCGTCGTCAAGCACATGACTGACCAGGCGCGTACCTTCAGACACGCCGAGAACAAGTGCGCACAGTTCGGACGAGAAGTCGATGTGATCCTCACGTGCGGTGATAGCGCGACGCGCGAGCACACGGATGTTGCGCATGGCGTTGTCGACGGGATGTACCATGCGCGACAGCGAGTGGATTCTATCCCGAGAGCGCCAGAGCAACGGCGAGATACGGACCTGCTCGCCCGCGTCGGCGACAGTGCGGTCCATCAGCGAGACCTGCGCCTGCATGGAGCGCACCACGCTCAGTGCGGTGCGGATGCGATCGGTGTCGCCCTCTTTCATGCCGATGCCGATGTCATAAAGTACGTCTGCACCCATGTCGAGGACCTTGGCCACCTTGCGGCGAGCACCCGCCAGCGGGCTTCGCGGCAATATCATGAGCACAATAATGCCCACCACACCACCGACGAGAGCATCGATCATTCGGTAATAAGAACCGGCGGTGCCCGGCGGAATAATGGTGGCGATGAGCACGGCTGAAGATGCCGCTTGGTTGACCACAAGCGGACCGCGACCGACAAACACGCCAATGACCATGGCGACGAACACACCGACAGTCAGCTGCCAGATACCCGAGCCGAGGATGGAGATAATCACATCACCAATGCCGACTCCCAACGAGGCGCCGAGCACCAACTCCACAGAGTGCTTTAGGCGAGGACCTGCGGTCATCACGTTGAGGCTGATGAAAGCGGCCATCGGCGCGAAGAACGGGTTGGGGTGCCCCAGTACCTCAAGTGCGAACCAGTAGGCCAACCCAGCGGCTAACGTGGCTTGGACAATGAGCATCCAACGGGAGCGCACACGGTCAATCGCATGGAGGAAACGCGTGCGGGGCCTCACTTTCTGACGCAGCTTGTTTGCTGCGCGGGAGGCCGGATGTAGGTACGTATTGCGAAAATCTTGGAAATCCGGGCGCGGATTATCCTCGACGAATTGCGTTTCCTTAGCTTCGACGAGGTCGTCGACATGCGCGGGAGCAAGGTCCTCTAGATTCCTGGCAGCTGCGGCATCCTTATCTTCCCCACCAGCTATGCCAGCCATGCCGAAGTCACCATCCTCATGTAAAAAACTGTGCGCTTTTTATGTACCCGTTGTGCTGTTGTGCACTCTTATGTGCCCGCTGAATCTCTATGCGCGATTAAAGACCCAGTTCTGGCAACGCGGATTCATCACTGTCACGCAGCAACGCCATCATGCGATCGAATTCATCATCCTCGCCGATAGCCTTAGCAGCCTTAGCCAACGCTGCGAAGGCGCGGAGCACACCACGATTCGGCTCGTGCTCCCACGGAATGGCTCCGAACCCCTTCCAGCCGTTTCCACGCAGCAGGTCCAGACCGCGGTGGTAACCAGTGCGAGCGAAGGCATAGGCCTGAATCTCCTGGCCCTCGGACAAGGCGCTTTCAGCCAAATCCGCCCAAGCCTGGGAATCGCGCGGGCATGCGCGAACCACGGCCTCCGGGCTTGCGCCACCGTTGCGGGCAGCAACGGCCTCGTCAAGAACGGGGAGCTTCACGGGAGCAGGAGCCATCATGTCATTGAGTTTCATGCGTCCTATTGTGCCAGGCATCACGTGGCGATGGCAGGGGCTCAGTATGTGACTCTCTGTTGGCAACGGCGGGCACAGCGTGGTGGTACAACGTCGGCAAGCGCCAGATGACGACCAACTAGCGTTCCCCGACTACTCCGGACAGCTCGGCTTCGTCGAATCCAACGACTCACCATTTTCCAGCTTGGTCGCAACAAAATCGGCCACTCGGGCGCACGCTTCCATCAGCATCCAACCCGACAGCTGGACAGAGAGGTCACGCTCCTTAATCGCCGAACCGCGAACCGCGCCACCGACTGATTGCGCAACCGAACCGCCCTGTGGGAACTGAGCATTGTCGTTCCAATCTGCGGGGAAAAGCGGCAGGCCATCAACCTCGAGGCGGTGGTACCAGCACTTCTCCCCCGACGCCAGAACCAGTCGGCGAGCAATGCGGGCCGCCGCGCGATTCATGCGATTGTCTCCAGGCAAACGCACCGCCGCATCGGCGAGGTATCGCACGAGGATGCCGTTGAACAGACCACCATCGCCGCCACCGGCACCGGCGATGACATTGTCGGTGGTCGCCAAATCCTTTGCCACCGCGTGGATGAGGTTTTGCACGCGCGTGAAATACTTCGTCGCCTGTTCACGCTGGCCGTGCGCCCGAAGCGCAAGTCCCACTTCGAGGCAAGCGCCAATCATGACACCCTGGTTGTACGTAAACATGCCCTTCTGCACGACGGCACCTGCCATGGACAAGCGAATGCCGTCGTAGAGCAGCCCTGAGTCCGCCAGGAGGTTGGCGTAAACCCAATCGATAAGTTCCTCTGCCTCCTTGATACGACCAGCCCGGGCCAGAGCGATGGCTGCAGGACCGTTCGAGGGAACGTTGAAGAAGAGGTCCTGCTCACGCCACGGCAGCACACCCGTGGACTCCTGCCGACCATCACCCAAGCATGAAATCAGCCGTGCTGTCGTCTTCTTGGGCACCGATGCGCCGAGGACCGCGTCGGCACGCCCGAGCGCCAACGCCATCCACGCGCGATCGTCGTAGTACTTGTTCTTGGTCAGCAGCGTGAGGTTGCGAATGCGGATACCCCGAGTGGTCTGGCGGATAGCGCGGTACTTCTCCTTAGAAGGCACGCGCTTGGCTGCGTCTACCAGGCAGTCGAGATACTGCGCCTGCCACCAGTAATGCCAGTTGATGAAGACCTTATGTCGCAGCGGCGCGGGCCAGGAAGCCATTGCCAAATTCGTGCCCGGAAGACCCCACAGCTTCGCCGCATGACGGTTGCGAATCGCCTGTTCAGCCACGTCCGCACGATAGGCCCACGTTTCGGCCTCCGGACGCGACATTTTTAGAACCACTGGCTCTCCTTAAAACGGCTGTGAAACAGCTCTAAAACAGCCTTCGAAATAAAACACCTAAGCAGACAATTACCAGGCCGCGGTGATATCTGCATGAGTACGAATCCAAGAGTGCATGGCAATACCCGCCGCTACCCCCGCATTTATCGAACGCGTCGAGCCAAATTGGGCAATCGACACCGTCAAATCCGCCGACTGCTGTGCTTCTTCAGTCACTCCCGGCCCCTCCTGGCCGAAGAGCAAAAGACAACGCTCGGGCAACTCAACGGTTTCGATGGGTACGGAGCCCGGCACATTGTCCACGGCCACGACAGCCAAATCATGCTCGCGCGCCCAGCTAATGACCTCCGACACCGTCTCGTGGTGCAGCAAGTGCTGGTAGCGGTCAGTCACCATCGCGCCGCGACGATTCCAACGCTTGCGCCCCACGATGTGCACGGCCTCCACCAGGAAGGCATTTGCGGTGCGTACCACGGTGCCAATGTTGGAGTCATTCTCAAAATTCTCGATGGCGATGTGCAACGGATGACGACGCTTATCCAGCTCCGCGACGATAGCCTCCATCGTCCAGTAGCGGTAGGCATCGACGACATTACGTCGGTCGCCCTCATCCAGAAGCTGCTCATCGTATTCTGGGCCGGTCGGCCGGGGTTCGTTCGGGTGCTCCTGCTCCCACGGCCCCACCCCGACACGAGCCTCAAACCATTCCGTCGGCCCCTTCCCGGGCTCAGGCGCGGTCAAGAGCCAACAGCCCCTCGACCAGGAACAACTGCGCCACGGTGTAGGTGTCCATCACTGCCGCATTCAGAAGCTTGCCGACGACGCCCTCCTCCGCAAACATCTTTCGAGCCATCAGTAGCGTGTCGGAGACGAGGAACAGGTTGCCACCGTGGCCGAGGCCGTAGGCGGCATCGGCAATCGGCAGGCCGGTCTGCTCATCAGTACCGACAGCACCGGCACCCTCCAGCAGCGCCGGGTCATCGGCCAGTGCGGAGGTCACAGCCAGCAGCGGACCGTAGCCAACAGCAGCGGGCAGCGCCTCGGGCTTTACAGCACCGACCAGCGGTACCGAACCAGCCCACAGTGGGAAGCGAATGGCAGCACGCAGCGCGCTAATCCGAGCTCCGGCACGCCACAGCAGCACGTGGTAGGCAACCTGGTTAACTGCGAACGGCACAGAACCGCGGTTCAGGTTCGGCTTATTCGGCATGAGAATCAAGTCGCCCAGCCAACCGCCGGCGAGGCCGATGAGCAGGGTGGTCGTCGTAAAGCGAGACGTCTCGTGGCGACGGCGCCAAACATTGGCCGCCAACAGTGGCATGAGGACAGTCTTGGAAACTCGACGTGGAGTCTCCCAGCCGAAGGCACTGGAGACAACGTTGACCGCACTGGCGGCGATATAGCCGGCACGTTCTGGGGCACGGCGGGTGTCGGAGCTTGCGCTGGCGATACCGACGAGTGCGCCGAGGCCCTCGCCCGTGCGACGCACAAACATGTCAGCGACGGTTTCCTTGGTGCCGGGAAGTTTGGTCGTGGTGAGCTTGGACAGGAGTCCTGCGCGCTTGGTGGTCATGGGGATGTTCCTCTTTCGTGGGACTGCGTTGGGGCGGTGAGCTGGGTGAGGCTCGGCGAGCAGGGTGAGGCTCGGCGATAGCTCTAGCGCTCAGATTCTTAGGCCAGACCCAAGTCATCCAAACCGAGCAGGTAACGGTAGTCCAGGCCTTCAGCCTTGATGACCTCGTCGGCGCCCGTCGCGCGGTCAACCACCGTGGCGACACCGACAACCTCAGCACCGGCCTCACGTAGTGCAGCGACGGCAGTCAGCGGCGAGTTGCCCGTGGTGGTGGTGTCCTCCACAACCAGGACCTTCTTGCCTACAATGTCCGGTCCCTCGATGCGGCGCTGCATGCCGTGCTTCTTGGCTTCCTTACGCACCACAAAGGCATCAATTGGACGCCCTTCGGCGTGCATGACAGAGGTAGCCACCGGATCCGCGCCAAGCGTCAGACCACCGACGTGCGCGTAGTCCCAGTCTCCAGTGAGCTCTCGTAGCAGAGAACCAATCAGACGCGAGGCCTCATGATGTAGAGTGGCGCGGCGCAGGTCAACGTAGTAATCAGCCTCACGTCCAGACGACAGCGTGACCTTGCCATGAACAACCGCCAGCTCCTTGACCAGCTCGGCCAAACGCTGCAGCTTCTCCTGATTGACATTGCTCGTGTGGATGCTCATCTGAGGTTGTCTCCTAAATAAACGACTGTGTGCTCAAGGATATGTCTGGTTCTACTCGTCCGCGGAATCAGGGGTTACGCCCTTGTCCTCGGACATAGATTCGGTGGGGTCGTCGCTGCTGTCGAGGTCTGGGGCGGCGTCGGTAAAAATACTGGCGGGCTTCACATTTGATCGCACCACACGCCCCTGGCTCGAGCGCATCCGGCTATGTTCGGGGTCCTCCCCAAGCGCAGGAATCTGCTGGCCAGAATCTCCAATGTCCTCCGACTCGCCAACGTTTGCACCCATCTTTCGTGCCGTCGACCGCGAAGGCAGCGCCGTCGGATCCAGCGGTATATCCCGCGTAGGGCGCCACGACGAACCGTCAATCGCCTGCACCACCGTGGGTTGTGCATTGCTTTGCGACGGCCACTGCGAATCATCCGTGGTTGCATCCGCGGTAGCAGCGGACGAGGACGAAGGAGAATCTGCGTAAACAATTTCCTCAACGTCCAGCGGCTCTTCACCCTTGCTATTCTGCGCGCTGTGACTCTGGGCATGCCCGTTCTGTGAGCTGTGATCCTGCGATTCGTGGTTAGCAGAACCGTTGCGACGCTGATCTGGTACCGCGTGCAAGTGCCCACGCCCGGTTCCATCCGAAATCAAGGAACCAGAGTCAACGGACTGCTCGGTGAGCTGCAAACGAGTGGGATCCCACTGATTAGTGTCCGGAGCGACGGTTTCGCCTTCCGCCGGTGGCAACCTGCGCGCAATGTCGGAGAAGTCCGACAGCGATGCCAGTGCACCGTCCCAGTCCTCTGGCACTGAATTATCAATCAGCTGAGCCAAGGACCAGGAGTTTTCGGACCACATGCGGGTAATGGCCGGGTGTACGTCGGCAAGCATGCGGGTTGCACGGTCGTCGAAGATGCGATGAATGAGCTCTGGGTCGGTAGCTGCGACTACCAGGCCGGCTTCGGTAGCTACGTGAGGCAGCGTCGTGCCGCCGCTGCGGCGCAACTCGAAAACCTCATCGCTGGATACAGAGCGGCGGATGGCGATGGTGGTGATGCCGCCGACATCGGCGAGGTGCATTTCCCGGCCAAAGGCGAAACCGGAGACCACGGCCTTGGCATCGCCGTCCGGCGTACGCTGCCAGTACGACGGCAGCTCATGGTCCACACGGTTATAGACAGAATTACGTTCCTGCGCCCAGGCTTTCCGCAAGTGACGCACACGGCGACCGCTGATACGTCGACGGATAGGGGCCACTGATTGCTGCTGAGCGCGCTGCGGTTGCGCGGGCTGGGTGGACACAGTGGGCGGGGTGGCCTGGGTGGCCTGGGTGCGCGCCGCACGATCGGATGATTGCGGCACTTCGTCAGTCTCGGCATTTTCGCCGGGCACAGCCTCGAATTCTGCACCGTCAACAGTTCCAATGCGAGCGTCAGGAGCAGTGGTGCTGTTGGCATCTATGGCACTGGTGTTGTCCACTAAACCTGTCTCGGGCTCATCCGTGGTATCGGTATCTTCAGCAGTCACCGACTCGGCTGGCTCCATGCCAGGCCCTGCTCCAGATTCTGTGCCAGACTCCGCGCCGCTTCGGAGAGTCACGTCCGTTCCCGCATTCAGATCAGCTGCTGCTTCCGATGTTTCGGCAGCACCCGCGTCTTCTGTTGCTTCGGGCATTTCAGCAGTGGCCGCCGGCTCGATTCCCGAGACAGATTCAGGCTCCGTCGGTGTCTTTTCTACAGCTGAAGTCCCCAGTTCTGTCGTCGAAACCTCAGTTTCAGAATCAACTGCAGCGGCGCTATCAGTCTCAGCGGCAACCTCAGAGTCAGCATCAGCTGCGATATTCGGTCTCGCCACAGAAGCTGTCTCGGAGCTTCCTTGCTCTGAAGAATCCGGCAGTTCGGGCACAACATCTTCTGCCGCCACACCGGTTACTTCGCCGGTGAAGTCCGAGGGCTCGTCGTAAAGCGATGGCGATGACGGAGACGCCACAGCAGTCTCACTTATGCTGCGACGGCGGCGGTCGACAACGAACAGCGCGACTGCGGCGATGATGAGAATCGCTGCGAGGGTGAATACTAGGGGAATCATTAATCTCCTAGCTTAAGCCAGAAGCAGTTCTATTTGGTCAGCGACAAGATGCCGTCCCCCGTCTGGCGCAATGCCAATGCCCGAGGAGAGAGCGTACGGGACTCTCTAGGACGGTAAAGGGCGAGGGGCAAAAGCCACATGGACGGCACATCAAGGGCCCTGGGGCGGTCGCCCTGGCCCGGGCCCGGGCCCGCTTAGAAGCGGACGATAGGCAGGCTCGGATCGCCAGCCCACTGGGACCAGCCGCCGACATACAGAGCGGCGCCCGTGATGCCCGCTTCTTCCATAGCCTGAATGAACAGCGAGGAATGAAGACCGGAACCGGAGTAGACCGCTACATTGCGACCGTCTTCGATACCGACGGAGGCAAAGCGCTCACGGAGCTGCTCAACAGGCAGGAAGGAGCCGTCGGCATTTTGCAGACTGCGAGCCGCCAGGTTCACGGCACCCGGGATGTGACCTGCCTGCAGATCAACGCGCTCACTACGACCTTCAAAACGGCTGGGCTCACGCGCATCCACCAAAATTCCACGCTCAGACCAGGTGCGCACGTCATCGAGGCTGGCAACAGGCATATTGCCTTCACTCACTGCAATCGTTCCAGGCCGCGGCAGATTTCCGGGCCCGAAGGCAGTCTCGTTTCCATCTGCTTCCCAAGCAGCTAGCCCACCGGTGAGGACACGCACATTCTCCAAACCTGCCCAGCGCAGAATCCACCAAGCACGTGACGCGAACAGTCCATCGCCCGCGTCGTAGACGATCACCAGATGCTCCGAGCGGACTCCCCATCGACGGACGGCATCGCGCACACGCTCGATATCCGGCAACGGGTTGCGACCAGCTTCTCGGCTTGGAACACCTGCTAGGTCCAACTCGGGATCACAGAACACGGCCAGTGGGATGTGAGCCGTGGCGTAGGAGTCATATGGTTTTTTAGCACGCGACCAGCGTGCGTCAACGACGACGATGCGACCGCCGCCGGCAATCTTGTCACGAAGCTCTTGTACCGAGATGGATGTTGTCATAATTCCGGATTCTAAATCGATTGACTTGGTAGCGCGATATGTACGTTATTAAAACTAGGAGCTTGGGAAGGTGCCTGAAGATGCTGCCCACCTGGCCGTTTTCATCTCAGGCACCGGCCATGGAATCGGCTGTGCCACCGCAGAAAAACTACTGCACTATGCCGCCAGCGTCGGCACCCCTTTTCTTAACCGCTTCATTAACGCAAAGCTGACTACGAAACGGAAGATCAACCTCTAAGCCAGGCCCCGCCTCCCAATCCGACTACCCACCGGGATCCTGTCCCGTCCCACCATTGCCATCCGCTGTGTCCCTCGTCCGTTTCTCTCGCGCTTTACGACGCAACCAGCGCCCCGGGCTATCGAACGTATCGGGGTCCTCATTGGATTCCGCTTTCCGGTTTCCTTCCTCGTCTTTCGGGGGCACCCAGACCACACGATCAGTAGAGGCCGGCTCACACTCCCCGCTAACCCCGTCCCCTTCGTCAGTTCCTAGAATCTCCGGCACCTCATCCGGCCGGAGCGTCCACCAAGCATTTTCATCACATCGAGCATCATCGATCTTTCGATGCGTACCCGGATCCACCAACGTGAGATTATCCAGGTCAGTGCCACCACCGGAAGCCCACGACTGCACATGGTGAACATCGCACATAGCTCCCGGAGTGCCCATGCCCGGCGCGGAGGAACCTCCTTCCTCTCCAAGAAGGGCCAGATACTGCGGCAAAGTCCCCAGCCTGCGGGATCGACCAAAGTACAAGGTCTGCCCCTCATTCCCCAAGACTTGGAGGAACGAATTTCTATCGACCATCTGTTGCACGGCCTGACTAATGGAAATTCGCACTCCCGCGTCTGAGACCGCTTTACCCGATCCAGGAAGTACAAAATCTTCCCCCTCAGGCAGGGAGACTCCAGCTAACGCTGCCACATCTGCGATATGCGCGACGGTGACCACCGATGTCGTCCCCCGCGCCGGCTGAAGCTCACCGCCCGGTTGAAAGCCCCCATTCACCGCCGCTTCCACGGCATCATGGAAACGCTGCTCCGGATTCCGCTGGTCATCGGCGCCTTCTTCGAGTAACCCACCAGGCCGCGCATGATCTGCCTGCAGCCTTTTGAGCACCGCCGCAAACGAAGGCGTAACCACACCGCTCAACCGGCTCATGCCGTCCGGCCCCTGAGCACCGATTTTTAGACTTCGTTTCCGAGCGCGGTCCTCATCCGTATACGGGTCATCAACCCCCAACATCGCCCGCAGGCGGTTCGGCAATTTATTGAGATCATCAACACGGATTTTGTCCACTAAATCTGAAATGTGCTTGTCCAGCAGCCTAGACAGCTGTGCATGCTCCGTTGCCGGCAGCTCCCGAACGGCTTTGTCAATCTTCGCAACAGCATCCGCACCGACAACACCTTCCTCAACCTTCTGACGAAGGTTCGGCATTCGCACATCCTCATTCGCCGGAGCAAACGGATCAACATTCCTACTCAGACGTCCGACGACATTGATACGCTGCCTCGCTTCTGCTCGCGAGATTCGCATCTCCTGCGCTAGCCACGCGATCCTTCGGTGCTCCGCGCTGGGCATCCGCCCCTTCATAGTCTCCACATAAGTCGCATCAATTACTGCGAGTCGTTTTCGCGCTTTCTCAATCGACTTATATGCATCGTGCGCATGATCCGGTGCAAGTACTTCGAAGTTCTCCACGATGACTGTCGACAGAGCTTCAAACTGCGCAACCGCATCTAAAACCTGCGATGTCGAAAGCGGTCCACCGCCGTTTGACGCCGATGGTGTAGACATTTCCCCACCCCTTTTAAAACGCTAGCAATCCGAATCCCCAAATGGACTAACTAATTTCCCTCCCCCACATTATCGCACACCCATTCGACACACCACAACCCCCTAAGTCAACTTTTTCGAACCTTTTTCCGAAACGCTGCCTCGCTTCCAGCGCCTAAACACCCCACCATCCGCCCTAAACACCCCACCACCCGCGCAGCCCCCACCAACCCGCGCAGCCCCCACCAAAAACTGCACGCCGAAAACCTAAAACCGCACCACCATCACATCATGGTCCGGGAAGCTCGAGCGCCCCACTAGCTCAAATCCCGCCTTCACATAGGCTTTCGCCGCCCGCGGGTTGGCATCATGGACAGCCAGACTAACCCCCGGGTACCCCAGCTCACGCGCATACTCAAGGAGTCCTGCAATCATCGGCTGCGACAGCCTGCGCCCAACAACACCCGGACGCAGCGCAATCGCTACCTCAGGAATCCGATTTTCCACAAACCCGTACCCCGGATCGTCCTGCGTAAACGTACGCAGCCAGGCCGCCCCCACCGGCACTTCATAGCTCTCGTGCTCTTCGCTTGACGACGAATCCCCGCGCTCCAACCATTCCGTCTTAATGGCGGCCGCACTGTAGGTAGCCTCGCGAGAAACCCTCGGTTCAAATGGGTCAGTGCGGGTCATGTCGCTACTGAGCGACTCGAGGTCAGCGTCGTCAAGCGAAGTGGCGAAAAGGATAACCCCGCCCTGACTCGCGTCCCACTGGTCGACGTATTGACGCCTCGTGACTACATAATCTTCCGGCAGTGGCTGACTTTCATCTCCGAATGTTTCCGTTAGTTCGTCCATCCAGGCAATGAAGGGGAGGTCGGAGTCTGTCGCTGGTCGCCACTGAAAGTTAGTCATATTTGCGCACTATACCGGCGCACTCCAGACTGACCGGAATGCAACAAGCCCACACGGTCGGTCACAAGACACATAAATCTGGACAATAAAAGCACAAAAAGGGCGGTTCAGGAGAAAACTCTCTCAAACCGCCCCAACAAACAGACAGCCTGCTCAGCAGTTATCGCCCTGAGTATCAGGCGCCCTAGATTCGGGCTACGCCATCCTCGTCATAGCCGACAACCTTCAGCGACTCGCCATCGTCAGCAACCGTGACCTCTACGCGGTCACCATCGCGAACATCACCAGCGAGCAGTCGACGTGCCAGCTCATCGCCGATTGCCTTCTGCACCAGACGACGCAACGGACGGGCGCCGTAGGCCGGGTCGTAGCCGCGCTCCGACAGCCAATCCAGTGCCTCATCGGAGACATCCAGCACCAGACGACGTGCCTCCAGGCGTTCTGCCAGGTTGCGAACCTGAATGTCCACAATGCCGCGCAGCTGCTCGGAGGTCAGCGGATCGAAGATCACTACATCGTCGAGACGGTTGATGAACTCCGGCTTGAAGGCCATCTTGACCGCATCCATGATCTGCTCATGCGTACCACCAGCACCGAGGTTGGAGGTCAGAATCAGAATCGTGTTTCGGAAGTCCACGGTTCGGCCCTGACCATCGGTCAGGCGACCCTCATCGAGCACCTGCAGGAGCACATCGAACACGTCCGGGTGAGCCTTCTCGACCTCGTCGAAAAGCACGACGGTGTACGGACGGCGACGAACAGCCTCGGTGAGCTGACCGCCAGCGTCGTAGCCGACGTATCCGGGAGGAGCACCAATCAGACGAGCGACAGAGTGCTTCTCGCCGTACTCGGACATATCGATGCGCACCATCGCACGCTCATCGTCGAAGAGGAACTCCGCCAGCGCCTTGGCCAGCTCTGTCTTACCAACGCCAGTTGGACCGAGGAACAGGAAGGAACCAGTCGGACGGTTCGGATCGGCAACACCCGCACGCGAACGGCGGACGGCATCGGAGACAGCCTCCACAGCGGCATTCTGACCAACAACGCGACGGCCGAGGTTGAGCTCCATTTCGAGCAGCTTCTCGGTCTCACCCTGCATCATCTTGCCAGCCGGGATACCCGTCCAGGCGGAGACAACCTCAGCGACTTCCTGAGGCGTGACCTCCTCCTTGAGCATGGAGTTTTCCTCTGCGTCAGCGACCGATTCCTCGGCGGCCTCCAGCTTCTTCTCCAACTCAGGGATGCGTCCGTAACGCAGCTCTGCGACGCGCCCGTAGTCACCTTCGCGCTCAGCCTTTTCGGACTCAGTGCGCAGGGCATCGAGCTCTTCGCGGACGGAGCGGACATCATCAATCGAGGACTTCTCGTTCTGCCAGCGAGTCTTCAGAGCGTTGAGCTTCTCGCGCTCATCTGCAAGTTCCTCACGGAGCTTGTCCAGACGCTCCTTCGACGCGATGTCAGTTTCCTTCTCCAGGGCCATTTCCTCGATTTCGAGGCGGCGCACGATGCGTTCCGCGGAGTCGATTTCCTCCGGCGAGGAGTCAATCTCCATACGCAGACGCGATGCGGCCTCATCAACCAGGTCGATAGCCTTATCCGGCAGGAAGCGGGATGTGATGTAGCGATCCGACAGCGTTGCTGCAGCCACTAGCGCGGAGTCTTGGATACGAACACCGTGGTGGACCTCGTAGCGCTCCTTCAGGCCACGCAGAATACCAATGGCGTCCTCAACGCTCGGCTCACCGACAAAGACCTGCTGGAAACGACGCTCCAGCGCAGCATCCTTCTCGATGTACTTGCGGTACTCATCCAGGGTCGTCGCACCGACCAGCCGCAGCTCACCACGAGCCAGCATCGGCTTAATCATATTGCCCGCATCCATCGAGCCATCACCCGTGGCGCCAGCGCCAACGATGGTGTGAATCTCATCGATGAAGGTAATAATCTGACCGTCGGACTCCTTAATCTCGTCCAGAACCGCCTTCAGGCGCTCCTCGAACTCACCGCGATACTTCGCACCGGCGACCATAGAGCCCAGATCCAGGCTCATCAGCGTCTTGCCCTTCAGAGATTCCGGCACATCACCTGCAACAATGCGTCGTGCCAGCCCCTCTACAATGGCCGTCTTACCAACGCCCGGCTCACCAATGAGCACCGGATTGTTCTTGGTACGACGACTCAAGACCTGTACCACGCGACGAATCTCCGCATCGCGGCCAATAACTGGGTCAATCTTGCCCTCACGTGCCCGCGCGGTTAAGTCCGTCGCATACTTTTCCAGAGCCTGGTACTGCTCTTCTGGATTCTCCGTTGTTACCTTCCTCGATCCACGCACACTAGTCAGCGCACCCTTTAACGCCTCGGCAGTAGCACCCGCCGACTGCAGCACAGTTGCCGCCTCCGACTGGCCAGTTGCCACACCGATAAGCAGAATTTCCGTGGAAACGTACTCGTCTCCCAGCTCCCCCGCCAGCTCCTCGGCGGCGTTCAGAGCATTAACGGCGTCCCTATTAAACTGTGGGTTCGCCATATTCGCCCCGCTTGCCGACGGGTACCCCGCGACCAACTCCTTAGCGCGGGTCAAAACCCCGGAAGGATTAACGCCCGCTGCTTCAAGCAGTGGAGCCGCAATACCCTCCTTTTGCTCCAGCAGTGCTACCAGAATGTGCCCAGGCCGGATATCCGGGTTACCCGCGCTGGTCGCGGCCTTCATAGCTTCCTGGAGAACTTCTCCAGTCTTAGTTGTTGGTGTAAAACTCATAACTTGCGCCCCTTTGGCTCAACTTTGTCATTCACTACCCATAACGCATTCAACCTTGAGTCTGTTCCACTCAACTTCAAGTTTTTCAATTTCCCGACCGTGATTCACACCACACCTATAGCAAAAAGGATTGAGCTCGGCAGCGTCGTTAAGCGTAGTAGCACGCCGGAAAGCACTAGAAAACGTTGGAAAGCTCCAGAAACCACGTGCGAACACACTCCGACACACCGCCCGACGTCCTCACCAGCACACTCCCGCCGGATTCAACTTCCCCCATGTGAGTGATGGGTGGACAGCGCACTCATACTGTTTTGGTTACCCTGGTAGGTGACATTCCTTCATTCTCACGAAAGGACTCGAATGAACATCGAGCAGGCACGTCAGATGACTGAGGGCAAAGGCTTCATCGCCGCTCTCGACCAGTCCGGTGGATCTACCCCGAAGGCTCTGCGCCTGTACGGCATCAACGAGGATCAGTACTCGAACGAAGATGAAATGTTCGACCTGGTTCACGAGATGCGTACCCGCATCATCACTTCCCCGTCCTTCAACTCTGAGCAGATTATTGGCGCGATTCTCTTCGAGCAGACAATGGATCGCGACATCGAGGGAATCCCGACCGCTCAGTACCTGTGGGAAAAGAAGGGCATCGTCCCGTTCCTGAAGACCGACAAGGGCCTGGCAGACAAGGAAAACGGCGTTCAGCTTATGAAGCCGTGCCCGGGCCTGGATGAGCTGCTGGAGCGCGCTGTCGCTAAGGGCATCTTCGGCACCAAGATGCGTTCCTTCATTGCTGAGGCAAACGAAGAGGGCATCAAGGCCAACATTGCTCAGCAGTTCGAGTTCGGCAAGCAGGTTCTGTCCCACGGTCTGGTTCCGATCCTGGAGCCGGAGGTCGACATCAACGCTGCTGACAAGGCAGAGGCTGAGGACATTGTCCTGCGCGAGCTGCTCGCTGGCCTGGATGACCTGGCTGATGACCAGAAGGTCATGATCAAGGTTTCCATCCCAACCAAGGATGACCTGTACAAGCCGCTGATTGAGCACCCGAAGGTCATGCGCGTTGTCGCCCTGTCCGGTGGCTACGAGCGCGAGGACGCCAACGAGCGCCTGTCCCGCAACCACGGCATGATTGCTTCCTTCTCCCGTGCACTGTCTGAGGGCCTGTCCGCTCAGCAGTCCGACGAAGAGTTCAACGCAACTATGGCTGAGTCCGTCAAGGGCATCTACGAGGCTTCGA
The DNA here is from genome assembly GCF_030232065.1 of Corynebacterium sp. MSK032. NCBI lineage: Bacteria > Bacillati > Actinomycetota > Actinomycetes > Mycobacteriales > Corynebacteriaceae > Corynebacterium > Corynebacterium sp. MSK032. Next base: position 32,321 of record NZ_JASPJR010000003.1, on the reverse strand, counting down.
TTTCCTAATCGTCCGCGCTGTGCATCTGCGCTTGTGCGCACCTCTAGGTAGTCGCTAGCGCAACTAAAAACTCCCGTACCAGGTTTTCTTGGTGCGGGAGTTATTTAATCGCGCCCTTGATAATCAAATACCGGCAGCGACCAGCCACGCCAAAGCGCCGCTAGTCGAATGAACAGTGCGGACAGCACCGCACAGATGATGTTGATGTTCTCGTGCAGGCCAACCATGTCGAGCACGTAGTAAAGCGTCGCCGCGACGACTGCGATGGAGGCATAGAGCTCCTTTTGAAACACCAGCGGGACGCGGTCACACATCAGGTCGCGGAGCACACCTCCAAACGCACCGGTAAGAACGGCGCCGACAATAGCGATGATGACGCCGTGCCCCATTTCCATGGCCACGCGGGCACCAATGATGGAAAACGCCGACAAACCGATTGCGTCAGCGACCAAGAACACGACCCGGAAGTGCTTCATCAGGAAGTCGGCCAACAGCACCGTGATCAGTGCTGCACCGACAATAACCAGCAAATATTGTGGGCTTGCAACCCACACCAACGGATAGTGACCGAGAATGACATCGCGCAGGGTACCGCCGCCGATAGCAGTCATGCACGCAATTGTTGAAACTCCAAAGAGATCCATGCGCATTCGACCGGCCGCTAGTGCGCCGGTGACGCCTTCGGCCGTAATTCCGATGACCCAGAGGATGTGGAGCAGCATGATAAGAAATATAAAGGACTTCGCCCGAATCGGTAGAACTATAGGCTAATATCCCGCAATCTTCGCCCCCTCGACTCGGCCCGCTTCATTGCTTCCCGGCTAGCCCTGATCGCGAATTTCCAGCACCGGAATCGAGCGACGAATCCGCTCCACCTCCGCTATATCCACATCGGCCACAAGCAACTGCGGGCCGTAGCCCGCCGAGGCAATAACTCCGCCGTCCGCATTGACCAACATGGAATGCCCCGCGCCGGTCGGCCCCTCATCCTTCCCCGCGGCCTTCGCCCCACCAGGCCGGGCCGCATCGACTGCCGCAATCACACAAGTGCTATCCAGTGCGCGTGCCGACACCAGCGTCTGCCACTGCCTTACCTTGCCCGGGCCATCATTCCACGATGCAGGCAGCGCGATGACCTCTGCGCCCAGGTTGGCCAGTTGAATGAATTGCTCCGGGAACCTGATGTCAAAGCATGTCGCAAGACCGAGGGCGACCGACGATCCGTCGGCAAGCGGGACATCACAGACCACGTGCGCGTTGCCCGGCGCGACAGTATCCGATTCGCGAAACCCAAAAGCGTCGAAGAGGTGGAGTTTGTCGTAGAACTCGACACCGGGGCCGTCCTCATCACGCCAAGCCAGAAGCAGCGAATTGAAGACGCGGTGCATCGTCTTACCGTCGCGCTCCACTTCATCTGCCGGCCGGAACATGCCGACCACCACGCTGATTCCGGCATCGTGAGCGGCCTGCGAGACCTCCGCTACGAACCTATCGCTGCTGGACTCCGCCACGACATCCAGGCGACCGGAATTGAACGCCTTCATCGTGGCTTCGGGGAAAACCACCAAATCGGCGTTGTCCTGTGCTGCCCGCGCGATAGTCACCTTCACCGCGTCCAGATTCTCTTCAACCGACGCTGACAATTCCAATTGAGCCAGTGCAATACGCATGCCTAAATGCTACCGACTACCCCGGATTGACCGCCCTGAAGTTATCCACAGCGCGGCTTCCTGCGTTGCTTCCGCTCAGAGTTATCCACAGTTCGCTGAAGATGGTCTTCCGCTGCCTTTCGCCACCCAGCAGAATCAAAAACATGGCAGAACACATCACAGTCAACCCAGCTCAACTATCCGCCTTAAGTCGTTCCTACCAGCAGATTTCCACTCGTATTGATGGTCTTTCCACCATCGTCGCAGCTGCCCCAGGAAGCGCCGAGCTCACCTCTGCCCTGCCCGGCTCACGGATCGTCCCCGCTGCCTCCACTACTTGTGGGAAGTGGTCGGAATCATTGCTTGCTGCGTGCACAAACATCGACGTTATTGCGCAGGCTGCCGATGCCCTCGCTGTCAGCGCTCTCGCGCACGAGCATGACCAGTCCGCCGCCTTGGAAAAGCTGTCATGGTCACGGTAGGCGAAGCACTGCTGTGGCATGTGGATTCGCTGGAGACGCTTGCCCGGGCACTGCGTTCCGGGGCACGCGCCCTCGCCGATTCCGCCGACAGTTCCCAGGGCGCACTCAACGCGCTCTCAGAGGACGACTTCGCCGGCGACAACCGCAGCGCCGCCGAGATTTCTGTCACCCACAGCTCCACGCGTCTACGCCGGAGCAGTGTCGCGCTCGAACGTCTCGCCGCCTGCTGCAGCGACACCGCCGCCATGCTTAACGACGTCATCCGCGAACTTACCGACGCGGTAAACCAGGCAACCAACCTGGGATTTCAGGTGAACCTGGTTTCTGGTGCGGTGACTCCGCCGGAGGGCATGCTTTCTACGATTGCGCGCAGCCTCGTTCATCCCAAAATTCCTTCCGGGCCTTTCACCATGGCCGAATGGCGTGCAACCTCGCAGCTTCGGATTCAGTCGGCTTTGGCTGAACTCAACCGACTCGATGAGAAGGCGGCGGGCGCAATCTCAGCTCTTTCACCACTGGTGGCAAGCGGAGTTAGCGGCTCGGGTAGATTGCAGCCATCACAGGCTGGCAGTGGTACTGGCAACCCTGCTGACAGAGGGCTTGACGGTGGTTGGGACTTGGAAGTTGGGAGCGGATTGACTGGGGCGTATTCGAGTAGACCGCTATCGGAGATAGACGCTGCCATGTCCGCTCGCGCCCGGTCTTTGGGGCTGCCTCCTGGACAACTATTGGAGTCCTCGCCTGGACATTCTGCGATTGCGTTCGGTGACGTTGAGCGAGCATCGACTGTGATTACTCTCGTCCCCGGCACCAGCTCTAGCGCGGAGGACGCTAGCAGGCAGTTCGAGCGCGTAGCCGCGACCTTCCACGCCGCCGGTGAAGATCCGGAGGATGTGGCGGTGGTGTTGTTTTCCTATGACGCGCCACCCGACCTCCGTGAGGCCATACGCACCGAGTATCACAATTTTGCCGCTGAGCGGCTGCAGCATTTGCAAGCTGGTTTGATTGAGCGTTCCGGTGGCGTCGATAGTGGTGACACTGCGATTGCCGGTGGCCTTACTAGCCACGGCACGTCTTCTACTCAGCGGCACGTTGTCGCCGGCTATAGCTATGGGGCGACGGTGGTCTCGCAGGCTTCCCTTGGTAGTGGCCTCTACGCGGATAGGGTGCTGCTCATAGCTCCGCCAGGTGTTGGCCCCGGACTGGAGCGCGCAAACGACATGAAACTACTCAAGCCGGACGGCACAGTCCGACCCGAAGATGAAAATAGCCACCGTGTGGCAGTGGCGACGTCCCCGATGGACCCCATTCGTATTCCTGCCGAACTGGGGATTCATGGGAAAAACCCAGCGGATAAGGATTTCGGCGCGTACGCACTCAACCTGAGTGAGCGTGGCCTGTCCATGCGAGACTTGGCCGAATTCATGGTCACTCCCGTGCAGGATATTCCTCAAAAGTATCGGCACATCCAGGGCAACCCACACATCGAACACTACTTTGACGACGGAGTTTTCACCCGCGAGGCCAACCGGTGGCTAACTGACAGCTGACCGGTCTCTCAGATCAGCGGTTGCGAATCCACGGCCCAAATTAACAAGCCAAAAGAAAACGGACTAACCAGGCGACGCTGGTTAGTCCGTTCACTCAGCCGTGTGGGATGACCTTTCCCCACCGCGGTTGTCTTTGTGCCGGCGTCGTGTGCGCGGCTCCCACATCACCACTGCCGTAGAGCGTGGGACGTGAACCAGTTCGCCTCGCGAACGACGAGCCTGTGCCTTTGCTTGATAGAGCTGCTCTCGCAGTTCTGCATTTTCCTGCTCAAGCGAATCCACCCGCTCAGTCAGGTCGATGATGGCCTTAATACCGGCCAGGTTGACGCCGTCTTCCTGACTCAGACGCTGAATCTCACGCAGCAGCGCCACATCGCGTTTGGTGTAGCGCCGACCTCCGCCGGAGGTTCGCTGCGGAGTTACCAACCCGAGTCGGTCATAATTGCGCAGCGTCTGCGCATGCATGCCCGCGAGATTCGCGGCTACGGATATGACATAGACCTCAGTGTTGTCGGACATTATTTCGCACCTGCCCAACCCTCACGAGGATTGAACCCGCTGGCACGTTCCGCTTCGACGTAGGAGCGCAATGCCGAAGTGGCATTGTCGTCCAAATTGGTCGGCACCTTCACACGCACGGTTACCAGCAGGTCACCCGGAGTGCCATTGCGCTTCGGGATTCCTCGACCGCGCACACGCAGTGTTCGGCCATCGGCTGTGCCAGCCGGGACACGCACGCGAATCTTGTCACCCAACGTCGGCACAGTAATAGTGCCGCCGAGCGCGAGCTCGCCGAAGCTCACGGGCACCGTGACCTCAAGGTCGTTGCCGCTGCGGGTGAAGACTTCATCCGGGCGAACATGAACGGTGACAAAGAGGTCACCGGCCGGACGCCCCCGCAGTCCCGCTTCACCTTGGCCCGCAAGACGGACCTTCTGGCCGTCCACCACACCTGCGGGGACGCGAACGGTGATGGTACGACGGCGGGTGGTCACACCGGTGCCGTTACACTGCGAGCAAGGGTTCTCGATACGAGTGCCCTGGCCACCACAGTCCGCACACGGACTGGAGAAGCCGAAGGCCCCCTTTTGCTCCTTGACATATCCCGAACCATGACAGGTGGTACACGTCACCGGTGAGGTTCCCGGCGCTGCACCCGAACCATTGCAGTTCGTGCATGGCGACGGGTTGGTGAGCTGCAGCGGGATGGTGACACCTTGGGCAGCCTCGCGGAAATCGAGCGTAATCTCTGTCTCCACATCCGCACCACGGCGGGCCTTCTGCCGCCCGGCAGCACCAGCGCCACCATTGCGGTTTACGAAGCCGCCCAGGAAATCACCTAGGCCACCTGCACCACCAGCATTGCCACCGAATCCGGCACCTCCGCCGAAGAGATCCGACACGTCGAAGTCGAATCCACGTGCACCGGCAGCACCGGCTCCGCCGGCACCTGCGGCACCGGGGAATCGGAAACCACCTGCGAGAGCTGCACGCAGCTCATCGTATTCGCGGCGCTTGTCCTCGTCACCGACCACCGAGTATGCCTCGGAGATTCGCTTGAACTTATCTTCAGCAACCTTGTTACCCGGGTTCTTGTCCGGGTGGTTCTCCCGGGCTAACTTGCGGTAGGCCTTTTTAATCTCGTCGAGTGACGCAGACTTAGAGACGCCCAAGTCAGCGTAATAGTCCTTATCTGCCCATTCCCGTTGAGTCATGGTGCATCTCCTCCTTTCAGAAAAACTAATTCAAAGAAATCTGCGTCACTTGTGTCTCCGCTACTGCGGATCGCCGATGATTACCATCGCCGTACGGATGACACGGTCATTAATTCGGTAGCCCTTGCGCAGCACATTGGCTAGAACCTTGTCATCCCCTTCGGAGAGATCCTGGACAGCCTCGTGGATGTCCGGGTCGAATTCCTCTCCTGCGGCACCAAATTCCTCAACACCCTGTGCGGTCAGCACGCCACGGAATTTATCCGCGAAAGCCTTCAGCGGCGTGCCGTCTGCCAAGTCGCCGTGCTCTTCAGCCCGGTCGAGGTCATCAGCCAAAACCAGCAGTTCTCCAGCCAGCTTTGCCTTCGCCTGTACGCGCTCGGCTTCACGGTCTCGGTCAACTCGACGACGGTAGTTTGCGAACTCCGCCGACAGGCGCTGCAGGTCCTCCGTGCGCTCATCCAACTCACGCTGGATGGCTGCAACTGGGTCTGCAGCTTCCTCCGCGGCGGTGTCGCCGGCGGCACCTTCGGTCGCCGGCTCCACGTCGTCGTCAAGCTTGGCCTGCTCGAAGACCTCGTTGACCTGATCGGCCAGGTTGGCCGGCTCCTCCGGGGTGGGCTGGTTTCCCTGATCCTGGTCAGTCATTCTTACTTGTCCTTCTCGTCCTCGTCGACGACCTCAGCGTCAACGACGTTGTCGTCAGCGTCAGCGGCCTCAGCACCCTCGGCTGCGGTTGCACCCTCAGCTGCCTGAGCCTCGTAGATAGCCTTACCCATCTCCTGGCTCTCGGTGGACAGCTTCTCGACGGCGGACTTGATGGCCTCGATGTCGGAGCCCTTCAGAGCCTCGTCGACTTCCTTGGCGGCCTCTTCAACGCGGTCGCGGATGTCCTGGGAAACCTTGTCCTCGTTCTCCGATGCGAACTTGCGGGTCTGGTAAGCCATGGACTCAGCCGAGTTGCGGACTTCCTGCTCCTCGCGGCGCTTCTTGTCCTCGTCAGCGTGCTTCTCAGCGTCCTTGATCATCTGGTCGATCTCCTCCTTGGAGAGGCCGGAGCCGTCCTGGATGGTGATCGTGTTTTCCTTACCAGTGCCCTTGTCCTTAGCGGTGACGTGGACAATGCCGTTGGCGTCGATGTCGAAGGTGACCTCAATCTGCGGGACACCACGCGGTGCCGGAGCGATACCGCCCAGCTCGAAAGAGCCCAGCAGCTTGTTAGCTGCAGCCATCTCACGCTCGCCCTGGAAGACCTGAATCTGAACGCTCGGCTGGTTGTCTTCAGCAGTGGTGAAGGTCTCCGAACGCTTGGTCGGGATAGTGGTGTTGCGTTCGATCAGCTTGGTCATGACACCGCCCTTGGTCTCAATACCCAGCGACAGCGGGGTGACGTCGAGCAGCAGCACGTCCTTGACCTCACCGCGCAGAACGCCGGCCTGCAGAGCAGCACCAACTGCGACAACCTCGTCCGGGTTAACGCCCTTGTTCGGCTCACGACCACCGGTCAGTTCCTTGACCAGCTCGGAGACTGCCGGCATACGGGTGGAACCACCGACCAGCACGACGTGGTCAATGTCGGAAACCGAAACATCAGCGTCAGCAATGACCTGCTGGAACGGCTTACGAGTGCGGTCAAGCAAATCAGAGGTGATGCGCTGGAACTCAGTACGGGACAGGGTCTCGTCCAGGAACAGCGGGTTCTTGTCAGCATCAACGGTGATGTACGGCAGGTTGATAGATGCCTGCTGCGAGGAGGACAGCTCAATCTTGGCCTTCTCAGCAGCCTCACGCAGACGCTGCAGAGCCATCTTGTCCTTGGTCAGGTCAATGCCGTTGCTGGACTGGAACTTCTCAACCAACCAGTCAACGATGCGCTGATCCCAGTCATCGCCACCGAGCTTGTTGTCACCAGCAGTTGCGCGAACCTCAACAACACCGTCGCCGATCTCCAGCAGGGAGACGTCGAAGGTACCGCCACCGAGGTCGAAGACCAGAATGGTCTGCTCCTTGTCGGACTTCTCCAGACCGTAAGCAAGTGCAGCAGCAGTCGGCTCATTGACAATGCGCAGGACGTTCAGGCCAGCAATCTGACCCGCTTCCTTGGTTGCCTGACGCTCAGCGTCGTTGAAGTAAGCCGGAACGGTAATAACCGCATCAGTGACGTCGTCACCCAGGTAAGACTCAGCGTCGCGCTTCAGCTTCATCAGCGTACGAGCGGAAATCTCCTGCGGAGTGTACTTCTTGTCATCAATCTCGATGCTCCAGTCAGTACCCATGTGGCGCTTGACCGAACGAATAGTGCGATCAACGTTAGTGACAGCCTGGTTCTTAGCGGACTGGCCAACCAGGACCTCACCATTCTTTGCAAATGCAACCACCGACGGAGTGGTGCGCGAACCCTCAGCGTTCGCAATCACCTGAGCCTCGCCGCCCTCGAGGACGGAGACACAGGAGTTCGTCGTACCCAAGTCAATACCAACAGCGCGTCCCATGATGAACACCTTTCTAGAAGAGTAAAAGAATTGCCCTTAAGTCTTACGCGCTCAAGTCTGCATTGCCGTAGAAAATCTGTCAAGCAAACTTGAGTGTGTCCGACTCAATGTTTGTCATGCTATGCAACGGACTATGGGACAAAGTTATTCCAACCCGACTCAACTTTTCTAAAAAAACCGTCATCACCGCAGGTCACCGCGATAAAAGATTTTTACAAGACTATGCTCTAAAGCCACTCACGGTAGCCGACAGCGCAATTTTCTATACAGAATCCTGCCTCTGGACTCCAGGGGGACAAAGAATTTCCTAGCACTAGCCCTGGGAACTTTCCTGCACAGCGAACCGACTAATCCCCTGACGTGTTTTGCAGCCACCGGCTCATCAACAGGCCATGCCCTTGTTACCCCATGGCCTGACACCGAATCAGCTCTGGCGGCTCCACTAATACATGTCTAAATTCTCCCCATTTACGGGGCGATTGAGCCAAGAATTCATCCCACTTATTTAGGAGTTTTTCGTGCCTCAGAATGCACAGCGACACCATTTCCCCTTTTTCCGTGGGCTCGCAGTAGCGTCGGCAAGCGCCGCACTAACCCTCGCCTTCCCTGCCATTGCATCCGCACATGTGCATGCAACCCCGTCGTCTGCCCCGATTGGCGGCTACGCGGATCTGGCTTTCGGGGTCGGCCATGGCTGCGACGGTTCGCCGACGACGAAGGTCGAGTTCACCATCCCGGAGGAGTTCGAAAAGGTTACGCCGAACGTGAACGCGAACTGGGATGTCACCAAGGAGTCGACCGGCTCTGGCAAGAATGAAAAGGTGCAGAAGGTCATCTACACCGCAAAGACTCCACTGCCGTCGGACCTGAAGGATTCTCTGACGCTCAGCGTGAAGGTGGCTGATGACGCAAAGCCGTCGACAGTTGAGGTGCCGACGCTGCAAACCTGTGAAAAGGGTTCGATGAACTGGGCTGAAAAGGACCACGATAGTGACTACCCGGTTCCAACTGTGGAGCTGATTGAGAAGTCGGAAGACAATGAACATAGCCACGGTCACGACCACAGCCACAACCATGGCACCAGCGAGACAAACCACGGCGATAGCCGCTCAGACGACGTGGAGCATTCCGCAGCTGCTACCAGCGAGGATTCGAGCAGCACGCTTGGCGGCTGGGGCCTGGGGCTCGGCCTCGTGGGCGCGCTGACCGGTATTGCCGCATTGGTAGTTTCACTGCGTAAGCGAGGTTAAGACCACAGGCGGATTGCCACTCGGGAATCCGCCTTCACCGCGGCACTGCCGCCCATGCCTTCACAGAGCTCACCCCATGCGAGCACATAGAGCCGGCCGATCTTGACAATGCACGCCGGAGGATAATCCGTGCTGTCGGCTCGTCGTTTCGGTCGACGCAGTGAACGGACAATGCAAAGCTCTCAAACAATGACGGCTGAATCACGCATCTAGGCTCGGATTGAGTTAGGCGAAGCTTTATGGCGTATTCGAAAACCGTTCGAAGGCAGTGGGAGGATTACACTGGCAAAACAGCAAAAACTCGAGCTGGGAACCCCGTCCCATCCTTTGGCTTCGGCCAGGAGGCAACCACGAGAGCCCCCGTTTCCGGCACCTGGTCGAGCCCAGCCAGAAGTTCAATCTGCCATCGGTCACGCCCTAATAGATAGAGTTCCGTCGGCAAGCTGCCACCATGAGCCACGATGCCGGGGTCCGTATCAGTGGTCTCGTGCCCAATCGCCACAACGCCACGGTTGTCTATCAACCATTCGACAACCTCAACGTTCCATCCTGGGTAGTGAGTCACGCCCTCTTCATCCGCATTGGCCATTGCCTCAGCGTCAGGCCACCGCTTTGACCAGTCACTGCGAAATGCGACAAATGCACCGCCCGGAATCAAACCATTGCGTTCCTCCCACGCCTCGACATCAGCAATCGAAGGGGAGAAATCATTATCCCGAGCGACTTCAGCAGTGAAATCTAGGACGACCAAAGGCAGGATCATCTGCTCGACGCCAATATTGTCAAGAGTTCTCGTCTCTTGGACGAAATGCACAGGCGGATCCACATGCGTACCCCACTGGCCAACAAACTGATACTGGTCGATTTCAAATCCATGCTCAGCAACGGTGAAAAGCCGTGTTCGCTGTTCGTCGGGAAGCGCAGGGAATTTCGGCTGACCGGCGTGAAACGCGTGAGTCAAGTCAACATAGGTGTGGTTTTCCCGAAGCTTGCGAGCAATGTCCCATAGTTCGTGCGTGTTTGCGGTGTTCTTGTTCGACATAAAGCGAAGTATATAGACAAAGCTGTCTAGTTAGCCAATATGGCCACCGGCACATCGAGCACTAAAAGACACCAACTCGCCCCACCCTGCACCTATCAGCTCAAACAGCCTGACGACACCCGCTACCGCAGGTACCCTCGCATACAGGAAAGACTTTTCAAGCCGCAGCCACGTTCTTCAGATTTTGGAATTGCGGGCTACATACACAACTTTCACCAAACTCAAGCCATCCCAAAGGAGTATCTAATGACCACCTACGAAAACATCCTTACCGAAACCCGAGGTCGCGTCGGCATTATCACCCTGAACCGCCCGAAGGCACTGAACGCCCTGAACCACAAGACCATGGAAGAGATCGGCGCAGCAGCCACCGCTTTCGACAACGACTCGGGAATCGGCGCGATTATCATCACCGGCTCCGAGAAGGCGTTTGCCGCAGGTGCGGACATTAAGGAGATGGCGGACAAGTCCGGCACCGAGATGTATGTCTCTGACTGGTTCGCACGTTGGGATGTTCTGACTTCCGTCCGCACTCCAGTTATCGCCGCCGTCAACGGCTACGCCCTGGGCGGTGGCTGCGAGGTCGCTATGATGGCGGACTTCATCATCGCTGGCGCTAAGGCCAAGTTCGGTCAGCCTGAGGTCAACCTCGGCATCTCTCCGGGCATGGGCGGCTCGCAGCGTCTCACCCGCGCAATCGGCAAGGCTAAGGCAATGGAGATGTGCCTCACCGGCCGCATGATGGGTGCCGAGGAAGCTGAGTGCGCAGGTCTGGTCGCCCGCGTCGTCGAGCCGGAGGCGCTTCTCGACGAGGCCCTGAAGGTCGCCGACACCATTGCGTCGAAGTCACTGGTAGCCACTACTCAGATTAAGGAACAGATCAACCAGGCCTACGAAATGACGCTGTCGCAGGGACTGCTCTTTGAGCGTCGCACCTTCCACTCCCTGTTCTCCTCCAATGACCAGAAGGAAGGCATGGCCGCTTTCACTGAAAAGCGCGAGGCAAACTTCACCAATTCCTAGAAACTGCTAGTTCACAGTCGACGGGACTGCCAGCCACAGAGCCGAGTTGTCGGCGGCAGCATAGGTGTCTCGTGCACGCGGTGTGTGCGTTGGAGAAGTCACAATGACAGCAGCACGAACGCCACGGGCTCCCGATCCTGCAAGGTATGCAGTGCCTGCCGCGTTTTCAACGGTGGAGTCTGAGTTTGTTTCCATCGTGATTCGTCGCTTCCACACTCCCATAGATGCAAGCGCATCACGCATGTACTCAGCCTCAGTCTGGCAGCCCGGCTGAGTACGACCACCCGTGACGACGACCGGGTTAAGCGGATGACGCAGCGCCAGCGAACGTGCAGTTTCCAATCGGGACGTCAAAACAGCAGGAGCACTGCAGTCGGGATTAAGACGGGCCCCGAGCACAATAATCGGCACCTGAGGATCAAGTAACGCAGTCTCCGCAGCTGCACGTCCGACCGGGGACACCACCACTGGAGTCACAAGCGAGCTATTGAACGCCTTGACTGCGACCGCACTGACCGGATTGGCGTTTGCCACTACACCCGAGCCAAAGACCGCACTCGCAGTAAGAATAAGGCCTGCTCCAGCCATAGCGATTGCACGGAAAGATCGCGCCATTAAAGTCCCTCTCAAGAAAAAGTGGCACTGAGAAATCCATACCCCACTGCCATTTAGAATCAGACGGATAAATCTGCAGTATCACGCTGCTAATACTAGGTAATACACAGAATGGCGCCTACATAAGAATTGCGCCGGGGGTGGCCAGGCAACTCTCCTCACCACCGAATTGGCACGCCGATTACCAGGCAAATTGCGGACATAGAGGCTTTTAAATCCACTTGGGATTCATAAAAGTCAGTTACATTTAATGACTTTTTCGTTAATTGTCAGCAAATCCCGGGCCCAATAGCGAACTATCCACCAAAACACAGGTACAGAAGTAACTATTGTTATTTGTGTTAAGAATGTAACGCATGTGAATACATGTCTGCTTCAATCAGTTTTCAAAGACCAACACGCCACCGACCCCCTCCCCGCCTCGCAACACAGCTCCGCCCCTGCGCTTCGGCGCTACCCCCGCAATGCGTCCGCAGAACATCGAGTCGACAACACTCGACAACTGCCCACACGCAACACCGCCACCACTTCCGCCCATAAAAGCGTGACGACGAAAGTGCCTCGCACCGTCGTCAAGCGAAGACGTTGCCCCTCGAATCCCTCTCGAATAAAACAACGATTTTTTTGCGTAATTCGCCAAATAACCGCTGGTTACACCGTGTATCGATGAATTCAGCACCATTTTGGACATTAGTTAGGTAAGCGTCCGCGGCTCGTGATAGAACTCACAAGAGAACTATTTTCACTCAGCCATCACCCTGGCTGAGCCAGCCTAGAAGGAACATTATGAGCGTGCTCAACCTCGCCGCGGCGACGGCTGACACGGCGATTCCGGAATCTACCGGATTCACCGTCGCAGTCGGCGTTATTGGCGTCCTGTTGTCCCTGCCCTGCTGGTTCATCTTTATCAAGGGATTCACCCATATGGTGAAGACCATCATGGTGGGCCAAAAGACATACGGTCACACCGGTGAATGGGGAACCCGTATTTGGACCATGATCCGAGAGATCGTCGGTCACACCAAGATGGCCAAGAAACCCGGCGTTGCTGTGGCTCACTGGTTCGTCATGGTGGGCTTCCTCCTCGGCTCCCTGGTGTGGTTCGAGGCGTACATTCAGACCTTCTGGCCAGCCGGTGGTTGGCCAATCCTCAGGAATCTGACCGCCTGGCACTTCATCGACGAACTGCTCGGCCTGGGCACCACCCTGGGCATCCTGACACTGATCCTCGTCCGCCAGACCAACCTCGGCAAGGAGCGCCTGAGCCGCTTCTACGGCTCCAACGCTGGTGCTGCTTATTTCGTCGAGGCTGTCGTCCTCATCGAGGGCCTCGGCATGATGTTCGTCAAGGCAGCCAAGCTGGCTACCTACGGCGACCACGGTCACACTGGCGCCGAGGTCTGGAACTGGGCGAACTTCGTCACCGGTGGTATCGCACAGATTCTGCCGGCCTCCGAAGTCATGGTGTCCATCTTCGCGCTGATTAAGCTACTGTCCGGTATGGTCTGGCTCTTCGTTGTTGGCCGCAACCTGACTTGGGGTGTCGCATGGCACCGCTTCCTGGCATTCGCCAACATCCTGCTCAAGCGCAACGCTGATGGCTACAACGCCCTCGCTGGCGCTAAGCCGATGACCTCTAACGGCGAGATTTTGAACCTGGAAGAGGCTGACCCAGAAGTTGACTCCATGGGTACCGGTGTGGTCACCGACCACTCCTGGAAGGCTCTGCTGGACTTCACCTCTTGTACTGAGTGTGGTCGCTGCCAGGAGCAGTGCCCGGCATGGAACACTTCCAAGCCACTGTCCCCGAAGCTGCTGGTTAACCAGCTGCGTGACCACGCTTACGCTTCTGCCCCGTACCTGCTGGCTGGCGAGACCATCGAAACCGCTCGCGAGGGCGAAGGCGCTGGCGCAGCACTCCTGACCAAGCCGCTGGTTGGCGACGGCGATGAGGGCATCATCGACCAGGACGTCCTGTGGTCCTGCACCAACTGTGGTGCCTGTGTTGAGCAGTGCCCGGTTGACATTGAGCACATCGACCACATCGTCGATATGCGCCGCTACCAGGTTCTGGTTGAGTCGGACTTCCCGACCGAGCTGGCTGGCCTGTTCAAGAACCTCGAGACCAAGGGCAACCCGTGGGGCCAGAACGCTTCCACTCGTGCCGACTGGATTAACGAGGTCCGCAAGGAAGGCATCGTCGTCCCGATTTGGGGCGAAGATGTCGAGAGCTTCGACGACACCGAGTACCTGTTCTGGGTCGGTTGTGCCGGTGCTTACGACGACAATGCGAAGAAGACCACCAAGGCTGTTGCAGAAATGCTTTACACCGCCGGTGTGAAGTACGCTGTGCTCTCCCAGGCTGAGGGCTGTACTGGTGATTCCGCTCGCCGCGCTGGTAACGAGTTCCTCTTCCAGATGCTGGCTGAGCAGAACATCGAACAGCTCGATGAGGTCTTCGACGGTGTCCCGCCGAAGCAGCGCAAGATTGTCGTCACCTGTGCGCACTGCTTCAACACCTTCAAGAACGAGTACCCAGAGCTGGGCGGACAGTACGAAGTTGTCCACCACACCCAGCTGCTAAATAAACTGGTTCGCGCTAACCGCCTCCAGCCGGTTGCTTCCGGCCAAGGCCGCCAGGTCACCTACCACGACCCATGCTTCCTGGGTCGCCACAACAAGGTCTTCGAGGCTCCGCGTGAGCTGATTGGTGCATCCGGCGCTAACCTCGTCGAGATGCCGCGTAACAAGAACACCGGCTTCTGCTGTGGTGCAGGTGGCGCGCGCATGTGGATGGAAGAGACCATCGGCCAGCGCATCAACGTCAACCGCACCGAAGAGGCTGTCGGCACTGGCGCTGAGGCAATTGCCATCGGCTGCCCGTTCTGTAAGACGATGATGAATGACGGTGTCAACAACGTCATCGAGGACGACGAGAAGAAGCCGGAAGTCCTGGACATCGCCCAGATGCTCCGCGACTCTGTGAAGGTCGACGGCGAGCTGCCACAGGCACGTGAGCCGGAGTGGATTGAGCAGCCAGAGCGTGGCTGGGTCGATCCGAAGAAGGCTGAAGAGGAAGAGCGCCTGCGCCTCGAGGAGGAGGAAGCAAAGCGCAAGAAGGCTGAGGCTGCCGAGAAGAAGAAGGCAGAAAAGACTGCCGCTGCCGGCGCTGGTGCCGCAGCTGCTGGTGCTGCTGCAGGCGCTGCTGCCAAGGGTGGCGCTCCGAAGCCAGGCGGCGCTAAGGGCGGCGCACCGACCCCAGGTGGTGCCAAGAAGGGCGCTCCAGCTCCGGGTGGCGCTCCGAAGCCAGGCGGCGCTAAGGGCGGCGCACCGACCCCGGGCGGTGCCAAGAAGGGCGCTCCAGCTCCAGGTGGTGCTCCAAAGCCAGGTGGCGCTCCGAAGCCAGGCGGCGCTAAGGCCGGCGCACCGACCCCGGGTGGCGCCAAGAAGGGCGCTCCAGCTCCAGGTGGCGCACCGAAACCAGGCGGGGCTAAGGCCGGCGCACCAGTTCCGGGTGGCGCTCCAAAGCCAGGCGGCGCAAAGGCCGGTGCACCGGTTCCAGGTGGTGCCAAGAAGGGCGCTCCAGTTCCGGGTAGCGCCAAGGCTGCTAAGCCGGCCGCGCAGGCAGAGCCAGCAGCTGCGGAAACCGAAGCTCCGGCTGAGACCCCGAAGGCAACCAAGGGCGCTCCGATTCCGGGTGGCGCACGCAAGGGCGCACCTGTCCCAGGTGGCGCTAAGAAGGCAGCTCCAGCCGCCAAGCCGAAGGCCGAGGAAACCGCTCCTGCCGAGGACACCGCTGCTGAGGTTACGGCCACCGAGTCCGAGCAGCCAGCAGCTGAGCAGCCGAAGACCGCATCCGGTGCCCCGGTTCCGGGTGGCGCACGCAAGGGCGCTCCGATTCCAGGTGGCGCGCGCAAGGCAAAGCCGGCCGCTAGCGCCCCTGCCCCGGCAGCCGAGGAAACCGAGGCTCAGGAAGCATCTGCCCAGCCAGAGGCGGAGCAGGCTCCGGAACAGCCAGAGGTTACCGAAGAGCGGGCGACGGAAGAAGCCACCTCCACCGAGCAGGCCGCTGAGGCCCCAGCCGAGGAGACGCAGGCACCGTCGGCAAGCGCTAAGAACCTTCCGCGCAACCAGCACGGAGTTCCGCTGCCAGGATCGGCGCGACGTAAGTAACGCTCGCTAAGTAAGCCAAAATCCGCCCGAGAGGTTATTCTTCCCGGGCGGATTTTTTGTGCTTTACGACGACCCCTGCGCCACGGCATTAATCATGCAAATGGCACTCTCAACCGCACTGACAATATATTGATTACTGCATCCCGTTAGAGATGACCGCGTTGTGGTGTGGAAAGAGGTCTTGGCGTAGTGATTAAGAAATCGCTGTCACAGATAAGAGACTTTCTGAGGACTCCGGGGTCAGTGGAGATGGTCATTGCGCTGATCCTCACTGCTCTCGATGCGCTAATTCTCCGCGAGAGCAACTCTGATCTATTGTTGCCAACCATTATCGGTGGCCTTCAGGTCATTCTTGTTGCAGTGGCGACGTATTTGCCGCTCTTTGCCATGGTGGTTGTCCCAGCGAATTTCTTGGCGTTGACTTTCCTTCCTACAGAGCAGGCTCCAATGCAGATTTTCTGCGCGCTTCTCATCGTGGAAGTGATGCGTGCTAACAACAACAAGATGCCGGCGAGAATCACTGCATTGCTCTTGTTGGTAATTTCAAACTACGACGTAAACACAAATACGTTCGCGCGCGACCACGTCGCGACCTTTGTGACAACGCTGCTTTTTGTAATTGCCTACGCCATCGGCATGATGCGCAGTCGCTACAAAGAGCAACGCCGGCAGGCAACGATTGAATCTAACCGCGCCCTGGAAGAACAACGCCTTGAGTTGGCGACCGTGCTGCACGACTCCACCGCCAAGTCCTTTACTCGCGTAACCATGCTGGCGCAGGCGCTCGCCATCGAGCGAGAAGGGACAGATGAAAAGCTTGAAGAGTCCCTGGAGGACATCGCAGAAACCTCCCGAGAAGGTCTGCTACAGCTTCGCCAGTTGCTTTCACTGCTGAAATCCGCTGACAAAGAAAGCTCTTTGACCTCGGCTATTGGCCAAGATGAGCGAGTTCCTAGCATGAACAGGGTGCTCCAACAGGCCAAGGATGAACTGCAGGAAGCTGGGTTTAACGTTTCGCTGGCCACGAGCATTGAAACCGAGCCCTCCTTGACGCAGATTTCAGAAGTTATCTCGCCGGCGCTGTCGGAGTTCTGCACGAATATTCAGAAGTACGGCGAGCCGCAAACGAACGTCCACATTCTGGCGCTGGGCAATGAGGAGGATGGCTTCACGCTCGACATCAGCAATCAGATATCGAAGGCGCTACCGCATTTTCTGCCGCGGGCGATGCTCTCGAGCGGTTTGGGGCTTTCCTCACTGCATCGGCGAGTGCGACCGTGGGACGGTTCCATCACATCAGAACGAGAAGGAAATGTGTGGAATACCAAACTCCACATGCCACCTACCAATCAGTAAGTTACGCTAGCGTAAGATTGGTGTAGTAACCGCCTGTGACGAAGATATCTCTCGAAAAGTCCTGGTTAGCGTAGTAATATCACACGATGACAGATATTGTTCGGTTTTTATAACTTCTATGAAAGGTTCGCGGATGTCTGACATTAAGGTTCTCATTGTCGACGACGACCCACTCGTACTCTCGACGCTGCGAACTTACTTCAAGAAGGCACCGCACATTACCGTGGTCGATGAAGCCAGCGATGGCCACGAGGCCCTCAATATCATTGCCCGCGGTGGCATTGACGTAGTTTTGACCGATATTCATATGCCCAACATGGACGGCGTTGAGCTGCTCGAGCGCATTAAGAAGGTGGAGAATCCACCGAAATTCATCGCTATCACCTCATTCGATACCGATGAAACAATGCTGAAAATCTTGAGCCTCGGTGGAAACGGCTACATTCTCAAAACCGCTCGCCCGGAATCCGTCATTGGCACCGTTGAAGATGTCTTCCAGGGCGGCACCGTCATCTCCCCGATTTCTGCGACTCGGCTGATTAAAACGCTGCCGTCCCGCAACATTTCCTCGTACAAGATCACTCATGCCGAGCGAGAGGTTCTCGGCCTGATCTGCCGCGGTAAATCGAACCACGACATCGCCAAGGAACTCGGCAAGTCGCCGGGCACCATCAAGAAGCACCTCTCCAGCATGTTCAATAAGTTCGGGGCTACCTCACGCCTGGACTTGGCTCTGAAAGCAATAGACGCAGGCTTCCAGCCTCCGGCATCCGCTGCCGCGCAGTAGCAAAACAGCGCAGTAACAAAAAGACGGAGTAGCAAAAAAAGGGGCCTATTCACTTTCGTGAATAGGCCCCCTTTTACCCGTGCTGAGTGTGGAGAGAGAACTGTGTAACTACTGAATGGTCACCTCGACATGTCGCTCACGCGGAGCCACGCCGAAGTAGCTGCGCCCAATGGGCTGCCACGTCTTCGAGTTGGCGTTGCAGCGGACAGTCTGCCCGGCGAACTCGTCAACCAGGAATCCCCAGCTCAGACGACCAGTTTCGCCCTTGCGTACTTCGTATGGTCCGATCTTCTGCCCGAGGCTCCAAACCATCTCTCGGGAGTATTCCCAGGAGTACTTACGGTTGAGCTCCTTGCTGACCTTCACGCTGACAGAGATATTGGTCCACCACTTCTTGGTCTTGGACTCCTTAATGGTCTGCGTCAGCGGAATCGGCTCATCACCGATGTCATTCTTCGTAGAAACAACGCCCTCAACGTCGTAGCGAGAGCCGGTGATTTCCACGAACTCAGCCACCGAACCCGGAGCTTCACAAGTGGTTCCCGGTGCCGGACCGCGGTCAACTGCCGCCGGCTTGGGCACTGGTACCCACTCCTCCGGCGCGAACGGTTCACCGGCTCCTGGATTCGGGGCGGCCACCGCTGTCGGAGCACCGAGTCCGAGCGCAAAGACCGTCGTCAAGCACATGGCGACAACACGCTTTTTCATAACTGCTCCTAGTCGTTAATCGTGGCGGATGCCGGGCCGCCGTCACCGGAGTTACCGCTGACAGGCGCCCACTGCTGACGGTGCTCGCCCTCCTTGGTGGTCTTGTGCCAGACCACGAAGCGAGTCGACGGCCCCTTGCCGTTGTACTCACCGAAGTAGGGCTCACCGCGCCACAGGCCGGTCTTCTGGTCACAGGTGCGAACACGGCCAATGAAGGACTTCATGTGCACGCCGTAGTCTGCGCGAACGGTCTCACCGGGGTTGACGGTCACCGGGCCCAGCTTGTCGCCAACCGACCACTGACTGACCTCGACGATGCCGTACTTGTTCTTCACCCCGTGGAGGAACACGTCCCACATATTTCCGGAGCTCATGGCCTTTACGGACTCGTTGACTCCCTCTGTCACCTCGAGGGTGTACTGAATAGGGCGGTCAGTGCGGTTGGTGAATGAGTTAGTGCCGTTGTAGCGGTCCCATTCGTCGGTAATCCACTGTTCCCAGGGGTGACGCTTGGCATCCTTGACCGGGTCACATTTATCCGTATTGGTGAAACCGGTGTGGTGCTCATCCTGGTCAGGGGTCTGGGTCAGCGGGGTCGCCGCGGCCTGTCCAACGATGCCTGGTGCAAGAAGACTTGCACCCATCACCGCGCAGGCCAGGGCCTTCTTTTTCAGGCTCAACATGGAGAAACTTCCTTCTGCTTCGAGGCTTTAGGGGCTCTGGCCGTCTTAAACGGCGTACTCCTTGACCTGCGGAGCAGCACCGTCCACGGAGCGGTCAGCTTCGTTGGCGCGCATGGAAACGCGAATGTGACGCTCCTTCGGGATGGTGCCCCAGTACGGACGACCCGCGTCAATCCACTTTCCGCCCTTACAGGTCAGGTGAGTACCTTCGAAGGACTGATTCAGGAAGCCATACTCCAGAACACCGGTGTAGCCGGGCTTGACAGGGTACGGGCCGAGGGTCTGGCCAACTTCCCAGGTCTGAGTGGACTGGTAGCCGGCACTGAAGGTGACGTGGAAGAGCTTGAGCAAATCGAAGTCGACCGAACCGCCGACGTTCCAGGACTTGGTCTTGCCTTCCTTCAGGGTCTGAGTCAGCGGCAGGTCGGTGTCGCCGTAGTTAGCGACAGTCGCAGTACCTTCGACCTCGAACTTCGAGCCGGTGATCTTCAGGGACTGGCCGGACTGGCCTTCAACGGAGCAAGTGCCACCGACAGTGCCCGGGGTGGGGGCTGGGGCAGCTTCAGCCATCGGGGCGACAGCCAGCGAGGACATGGTGACCAGGGCTGCAATGGAGCCGGAGAGCAGGGTCTTCTTCACGGCGAAATCCTTTCAGGATGTGACGAGCAACTCGTAAGGAAATACTTGAACTGACACCTGCAAAGGTAAGTCGAAATTCAGCGTTTTGTAATGGAAAATTTTCGACTGGCTTTACGACGGCCGCAGCGATTATCCACATAGTAAAAATGGAATCTCACCGATTTCTACCACGCGAAAATACGACATCTAATTGACCTTGACCAGCGATTATGGGCGCCACAATAAGATTTCGGCGATCAATTCAATCGCATCAGAACTACGCCTTTTGAACCAATTCAAAAATGCCTCGGTCGGCCACTTGGTACTAGACAATCAACATTTCGGCCACTAGCCCACCTACATAAAGACACCAGAGAGTAGCCGAATGGCCACCCCCAGGCGCGGGCAGGTAGAGAGACCTCCACACTTCACACTCTTGATTAAATAGTTATGATTTCTTTATTAATCACTGGCGAAGTCCGGCAGTCCACACAGCCTTGACACTTTGCCGAGGCAGATATCTTTCGGAGTACTACCTAATGTTTCGACGCACTTCTGTTCTTGCTACCACCATTGCATCCGCAGCACTTTCCCTGGGCGCGCTGACCGGCGCCCCGACCGCTACCGCAGCACCGACAGCTACGACCAGCAGCGACGACCTGCAGGTTAAGGAATACGCTCTTTCCGATACCTTCTCTTGCGACTACTACAACCTCCCGTGGTGCCGCTAAAGAGCGCTGACCCCCTACCCCTCCTCTGCCGCCCCTTCACGTGAGCGCGGCTACTTCGCGGTGCCGTCGAGCCCCTCTAGCAGTGTGGCAAAATCCGTGACATTAGTATCCACCCGCGTGTTTGTACTGCGTCGCTGGTTCGGCTCGCCAACACCCCGATTCCCCTCGCTGGCCCCGCCCGCTGAATGCTCCGCACCCTTTTCTTCAGCTTCGTTCCCAAAATCTGGACCAAAACCGACTACGGCCGAGCGAACACCGACAAGGTACTCGGCAAGCTCACGAGCTGCACGCACCACGCGATTATTCATCTCCGCGCCGGACACTCCGCCGGCGCCATTTCCGGCACCATCGCCAGCACCAAAGTCCTCAGTGGCTGCAAATACAGCAGTCGGCATAACCGTGCCGCGCAGGTAGCTAAACAGCGGACGCATCGCATACTCCAGCACCAACGAATGTCGTGCTGTGCCAGCCGTCGCAGCAATAATGACCGGCATGGAAGTCAGCGCATCCTTATCCAGGGCGTCGAAAAACATCTTGAACAACCCAGAGTAGGACGCTGCGAACACCGGGGTCGCGGCAATCAATCCATCAGCACCGCTGACAGTATCGAGGGCGGCGCGCAATTTTTCGTCGTAAAGCCCTGTGGACATCACAGTGCCGAGGCTGACAGCGAGTTCGCGCAGCTCGACGTACTCAACTTGGACCCCCTCGCCACGCTTGGAGACCTGCGCCTCGACGGCCTCCGCGATGCGGTCGGCAAGGATGCGCGTGGTTGATGGATCGGAAACACCGGCACTTACGACGACGAGCTTTTTCACTACTGATTCCTTTCAGCCGGGCGGACGAGAAGGTGCGGGGAATCTGCGCCCTCGGCAACCAGCGAGGCATGCGTCGGCGGGTCGGAAGGCACGTGCGCCGGACGGCGGCGCTCGAACTCTTCACGCAGGACCGGAACGATTTCGGTTCCCAGGATTTCAACCTGCTCCAACGCCATTTCCAGCGGCAGGCCGGCGTGATCGATAAGGAAGAGCTGACGCTGGTAGTCGCCAACGGCGTCTGCATAGCCCAGGTAACGTTCGATGATTTGCTCAGGCGTGCCGACGGTCAGTGGAGTGATGTTCTCGAATTCTTCCAGAGATGGCCCATGTCCATAGACCGGGGCATTGTCGAAGTATGGGCGGAAAATCTCCTTGGCCTTCTTCTCCGTCTCAGCGGCGAAGACCTGACCGCCAAGCCCGACGATTGCCTGATCAGCAGCACCATGACCGTAGTGCTCATAGCGCTGGCGGTAGAGGTTGACCATGGCTGTGGTGTGCTCGATATTCCAGAAAATGTGGTTATGGAAGAAGCCGTCCCCATAGAAGGCGGCCTGCTCAGCAATCTCAGTGGAGCGGATTGAGCCGTGCCACACGAAAGGTGCTACACCGTCGAGCGGGCGCGGTGTGGACGTAAATGACTGCAGCGGAGTGCGGAATTGACCTTGCCAATCCACATTCTCCTCACGCCAAAGGGTGCGCAGCAGGTGATAGTTCTCGATGGCCAGCGGAATTCCCTTGCGAATATCCTTGCCAAACCACGGATAAACCGGCCCGGTGTTGCCGTGGCCCATCATCAGATCAATGCGACCTTCGGAAAGGTGCTGGAGGTAGGCGTAATCCTCGGCGATGCGCACGGGGTCGGTGGTGGTAATCAGCGTTGTCGAGGTCGACAGAATCAGATTTTCGGTCTGTGCTGTGAGGTTGGCTAATAAAATCGGCGGATTCGCCGGTGCCACAAACGGTGGATTGTGGTGCTGGCCAGTAGCAAATACATCGAGGCCGACCTCTTCGGCCTTCTTCGCTAGGGCGACAGTTGCCTTAATTCACTCATGTTCAGTAGGGATTTGTCCGGTCGTGGGATCTTTTGTGACGTCGCCAATTGTAAAAACTCCGAATTGCATGGCTCCATATTAAGACCTTTTTGTTGACACGTCATCCCTCACCGGCTTATAGTTGACACGTCAACACCGGAAGTTGGTTCCGGCGGACAAAAATACTTCGAAACATTCGAGATACTTTTAACTTTTAGGAGATTCACTATGGCTCTTCAGTCTGGCAACTACGTTCTTGATGCACAGCACTCCACCGTTGGATTCACCGTTCGTCACGCAATGATCACTAAGGTCCACGGTCAGTTCACTGAGTTTGAGTCCGTTATTAATTTTGATGCCGACAAGCCGGAGAATTCCACGGCAAAGGCGACCATTCAGGCGAACTCCATCAACACCAACAATGAAGAGCGCGACAACCACCTGCGCTCGAAGGACTTCTTCGGCACCGACGAAAACCCAACCTTCGAATTCGTTTCCACCGCTATCGAGCTCCAGAGCGAAGAAAAGGCCACCGTTACCGGCGACCTGACCATCAACGGCATCATCAAGCCGGTCACCCTGGATGTCGACATTTTCGGCTCCGCTGAAGACCCATGGGGGCAGACTCGCGTTGGCTTCGAGGCAGCCACCAAGATTGACCGCACCGATTTCGGCATCGATTACAACGCTCCTATTAAGACTGGCGGACTGCTCCTTGGCAACGAGATTTCCCTGCAGATCGACGGCTCCGCAGTTAAGCAGTAACTAGCAGCCAGAACCCCAGCTGCCCGCAACCCAGTAAAGCGTCCTGCATCCTCATGCAGGGCGCTTTTGCGCAATTAATGTGCAATTAATCTGCCCCCGCTGTGAGAAAAGCATGGTGCGGGAGCAAAAAAGTGGCATGCTTAGACAGGTGAGTTCCAGTAAAGACACTTCCCAGGGCACCGAAACCACCAACGAGACAACGCAGGACGCTCAGGCTGCGCAGGCCGCTCAGGCCGAGCAGTCCCGTGCTGCCCGTGTTGCCGCCCGTCGTGGAAACATCAGGGCACCTCGCCGCACTCCACTGAAGACACTGGACCAATCCTCCAAGCTGCAGAACGTCCTCTACGACATTCGCGGTCCGGTGACTACTCTCGCCGAGCAGATGGAGGCCGACGGCCACCGCATCATGATGCTCAACACTGGCAATCCGGCGAAGTTCGGCTTTGATGCACCTGACACCATCGTGCAGGACATGGTCCGCGCTCTCCCCCACGCACAGGGCTATTCCGAGTCCAAGGGTATTTACTCCGCACGCCGTGCCGTCGTCACGCGCTATGAGATGGACCCGGACTTCCCCCGTTTCGACGTCAACGACGTCTGGCTGGGCAACGGCGTCTCCGAGCTGATTTCCATCACCACGCAGGCGCTGCTCAACGAGGGCGATGAGGTCCTCATTCCAGCTCCGGATTACCCGCTCTGGACTGCAGCAACCACCCTCGCCGGCGGCAAGGCCGTCCACTACACGTGCGATGAGGAGAATAACTGGGCCCCGGATGTCGAAGACATTCGCTCGAAGGTGACGGATCGCACGAAGGCGATTGTCATCATCAACCCGAACAATCCGACCGGCGCGGTCTACACACGCCAGACACTCGAAGCCATCGTGGATATCGCTCGTGAGCACTCACTCCTGCTGCTTTCCGACGAAATCTACGACCGCATCCTCTACGACGATGCAGAGCACATTTCCACTGCCTCCTTGGCCCCGGATTTGCTCTGTATCACCTTCAACGGCCTGTCCAAGACCTACCGTGTGGCCGGCTACCGCGCTGGCTGGATGGTGCTGACTGGCCCGAAGCGCCACGCAGAGGGCTTTATCGAGGGCATCAACTTGCTGGCCAGCACCCGTCTATGCCCGAATGTCCCTGCTCAACACGGCATTCAGGTGGCACTTGGCGGTTACCAGTCCATCGAGGACTTGATCCTGCCAGGGGGTCGCCTTCTGGAGCAGCGCAATGTCGCCTACGAGGGACTGACCTCAATTCCGGGCGTGAGCTGCGTGAAGCCGATGGGCGCCATGTACGCATTCCCGAAGCTGGATCCGAACGTCTACGAAATTCACGATGACGAAAAGCTGATGCTCGACATCCTGCGTGAAGAGAAGATCCTGATGGTCGGCGGCTCTGGCTTCAACTACCCGACGCCGGATCACTTCCGAATTGTCACCCTGCCGTGGGCACGCGACCTGAAGGAAGCCATCGAGCGCCTGGGCAACTTCCTGGTCAGCTACAAGCAATAGCAGTACTTAAGGTTGCGCACGCTACTGGTTCTGCCCTTCTCACATATCGATGCGCTATTCACTTATGGACACACTGGAGCGCATCGATGAGTGAGTATTGCATCGATAGGTGGGCCATAGCGCTGATGACCACGGCCCGGCGCGCCGGAATGGCGGTACGCCTTCCGGTGCTGGTGCAGCGATTAGGTTATTAAGGGTGGGCAGGCATTCAAAAGATTCAATGAACTCTGACAACCAGCAACCTTTTCGCGTTGCTCCGGGTTCCGACATAGGTGCGCATCTCGACGTACTGAAGAACTCGAACAGCGGCTCCCCTACCGGCCGGTTCCGGGCTGTCAATACCGCGAATCAACCCAACTCTGCAACCTCGGCTGCCCCAGCACGACATGCAGAACCAGCCGCACATTCAAAACCAGCACCGGTACGGCAAAACGAACCTGCACAAGCCAAACCAAAACCAAAGAAACCGCGGCACAACCCCACAAGAGCACGTCGCTTACTGGCCACAGCTCTCACAGTTGCTGGTATTGCCACTTTCCTCGCAGTGATTGGTCTCTGGCCATCGGGTGAAGCTCCGAGCCCAGGGCCGGGATTCCTGCAGTCACAGACGTCAGCTGCAGAGACGGTTAAGGGAACCGTCGTAAAGCACAGCGTCGGCGCGTGCAATTCGCCTGACAACGGACGCGTCTTCGATGACCAGCCGCGGCCAGGACTGGCGGCCTCCCTCAATGACCCCGCGGCGCCGAAATGCCAGCTCTCGGTCATTGAGCTGACCTCGGGCCCAGACGAGGGCAAGAAGACGCTTCTGGAGGCATCCGGCCTGCCCGGAGAAATCGAGCTGGCGGAGGGCGACAAGGTCGTCCTGGCAATTCACCGTCCAAACGCGGCCGGTACCGGAGCTGTCGACAATGGTGCCGTGCCGGATCCGGGGTTGATGACACCGGCTCCCGGCGTTGTTCCCGCGCCTGCCCCTGAGGGCGCAGAGGGTGAGCCTGCTCCTGATGCAGAGGCTCCGGCACCAGCTCCAGCCCCGGAGCAGGAACCAGCACCTGAATCCGGTGCAGAAGCCCCCGCTGCCCCCGCAGCTCCTGCTCCCGCGGCCGACACTAATGTCGTCGACCTCGCACCTCATCAGGTTGTCGACACCGCTAGCATCGGCAACACCTACACCTTCCTGGACATGGATCGCACCACGACGATCTGGTTGTGGCTCGGCGCAGCGGTGCTGCTCATCATCCTCGTCGGCATGACTCGCGGAGTCTTGAGCCTCATTGGTCTTGGCATCACGCTGGCCGCAGTGATGGGATTCCTGGTTCCGGCACTGCTACGCGGCGGCGATCCTGTGGCCTTAGCCATCACGGCGGGCGCGGCGATTCTCTTCCCAGTGCTCTTCCTCGTTCATGGCATCAATTGGAAGTCAGCTTCCGCACTGGCGGGAACACTCACCACGATGGTACTGGCGGCGGGCCTGGCCAACCTCGCTATCTCCACGTCGCAGCTACGTGGTCTCGGCAACGAGGACAACCTGCTCATTCAGCTTTACCTGCCTGACGTCTCCGTCACAGGTCTGCTTCTGGCGGGATTCATCATCGGCGCGTTGGGCGTGCTTAACGACGTCACCATCGCCCAGGCATCGACCGTCCAGGAGCTTTACGAAGCAGCTCCGCGGTCGCGCCCTATGGAGGTCTTCCGCTCGGCAATGCGCGTCGGTCGCGATCACATCGCGTCGATGGTCTACACACTGGTACTGGCGTACCTCGGCACCGCACTGCCGCTATCGATTTTGTTAAGCGTCTCCGACCGGCCGCTGATGCAGTCGTTGACCTCCGATGTCGTGGCCACAGAGCTGCTGCGTTCCACCATCGGTGCGGTGGCTTTGGTACTCGCAGTGCCGATTACCACCCTCATCGCCGCCTATACCGTGGCCCCGGAGGGTATGAAGTTTCCGAAGCGCTCGAGGGCAGCTAGCATTTAGCCGCGGCCGAGGCAGGTGACGTCCCAGCCTGCGGCACGCCACTGATCGGTTGGCAGGCAGTTGCGGCCGTCAAGGACCGCTGCGCGCTTGACCAGTTTCTTCGCAGCCACCGGGTCGATGTCGCGGAACTGCTGCCACTCGGTGGCGACGACAACCATCTCCGAGCCTTCCAGAGCTGCTTCGATGCTCGGTGCGTACTCCAAGGTCGGGAAATTCTTCTTGGCGTTCTCCATGGCCTGTGGGTCGTAAACGCTCACCGAAGCGCCTGCCAACGACAGCGAACCGGCAATCGACAGCGCCGGGGAGTCACGCACATCGTCAGAGTTCGGCTTGAAAGCCGCACCCAGCACAGTCACGGTGTGACCGAGCAACGAGCCACCGAAGCTGCCGCGTACCAGGTCAACGGTCTTTTCACGGCGACGCATGTTGATTGCATCGACCTCGCGCAGGAAAGTCAGCGCCTGGTCAACGCCCAGCTCACCAGCGCGGGCCATGAATGCGCGGATATCCTTCGGCAGGCAACCGCCGCCGAAGCCCAGCCCCGCATTGAGGAAGCGGCGGCCAATTCGAGCGTCCATACCGATGGCGTCGGCAAGCGTGGTGATATCCGCACCTGTGACCTCACAGATTTCAGAGACCGCGTTGATGAAGGAAATCTTGGTGGCGAGGAATGCATTCGCCGACACCTTCACCAGCTCTGCGGTGGCGGTGTCCGCGACGATAAACGGCGTCTCACGCTCAAAGATAGGGCCGAAGCACTCGCGCAGGCTGTCCTCAGCGATTGACTCGACCTCCTGACCAGCACCATTGAGGATCATGCCCGGCTTCTGGGTGCCCAGCACCACACGGTCCGGCTCCAGGGTGTCCTTTACCGCGAAGCCCTCGCGCAGGAACTCCGGGTTCCAGGCGATCTCGAGGCTGGTGTTCTTCAACTGCTCATCACCGGCTGCGGCGCGCTCACCGATCATCTTCGCAGCCAGCTCCTGCAGGCGCGGTGCGGTACCGACGGGCACAGTGGACTTACCAAACACTAAATGCTTGCCGACGACGCGCTTAGCCAATTCGGTAATAGCTGCGTCCACATAGCGAACATCGGCGGCGTACGAGCCCTTAACCTGCGGAGTTCCGACACCTACGAAGTGGACGTTCGCAAATTCAACGGCTTCGTCGTAGTTAGTGGTGAAACGTAGTCGCCCCGACTCAACGTGCTTCTTTAGCAGTTCGGGCAAGCCAGGCTCAAAGAAAGGAACTTGACCTGCGGACAATGCCTCAATCTTGGCGGGATCAACATCTACGCCGAGAACCTCGTGGCCTAACTCCGCCATTGCCGCGGCATGAGTGGCGCCAAGGTAACCCGTACCAATAACCGTAATACGCATAAGGGCTATTATTTATCGAAAGATAAAAGGCCCTCAAGCCGATTTAACCCTTAAATGGTGTGAACTAAAGGCCCATATTTAGGCTTTTCACCTGCGGAAACTCTTTATTGAACAATTGTTTCCATTTCTTCACCGAGAATTCACTCGGGGCTATTCACAATTCATTTATATTCCGAGTTCATATCCCGAGTTTCAGGTGCCTTATTCCTCATCACGGAAGTTCAGGTACGCACGCGACGGCGTCGGGCCGCGCTGCCCCTGATACTTCGAACCGAGCTTGCCGGAACCGTAAGGCACTTCTGCCGGCGAGGACATCTTGAACAGTGCCAGCTGGCCGACCTTCATATTTGGCCACAGTGCGATAGGCAAGTTCGCCACATTGGATAGCTCCAGCGTGATGTGACCTGAAAACCCTGGATCAATAAAGCCGGCGGTCGAGTGCGTTGCCAGGCCCAGACGCCCCAGCGAAGACTTACCTTCCAGGCGGCCTGCCAAGTTCGGAGGAATAGTGAAGTACTCCAGGGTCGATGCCAGGACGAACTCGCCCGGGTGAAGAATGAAGGGCTGCCCTTCTGGAACCTCGTGCGGGGACGTCAGTTCTTCCTGCGGCAACTTCGGATCGATGTGCGTGTACTGCGAGTTGTTAAAAACTCGGAAGAACTTGTCCAGACGCACGTCGATGGACGAAGGCTGAATCATCTTCGGGTCAAAAGGATCAATGCCGAGATGGCCGGAGCCTTCGGCATCGATAGCGGCACGAATATCACGATCTGAGAGCAACACATAGACCAGCTTAACCGCTCTGTAATGCACAGCGTGCGCGGGTTGCAGGATATGCCCGCGATAAATTCAGCGGAGCTGCTGCCAACCAATTTTTTCGACGCGAATCGAGAGTGCTACATTGAAGTTACAGAGGGCGACTGATTTCCTGCATGCCACACCTACTGTGCCAATCCCGTGGCGTGCTTTTAATCATTCCGCCTACTGTGTGCCGATGTAGTTCAATGGTAGAACTCCTGCTTCCCAAGCAGGCGGCGCGGGTTCGATTCCCGTCATCGGCTCCACTTAGACGTCGAAAATGATAAGTAGGCGTTTGCGTTAGCGAGTATGCCCCAAGGGGTCAAGAAAATCGCTTGCGTTAGCGAGTGTATAGCGCGTTAACTCTGACCTGTAGAAACACTTTCCTCTCTTTCGGCTGAGTGAGCGTTTGCGTTAGCAGGCGTTGATTTGGTCGAGGTGGATAGCGTGGTCGGCGACCTCGGTAACGAGTTCAGCATCGTGGGTGATGACGATGACGACGGCACCAGTGTCAGCGAGTTTACGCATTACTCGGGAAATCGCGACAAGGTGTTTGTAGCCAACACCGGACGTGGGCTCGTCGAAGATGTAAACTTTCTTGTTCGCAGCAAGCGCTGTAGCAATAACCAGACGTTGACGTTGCCCGCCAGAGAGTGCTTGCGGATGATCAGCCTCGTGGTCGGCAAGGTCGAGTTCTTCAAGGATCGCGTGGGCATCGATGTGTTGCTTTTCGGCTTTGGTCGTGCCGAGCGTGACTTCGTCGATGACGGTATCTGAGAACAACTGTCGGGTAGGGTCTTGCATCACAAGGTAGGCGTCGCGGCTGGTGAATTTTTGTCCGCCGAGTGTGATGGATGCATGTTTGGCTTTTTCTAGTCCGCAAACAATGCGTGCCAGTGTTGATTTGCCTGACCCGCACGGGCCGAGGAGTGCCGTGATTTTCCCTGCCGGAAACAACACGTGGTTAATATTGAGGACTGTGTTTCCGTGGCGGTAGGCAAAGGCGAGGTTGTCGATTGTGAGCCCTTCACCTTCTGGTTCGGGCAGGCTCGGCATGGATACGGGCACTAGGGATCGCAGCCCAAGCTGTTTGCGCTCCTCATCCGAGGTAGCGTAGAACTCTTCGCCGGTTGCGGTGAGGACAATCTTGCCTTTGTCGAAGCAGTAGACACGGTCGACGATCCCGGAAAGGAAACTTAGCCGGTGTTCAGCAATGATGATGGTGTGTCCATCGGCTTTGAGCCTGGCGATGAGTGTGGCGAGTTGGTCGATAACGTCAGCGGACAAGTTCGCGGTTGGCTCGTCAAAGACGATCAGCGACGTGTTGTTGCACATGGCGACGGAGCAGGCCACGCGTTGCATCTGTCCGCCTGATAGTTGTGTGACGCGGGATTCCAGCAGGTCGGCGATACCTAACTCGGCTGCGACCTCGTCAATGCGGGCACAGATCTCCTGCGGGTCGCGGCCGAGATTTTCTGGGCCGAAGGCGAGTTCTTGGCGCACGTGGGTGGTGTAGAACTGGGTGCGCGGGTTTTGAAACACTGTCGAACAGTGGTGGGCAAGGCGTGGCAGGTCTGTTTGTGCCACGTCAATGTCGTCGACTGTGACGTTTCCGGTAAGGTCGCCGTCGTGGAAGTGCGGGATGAGCCCGTTAAATAGCCGTAGTGCGGTGGTTTTTCCTGACCCGGATGCGCCACACAGCAAGGTGACGGTTCCGGGTGTGATGGTGATGGTTGCGTCGTTGATTGAGGGGTGGTCTGCTCCTCGATAGGTGAAGGTGACCCTAGTTGCTTGGGCTATTGTCATAGGACGATTCTCCATATCGCGAAGCCGATAACGATGAGCAGAATGACTGCGTCGACCACTCGGAATTTCACGACTGTGACTGAGGTGGGCTTTGCGGTTCCGCCCAGTCCGCGCACGAGGGCGGCCGATGCCAGTTCGTCCCCGCTGCGTACCACGGTCGATAGCAGAGGGATTGTGAAGTATTGCGCCGCACGCAGTGAGAGCACGGACATGCCGCGTAGTTTCATGGCATCTGAGATCGCTTTAACTTCGTGGCCGATCACGGGCAGCACACGTAACGCGACTGAGATCGGGATCGTGAAACAGGTCGGGATTCGTGAGCTGGCGAGTGCTTTTTGCAAGGTGGCGGGTCGGATTACGCCGATCGCGTAGGCTCCCATTCCTGCGCTGACGCTGAATCGCCACATCCACTGCAGAAACAGCACGAGGAACGCGCTGGCTGTTGATTTCCAGACCAGGGGTATCACGAAGACGAGTGTGCCGAGAGCCGCAAACGTGGCCAGGTAGACGGCCACCCAGCTCGGGCGCACGAGCGTGTTGGGGTTGATCGTAGCGCTCGTCAGCATCACGGCGGCGAATCCGCCCAGAGTACACACGAACCACGGCGAGTAGGCACTGTAGATCGTGGTGGAGACGATGACGAGCGCTGCGATAATGGTGCGCGGGTCGGGAAGTTTAGACAAGACCGGCCCGTTCAAAGTGTTTGCGCGCGACCCTGGTTCCCAACAGACCAGCAAGCCAGCCCACGATGAGCATCACGCCGAAGAAGCCCAGCAGAATCGGAATCGTGACGACCTGTGCCATCTTGGCGGCATACTCGGCACCCATTTGTTCGGCGATCTGCGACATATATGCGTCTTGGTTCATAAATAGCGGAATCCACGGGGAAACATAGATCGGCAGAATAAACAGTGCATATGCCAGCGGGACACGAACTTTCACGCTCTTCGGCCCCTTGGTGATCACCAAGTCAGCGAGCAGGCCGAACACAGCGGCGATCGCAATTCCTCCCACCCAGTGGCCGGTCACGAAGAAGAGGATTTCGATGATAATCAGCATGATTGTCAACGCCCCCATCTTCGGAGTGCGGGCAGTAAACAGCGCAAAGACGATGCCGTTAACGAGGATAGAAAGCAAGAAGCCGGCATACATGGCAGCCGGAATGAACCCGAGCATTCCGAATGCAAACACGATGACGAACATCAAGGCAGTGAAGACGCCGATATTGATGAAGTCGCGCGCGTTGAGGCGCGAGGATGTGGGTGTGGACATAGTTTTTGGGTTAAACGACAGAAAGTGTGTCTGGATTCGGTGATTTGTAGTGGTTGACCTCTAGGTTTCAGAGAAATATATGCT
>NZ_JASPJR010000039.1:0-715 GCF_030232065.1 Corynebacterium sp. MSK032 | reverse complement strand
GGGTTAAGTGACAAAAAGTGTGTCCGCTCGGTGTGTCGCCGGGTGGGCCCTTTTTATCTCATGGGCCCTTTCCGGATTCCTATGTTGTGTTGGTATTCGGTTGGGATAGCGTTGTCGTAGAAGGCTGGTCGTCCTGTTTCGTGGTCGGCTTTGTTGTGGTCTTCTGGGACAAGATCGTTGACTTTGGCGAGTTGATCTTGTCCGTAATTGCACTGCCTGGCGATCTTTAGCGGGTCGTCAGGCAGCTGCGTTTTCGAGTGCAGGTACCACTCGAGCATTTTGCGTTGGCGCTCCCCGGACCTGCCGCGATGCGCGTCGGCGATGCGTTTGAGCTGGGCGTTGACGCCGCCTTCCAGACTGTTGGTTGTTGATGCCCAGCGCTGTGGTTCGAGTGCTTCTGGTGGTGGCTGCAGGTAGGTAAACAGCCAGTTATTGCGCGATAGGTGCAGCAGTGAGTTGTATGCCTTGCGAACTCGCAGGTGGGTCCATTCCCACTGGTTGTTGAGGGTGCGGCGTTCTTTGGGGAGGGGTGTTTTTTCGTTGAGGAATGCTTTGAATACCTGTCCGAAGTCATGCAGGCGCAGCGTCCACTCCCGTGCCTGGTCGAGTGTGGCGATACGGGTCAGTTTCAACGCCAGGGCGTAGATAGCTTTGCCTGCGTCGGTGCGTGGACGGCTGGTGGTGTAGCGACGGACCACGCGTTGGGCATGGACAA
>NZ_JASPJR010000038.1:0-832 GCF_030232065.1 Corynebacterium sp. MSK032 | reverse complement strand
AGCTATTCTTTGGTGATTTGTGGTGTGTGGTCTGGGGTTATGGTGGCATGCGGACACACTTTTCTTTACTTAACCCTTTTGGTTAGTGGTGCGCTGGGCGGGTTAAGTAAAGAAAAGTGTGTCTGATTCTCAAGATGGTGACTGGTGAGAAGCCAAAAACTACGGGCTGCAAATGTGAAACTGTATGAGTTTATGACACTTTCAGGCCATTTTTCGGGCTATTTTTGTCATAAACGTAGTCAGTAACTTGCATCGCCCCAACGCCGCCAGTCATAAACGTAGTCAGTAACTCGCATCGGTGTCACTGGGGGAGAGGGGGGGGGCTTTACCCGGGTTTGGTGGGGAGAGCTTTTGCCACAGTCTAGGTTGTCCCGAGACCCGGGGCTGGATGTCAGTTTTCAACTTAAAATATCCGCCATGAACTGGCGATTTGCTTATGTTCAACGCTGTTCTGTAGAGTAACAACTCGTGCACAGCGCTGGTAATCCAGAAAGTTGAGCACGGCATTTAAGGCCCTGTGGCGCAGTTGGTTAGCGCGCCGCCCTGTCACGGCGGAGGTCGCGGGTTCAAGTCCCGTCAGGGTCGCCACTTGATTAATTTCAAGTCTGGCCAGATAGCTCAGTCGGTAGAGCGTCCGCCTGAAAAGTGGAAGGTCAGCGGTTCGATCCCGCTTCTGGCCACAATTAATCCCCAGTCCGGAAAGGGGCTGGGGATTCTTTGTTTTACCAGGTGTTTGTCGCGGGGATCGTCGTAAAGGGGTTAAGTAGCAAAAAGTGTGTCCGCTCGGCGTGTTGCGGGGCGGGCACACCGTTTGTTACTTCATGGGGCCTTT
>NZ_JASPJR010000037.1:0-837 GCF_030232065.1 Corynebacterium sp. MSK032 | reverse complement strand
TTACAGAAAAACAAGATGCTCGCGTCCACTATCCAGTTCTCACACAACACCCACACACCACACACAAACCACCACAACAGCAGCCTGCCCGCAGCACGCAGCAACCTGTACAACAGGAACAACAACATGTGTCATCCCAGACACCCAACAGCGCACCAACAACCAACCAACACCAAAGGAAAGCACAAACGCTTAAAGTCATCACACGCACGCGCAGACCACCACTTCAGTGATCTAACCAGTAGGTGTTCCACCCAAAAAAACAAAAAATAGCCACACGCCACCAACACGATGACACATGACACAAAGAAAAAATAATCTCCTTAGAAAGGAGGTGATCCAGCCGCACCTTCCGGTACGGCTACCTTGTTACGACTTCGTCCCAATCGCCAATCCCACCTTCGACAGCTCCCCCACAAAATATGTTAGGCCACTGGCTTCGGGTGTTACCGACTTTCATGACGTGACGGGCGGTGTGTACAAGGCCCGGGAACGTATTCACCGCAGCGTTGCTGATCTGCGATTACTAGCGACTCCGACTTCACGGGGTCGAGTTGCAGACCCCGATCCGAACTGAGACCGGCTTTGCGGGATTAGCTCGCCCTCACGGACTGGCAACCCACTGTACCGACCATTGTAGCATGTGTGAAGCCCTGGACATAAGGGGCATGATGATTTGACGTCATCCCCACCTTCCTCCGAGTTAACCCCGGCAGTTTCTTACGAGTCCCCACCACAACGTGCTGGCAACATAAGACAAGGGTTGCGCTCGTTGCGGGACTTAACCCAACATCTCACGACACGAGCTGACGACAACCATGCACCACCTGTATACAA
>NZ_JASPJR010000036.1:0-1137 GCF_030232065.1 Corynebacterium sp. MSK032 | reverse complement strand
GCTATTCTTTGGTGATTTGTGGTGTGTGGTCTGGGGTTATGGTGGCATGCGGACACACTTTTCTTTACTTAACCCTATTTTTCCTTCTGCGGCACCTACTTCTCCCGCTTGTGGTAGCCCATCCGTGGCTTGAAGCCCGCCGGGTGCTTGAGCTGCGCCACTGCATCGGCGACTATCAGGCGGAAGCGTGGCTTCATCGGTGGCATCTGTGAGATCTGGAACCATCCGACATCAGTGGATTCATCATCAGCGACATAGGGGACGTCGTCGCCAACAACACTGCAGCGCATGGAGATATCCAGATATGAGGCAACATCGCCGTTGAGGTGTTCGATAGGGCCAACGGCGCCAGTGCCAAGCAGGGCCTCAACTGTGACATCGAGTCCCGTTTCTTCCTTTACCTCTCGCACGGCGGCGTCGTGAGGCTGCTCGTCCGGGTCGATAATTCCGGTGACTGGGGTCCATTCACCATTATCGGAGCGACGAACCAGCAAGACCTCGGGCAAGGCGTACATCGGTGCATTCGGCGGAACATCGCGAATGACGATAGCCGTGACACCGGGGAGCCAGAGCGGAGCGTGGCCCACTTTTTCGCGGAGCTGAACAATGAAATCCGGAATTGCCATAGTTGCGAGCTTATCTGAGTACTAGTAGCGTCCGCGGAAATAGTAAGAAACTCCAGTTCAACCGTGGATTTTGGGAAAAGGGTACTTATCCTCTATAGTTCTTTACGTTGCCAAGAGCGCGCGCAATTGCAATGTTCATACACTGCAGATGTACGCGGAATATGCCATTGAGTGGCCAACTCTTTGCAGCGTTAAGTCGGGCTCCCATCGTCTAGAGGCCTAGGACTCCGCCCTTTCACGGCGGCAACACGGGTTCGAATCCCGTTGGGAGTACCACTAAAAATCATGATGGCCCTGTGGCGCAGTTGGTTAGCGCGCCGCCCTGTCACGGCGGAGGTCGCGGGTTCAAGTCCCGTCAGGGTCGCAATTCTAAACGCCAGTTCCGGTTGGAGCTGGCGTTTTTTGCTTTTGGTTGGGTTAAGTAAAGAAAAGTGGGGTTAAGTGACAAAAAGTGTGTCTGATTTTCAGCCTATTTGCTGGTCAGGCCGCATAAAACGGGCTTATATAAGGT
>NZ_JASPJR010000035.1:0-1160 GCF_030232065.1 Corynebacterium sp. MSK032 | reverse complement strand
GGGTTAAACGACAGAAAGTGTGTCTGGATTCGGTGATTTGTAGTGGTTGACCTCTAGGTTTCAGAGAAATATATGCTCCGGGAGCATATATTTGGCTCCGGGACGGTAAATCCGCGGTGTGGCAGCAGTGATGTGCTACACGCGGCGTGGTGTGGTGTCGCAATGTCAAAGAACCAACCACGCTGCCACTGCGGCGATGAGATGAAACGCAACGGCACTACCAGCAAAGGAACTACGAGGTGGCGATGCAAACACTGCGGCGCGTCGAGTGTGAAGCGCCGCAGCGACATCACCAATTCCACGGTTTTTGCCGCCTTCATTGACCACCTGACCACTGGCGCCAGCCTCGATACCGTTGCCAGTCGTGTGGGATGCTCACCGCGCACACTGCAACGCCGCTTCGAACCCTTCTGGCTCGTTGACGTACCAGATCCCACCATCGGACATATCGGGCGGGTTTACGACCAGGTGTTTCTAGACGGCACATATACCGCCGGCGGCTGTTTGATCATTGCCGCAACTATCGACCATGTCATCGCCTGGCACTGGTGCAAACACGAAACCACGCGCGACTACCAACGACTTCTCGAGCGCATCGAAGCCCCACTTATCGCCGTTATCGATGGCGGCCAGGGAGCGTTTAGCGCGATCAAAAAGTGCTGGCCCACCACGAAAATCCAGCGTTGCCTCGTCCACGCCCAACGCGTTGTACGCCGCTACACCACCTCACGGCCCCGGACTGATGCCGGGCGCACCATCTACCGACTGGCGCTGAAACTGACCCGGATCACCACCCTGGACCAAGCAGCAGCATGGGGTGCACAACTGCACGAATTCTCCACGATCTACCGTTCCTGGATGGACGAGAAAACCACGGTCAAAGACCCTAAAACAGGTACATGGACCCGCACGTGGACACATCACAACGTGCGCAAGGCCTACAACAGCCTCAACCACCTCTGGCGCTCCGAACTGCTGTTTGTCTACCTCACCCCACCAGAAGGTGTGCTGGAGAAAAACCGGATTAAATCCACCACCAACAGCCTTGAAGGCGGCATCAACTCCCAGATCAAACTACTTGCCAGAACACACCGCGGCAGATCAGGCGAACGACAACGCCGAATGCTGGATTGGTGGCTCTACTTAAAAACCGAACTGCC
>NZ_JASPJR010000034.1:0-1392 GCF_030232065.1 Corynebacterium sp. MSK032 | reverse complement strand
GCGTGTGTGTTGCTGGTGGGTGCCGGGGGCCTTTGTTTGTTTTGGGTCCTTTTGTGCTTGCGGGTGATGGATTGCGTGGCGGCGCCTTTGTTTGGGTGCTTTTCGCGTGGTTTTTTCATTTGTGGGAAAGATCATGGTTGTTCTCTTCTTTTTTGGCCTCGTCGGTTCGAAGGGGAGAACGTTTTATTTTTGGATAACGGCCAGGCCGCGCACTGTTTTTGGTGTGTGGTGGTTGTTTGTCTGTTTTTGTCAGGTTTTTGGGCCTTTCATTGTTTTTTTGATTCTTCTGATTTGAAGGGTTTTTGATGGAGGGTTTGATCCTGGCTCAGGACGAACGCTGGCGGCGTGCTTAACACATGCAAGTCGAACGGTAAGGCTCCAGCTTGCTGGGGTACACGAGTGGCGAACGGGTGAGTAACACGTGGGTGACCTGCCCTGCACTTCGGGATAAGCCTGGGAAACTGGGTCTAATACCGGATAGGACCGCACCGTGAGGGTGTGGTGGAAAGTTTTTTCGGTGTGGGATGGGCCCGCGGCCTATCAGCTTGTTGGTGGGGTAATGGCCTACCAAGGCGGCGACGGGTAGCCGGCCTGAGAGGGTGGACGGCCACATTGGGACTGAGACACGGCCCAGACTCCTACGGGAGGCAGCAGTGGGGAATATTGCACAATGGGCGGAAGCCTGATGCAGCGACGCCGCGTGGGGGATGACGGCCTTCGGGTTGTAAACTCCTTTCACCATCGACGAAGGGTTTCTGACGGTAGATGGAGAAGAAGCACCGGCTAACTACGTGCCAGCAGCCGCGGTAATACGTAGGGTGCGAGCGTTGTCCGGAATTACTGGGCGTAAAGAGCTCGTAGGTGGTTTGTCGCGTCGTCTGTGAAATTCCGGGGCTTAACTCCGGGCGTGCAGGCGATACGGGCATAACTTGAGTACTGTAGGGGAGACTGGAATTCCTGGTGTAGCGGTGAAATGCGCAGATATCAGGAGGAACACCGGTGGCGAAGGCGGGTCTCTGGGCAGTAACTGACGCTGAGGAGCGAAAGCATGGGGAGCGAACAGGATTAGATACCCTGGTAGTCCATGCCGTAAACGGTGGGCGCTAGGTGTGGGTTTCCTTCCACGGGATCCGTGCCGTAGCTAACGCATTAAGCGCCCCGCCTGGGGAGTACGGCCGCAAGGCTAAAACTCAAAGGAATTGACGGGGGCCCGCACAAGCGGCGGAGCATGTGGATTAATTCGATGCAACGCGAAGAACCTTACCTGGGCTTGACATATACAGGATCGCGCCAGAGATGGTGTTTCCCTTGTGGCTTGTATACAGGTGGTGCATGGTTGTCGTCAGCTCGTGTCGTGAGATGTTGGGTTAAGTCCCGCAACGAGCGCAACCC
>NZ_JASPJR010000033.1:0-1407 GCF_030232065.1 Corynebacterium sp. MSK032 | reverse complement strand
ACCACAACAAGCAATCACATCGCCCTGTCGCGCTGACCCCGGATACATTACACACACTTCACACATAAAGCGAACCCGCAGGTCACGGAGCATTTTGTAACGCGCATCAGCACATTAACAGCCATAAGCAATCTAACAACAACACGCGCGAGGCAGTAAGTGAAGCGTGCTGGATCTAGTTCCTACCTCGGTCCTGGAATCCGTCCGAGCATCACCACGTTCCACGATTCTTAACACGACGCTCCAACTGAGGGAGTCGACACTCTCTACAAGACAAAACTCATTCATACGCAAGACTCGTGAACATAGAAGCGGAAATCGAACTTGCCACTTTGCGGACGATGCATTGGTAAAGAATTATGCGGATACACAAAGTGCTGGACTAGCCACACCACGGGAAGCGCAAACCAAGTGCTACCTTGCCTATTTCATCAACCCAGGGTCGTAAAAAGCGGAACTAACCCCAGCACACTTGAACATACGCATGAATACCTCGGATATAGAGTGCTCCACCGAAAATGTGTGGTGAAGCCATATGAATCCGGAAGCGAGATTGAATCAGAGACCACTAAACGCGGGTGTCTATTCATCCGCAAGTTCGAGGATGTTCCCGATGATGGTGGGCAAATGCTCATTGAGGGAATAGACCGCACGCCCCGGCAGGTTATCGCGAACCTATTGGACTGGATGGAATTACTGCTTAGCTGAAAGCGGAAAGAGCAAGCGGACAAAGAGGTGGTGACTGAAGCTCCTAGTTTCAAATGCGATTAGCTAGGTAGCTTGTACGAGTCTTTCTACCAACACTGGGAGCTGGTACCACCCCGAGATCTGATTAATCGATTCGAGGTTCTACTCGCCGAGGTAATCCAACTGGTACCCTGACTGGCCGAAGCAGAGCTGTTTGAGTCTGAGCAGCGAGCGTGGGCGTCTTCCACTCCGTCAGTATGACCGGTGTGGAAGTGGGTACATATCAACACTGTTGCCCCCCCCTCACTACGTTTCGTACCAAGATAAGGACATGGGAGAAACTCGCTGCTTGCTAGTTGATTGACTCAACCACGTCGACCCCTGTCTTGAGCACAAAGCAAATTTGACCGGCTCTAACAACATGGTTGATCCGAGCCGTTCATTGGAATGACTAGAGGTGCTGCATCGGCTCTTTGGCTAGTTGCCGGTATGCACCAGTAATCGTTGTACGACCGACGTATTTGATTCTGATTTGCTCGTAGGTTTGCTGCCGGTCGACTAAAGGTTTGCATATCCGCCGCGATCAAACCGACCTAATGGCAAACCGTCCTAAGCCGGAAGAGACCATCAGCACTAAAACGCGAGTTAATTCTGTTTACCTGTGGGTAAAACAAAAGTGGGCCGCAGCACCCAACCCCACACAAGGGGCAAGGCAACCAC
>NZ_JASPJR010000032.1:0-1411 GCF_030232065.1 Corynebacterium sp. MSK032 | reverse complement strand
GGGTTAAGTAGCAAAAAGTGTGTCTGACTTTCAGCATTACTGCTGATTAGGCTGGGTAAATCGGGCGGATATAAGCATCAAGACCTTATATCCGCCCGATTAGTGTTCAATCCACCGGAATGGCACCCGCATGTGCTAATCGGGGGTTGGTGTGCTTTCCGGGTGAGTAAAAACAGACCACGATGCCCGATATGCGCTGGGCAAATGAAGAAAAACGGAACCACTTCTAAAGGCACAACCAGGTGGCGATGCAAGGACCCGAACTGCGGCAGTTCCACGACACGAACCCGCACCGACCGCACGCAGACCCGCGACTTTAAAGCCTTCGTCTCTTATGCCACCTCCACAGCAACGTTGTCTGAACTCGCCCAGCAACAAGGGGTAAGCCGTTGGACACTTGACCGCCGATTCAAACCGTTCTGGCTCATCGACATCCCCAACGACGGTGACCCACAGCGCATCTACGACCAGATCTTCATCGACGGTACCTACACCGCCGCCGGATGCTTGCTCGTCGCAGCCAGCCACGACCACGTCATCGCATGGCACTGGACCAAACACGAAACCGCCCACGCCTACACGCAGCTACTCCGCAAAATCGCTGAGCCGCTCTGCGTCGTCCTCGACGGCGGACAAGGCGCACTTACTGCGATTAAAGCCTGCTGGCCGAACGCGATAATCCAACGATGCCTCGTCCATGCGCAACGCGTCATCCGCCGCTACACCACATCACGACCACGCACCGACGCCGGCAAAGCCATCTACGCCCTGGCGTTGAAACTGACCCGTATCACCACACTCGACCAGGCACGGGAGTGGACGCTGCGTCTGCACGACTTCGGACAGGTATTCAAAGCATTCCTCAACGAGAAAACGCCCGTGTCAAAAGAGCGCCGCACACTCAACAACCAGTGGGAATGGACCCATCTGCGAGTTCGCAAGGCATACAACTCCCTGCTGCACCTCTCACGGAAAGGATGGCTGTTTACCTACCTGCAGCCACCACCGAATGCGCTTGAGCCTCAACGCTGGGCTTCAACGACAAACAGTCTGGAAGGCGGCATCAACGCCGGGCTCAAACGCATCGCCGACGCGCATCGCGGCAGGTCCGGGGAACGCCAACGAAAAATGCTCGAGTGGTACCTGCACTCGAAAACGCAACTGCCTGACGACCCATTAAAGATCGCCAGGCAGTGCAATTTCGGCCAAGATCAACTCGCCAAAGTCAACGATCTTGTCGAAGAAGACCACAACAAAGCCGACCATGAAACAGGCCGACCAGCCTTCTACGACAACGCTATCCCAACCGAGTACGAACACTCGATAGGAATCAGAAAAGGCCCCATGAAGTAACAAACGGTGTGCCCGCCCCGCAACACGCCGAGCGGACACACTTTTTGCTACTTAACCC
>NZ_JASPJR010000031.1:322-1469 GCF_030232065.1 Corynebacterium sp. MSK032 | reverse complement strand
CCTTATATAAGCCCGTTTTATGCGGCCTGACCAGCAAATAGGCTGAAAATCAGACACACTTTTTGTCACTTAACCCGAATATAGTTCAGGTCACACAGCAAAACCCCGGCCGCGCCGTTTTTATACGAGGCGTCGACCGGGGTTTTAAATGGTAGTCCCAACTGGGTTCGAACCAGCGACCTTTCCGGTGTGAACGGAACGCTCTTCCACTGAGCTATGGGACTCGGACAGAAAAGCACTAAGCCTTTGCTGCTCTGCGGAATAAGTTAGCACGCGTTTTGGAGATTTCCCTAATTGAGTTGCATTGCGTTTGCGATTGCGCAGTTCGAAGATTTTTTACCCCATCGATGGAACTCCATGACGATAGCGGCTCGATAGGCGCCCAGTAACAAACCCGCGAAAGCGAATAAATGACATTGTTGCGATTCAGAGGCATCAAAGATTGGTCTTTAGCCCCACTCTCATAGAGGCAATACAGATGCTCACCTGGTAATTTGTAATCAATCGCACAATCACGCTAAAGTATCTTTCGCACCGCAAGGGAGCAATTGAGATTCTCTTTTCGCCCTCCTTGCAACGCGATGCGGATGTAGCGCAGCTGGTAGCGCATAACCTTGCCAAGGTTAGGGTCGCGGGTTCGAGTCCCGTCATCCGCTCTGGTTTCTCAAGAAGTTAGACCCTGTGGTATAACTTCGAGGCAACCACTGAGGCGGCAGCCTCACGGTGGAATGGCCGAGTGGCGAGGCAACGGCCTGCAAAGCCGTGTACACGGGTTCGATTCCCGTTTCCACCTCAGCAGAGATTCCTTACCGGTTTCGATGTTTTGCGCGATTAGCTCAGTGGGAGAGCGCTTCCCTGACACGGAAGAGGTCACTAGTTCAATCCTAGTATCGCGCACCACGTAAGCCCTTATGGGCGAACGTATTTGCGGATGTAGCGCAGCTGGTAGCGCATAACCTTGCCAAGGTTAGGGTCGCGGGTTCGAGTCCCGTCATCCGCTCAGTGCAAAGCCCCCTTCTCTCAGAAGGGGGTTGCGCATGAAAGCTTTCATATAGCTTTTAACCCAGCGTGATTAGCTCAGTGGGAGAGCGCTTCCCTGACACGGAAGAGGTCACTAGTTCAATCCTAGTATCGCGCACCACGTAAG
>NZ_JASPJR010000031.1:0-222 GCF_030232065.1 Corynebacterium sp. MSK032 | reverse complement strand
TGCGGATGTAGCGCAGCTGGTAGCGCATAACCTTGCCAAGGTTAGGGTCGCGGGTTCGAGTCCCGTCATCCGCTCAGACTAACTCCCTCCCGGGCATCCGGGAGGGAGTTTTCGTTTAACCCCAGTCAAGCAACCAATTTCATTGAGGGTTAAGTGACAAAAAGTGTGTCCGCTCGGTGTGTCGCCGGGTGGGCCCTTTTTATCTCATGGGCCCTTTCCGGA
>NZ_JASPJR010000030.1:0-2297 GCF_030232065.1 Corynebacterium sp. MSK032 | reverse complement strand
AAACAAGATTATTATGCCGGCGGCGACCTACTCTCCCACACCCTCCCGAGTGCAGTACCATCGGCGCTGGTGGACTTAGCTTCCGGGTTCGGAATGGGACCGGGCGTGACCCCACCGCTAACACCACCGACAAAAACCAGGCAACAACCCATCCCCACCACAACAGGTGGGTGGTGTCATGCCAGACACTGAATAACGGACGCGAGCAAAAACCCTGTAATTCACACTTTGTGTGTTGAATGTTTGGTCTATTAGTACCGGTCACCTCCACACCTTACGATGCTTCCAGATCCGGCCTATCAACCCCATCATCTATAGGGGACCTCAAAAGAAACCTAATCTTGGAACAGGCTTCCCGCTTAGATGCTTTCAGCGGTTATCCCTTCCGTACGTAGCCAACCAGCCATGCCCCAGGCGGGACAACTGGCACACCAGAGGTACGTCCATCCCGGTCCTCTCGTACTAGGGACAGCCTTCCTCAAGTTTCTACGCGCGCGGCGGATAGAGACCGAACTGTCTCACGACGTTCTAAACCCAGCTCGCGTGCCGCTTTAATGGGCGAACAGCCCAACCCTTGGGACCTACTCCAGCCCCAGGATGCGACGAGCCGACATCGAGGTGCCAAACCATCCCGTC
This sequence comes from Corynebacterium sp. MSK032, assembly GCF_030232065.1. Taxonomy (NCBI): domain Bacteria; kingdom Bacillati; phylum Actinomycetota; class Actinomycetes; order Mycobacteriales; family Corynebacteriaceae; genus Corynebacterium; species Corynebacterium sp. MSK032. Next base: position 1,661 of record NZ_JASPJR010000030.1, on the reverse strand, counting down.
GATATGGACTCTTGGGGAAGATCAGCCTGTTATCCCCGGGGTACCTTTTATCCGTTGAGCGACACCGCTTCCACAAGCCGGTGCCGGATCACTAGTCCCTAGTTTCCTACCTGCTCGACCTGTCAGTCTCACAGTCAAGCTCCCTTGTGCACTTACACTCAACACCTGATTGCCAACCAGGCTGAGGGAACCTTTGGGCGCCTCCGTTACTCTTTGGGAGGCAACCGCCCCAGTTAAACTACCCACCAGGCACTGTCCCTAACCCGGATCACGGGCCGAGGTTGAGATGTCCAATACGATCAGAGTGGTATTTCAACAACGACTCCACCCCAACTGGCGTTGAGGTATCACAGTCTCCCACCTATCCTACACAAACCGAACCGAACACCAATACCAAGCTATAGTGAAGGTCCCGGGGTCTTTTCGTCCTGCCGCGCGTAACGAGCATCTTTACTCGTACTGCAATTTCGCCGGGTCTGTGGTTGAGACAGCAGGGAAGTCGTTACGCCATTCGTGCAGGTCGGAACTTACCCGACAAGGAATTTCGCTACCTTAGGATGGTTATAGTTACCACCGCCGTTTACTGGGGCTTAAATTCTCCGCTTCGACCCGCAAAAGGGGTCTAACAGGTCCTCTTAACCTTCCAGCACCGGGCAGGCGTCAGTCCGTATACATCGACTTACCCGTCTTCGCACGGACCTGTGTTTTTAGTAAACAGTCGCTTCCCTCTATTCTCTGCGGCCACAACCAGCTCAACCACGTCGGTCACCAGTCATGGCCCCCCTTCTCCCGAAGTTACGGGGGCATTTTGCCGAGTTCCTTAACCACAGTTCTCCCGATCGCCTTAGTATTCTCTACCTGACTACCTGTGTCGGTTTCGGGTACGGGCCGTATATCCACATCGCTAGAGGCTTTTCTCGGCAGCATAGGATCACCAACTTCCCCAAAACGGGTACGCATCACGCCTCACCCTATATGTGCTCCGGATTTACCTAGAACACAGGCCACACGCTTACACCACGATATCCATCACGTGGCACGGCTACCTTCCTGCGTCACCCCATCACTTGGCTACTACCAGTTCAGGTCCCCAGCATCACACACACCAACCAACCTAAAAGGCTAGTAAACGGCGCGTGTTCAGGTGGGTTAGTATCCCTGATTCACCATGGGCGCGGACACACGGGTACGGGAATATCAACCCGTTATCCATCGACTACGCCTGTCGGCCTCGCCTTAGGTCCCGACTCACCCTGGGAGGATTAACCTGGCCCAGGAACCCTTAGTCATTCGGCGGAGGAGTTTTCCACTCCTCATTCGCTACTCATGCCTGCATTCTCACTCGCGCACACTCCACACTAGGGTTACCCCAGCGCTTCACAGCAGTCACGCGACGCTCCCCTACCCAACCACCAAAAAGGTGATTGCCGCGGCTTCGGCGGTGTACTTGAGCCCCACTACATTGTCGGCGCAGAACCACTCGACCAGTGAGCTATTACGCACTCTTTCAAGGATGGCTGCTTCTAAGCCAACCTCCTGGTTGTCTTCGCGATCCCACATCCTTTTCCACTTAGCACACCCTTAGGGGCCTTAGCCGGCGATCTGGGCTGTTTCCCTCTCGACTACGAAGCTTATCCCCCGCAGTCTCACTGCCGTGCTCT
>NZ_JASPJR010000002.1:0-247807 GCF_030232065.1 Corynebacterium sp. MSK032 | reverse complement strand
GAGCTATTCTTTGGTGATTTGTGGTGTGTGGTCTGGGGTTATGGTGGCATGCGGACACACTTTTCTTTACTTAACCCTAAATCACATCTGGGGGATTAAGGACAACTTGAGGGTTGCCAGCAGCCGTCTCGGAAATAACAATCATAAACACGTGCAACGCAAACCTCAGAAGTGTTGTTTTACCGCAGTGCTTTTTCTGCAGTGTGGCAAGTGTCGTTGGATGAGTTCGTAGGGGAAGACGAATCTCGTCTTACACCAATTGACCGCAACTTTTCCGAGGACCTTCGTCTATGCGCACCCAACTTTCAGGCGTCCTGTGGATTCACAGCATGCCAGGGCCGCTGCAACCACACATCACGTGGGCGCTGGCCCGACTCAGCATGCCCGATGGCACTAAGCCAGGCCGGGATATTTGGCGTGCGACCGACCAGGATGCCACTTTGTGCGCCGAGGTGCCTTTCACTGCAAGTGCTGACACCATCGCCACACTGGTGGACAACCTGGCTAGGTGGCCGCGCCTCTATTTCGAGCTGGCGCAAGACCCAGCCGTGGATGATGACGGCTACGCCATCGATGGCATGCGCTACTGTCATACCCCGCAGCTGGGGACTTTCGCCGGACAGACCGATGCCGCCGGAAACATCGTGGTCAACGAAGATGCGCTGCGTTCCATCATGGCACGCGGCGGCGACATCGAAGGAACCCTCGACGCGGCCATCGGCGGGCCGTGGGACCGCGTGCTAGAGCCGATGCGCATGATGACGGCAGGCTACGCCCCCGAAGAGTGCTTTACGACGTCCACCCCTGCCGGACCCGACAGTGCCAGCGGCAACTCGACCGCTGGCAACGCAGACCTCGGTGGGGTAGAGGCAGCTAACGTGCTGCAGCTCTACCCGCGCCGGGCGGCGATGTAGTCAACTACATCGCCAAGGGTCTTAAACGAGGAAATGTCCTCGTCCTCAATGCGGACTCCCAGCTCTTCCTCACAGCGGACAGCCAACTCTACGACGCTCAAGCGGTCAAAGCCGTAGTCGGTCAGCGAAGTGGAGAGCTCTAGGGACTCCACCTCGTCGTTAGCCATCTTTTTGACGATTGCCGCGACCTCGCCGTGAAGACCTGCGGGCAGGTCAGCGTCGGCGGAACCCTTCTTCGAGCCCGCGTTCGCTGCATTGAGAGAGGCATCGTCAGCGTCACCGGCTCCGGTGACCTGTGTGCCCAATAGGGCGCTGAGCTGATCTCCAAGGCTAGAGGTCATTATTCAGCGTCCTGAGTGGTTGCGGTTGGATCGGTAATCTGCAGCTCTTCGGCTGCTTCCTGGGCGACACTCTTGTCGAGCTTGCCAGCGCGTGCCAGTGCGGCCAGGGCCGCAACAGCGACTGACTCGCCGTCGGAGTTGAAGTAGCGGCGAGCGGCCGGACGGGTATCCGAGAAGCCGTAGCCGTCGGTGCCGAGGACAGTGTAGTCACCCGGAACCCACTTGCGAATCTGCTCCGGGACCGCACGCTGGAAATCAGTCACCGCGATGAACGGCCCATCGGTGTCGGACAGCTGGCGGGTAACGAAGGCGTCCTCGACCTCTTCAGCCGGGTTGTGCAGACGCTCAGTGTCACGCTCGTGTCCATCGCGAGCCAGCTCATTCCACGAAGTCACCGAGTAAATCGAGGAAGCCACACCGTAGTCTTCCAGGATGTCCGCGGCGCGCAGCGCCTCCTGCATGCCAATGCCGGAAGCCAGCAGGTTGACATGCTTGTCGCCCTCAGCCTTGCGGAAGCGGTAGATACCGCCAAGCAGCCCTTCGACATCGAGGTCTTCCGGGACAGCCGGCTGCGAAGTCGGCTCATTGTAGATAGTCAGGTAGTAAATGACATCTTCGCCGCGCTCCGGACCATACATGCGGTCGATACCGTCGCAGACGATGTAAGCAATCTCGTAGCCGAATGCTGGGTCGTAGGAGACCACGGACGGGTTCGTAGCTGCCAGCAGCTGGGAGTGACCGTCCATGTGCTGCAGGCCTTCACCTGTCAGCGTCGTGCGACCGGCGGTGGCGCCGAGTAGGAAGCCGCGGGACATTTGGTCACCGGCAGCCCAGATGGAGTCAGCCGTGCGCTGGAAACCGAACATCGAGTAGAAGATGTAGAGCGGAATCATGGCCACGCCATGGGTGGCGTACGCCGAGCCGACAGCGGTAAACGACCCCACAGAGCCCGCCTCGGAAATGCCCTCGTGCAGAATCTGGCCGTCCTTCGCTTCCTTGTAGGACAGCATCAGTTCATGGTCGACCGGAGTGTAGTTCTGGCCGTGCGGGTTGTAGATCTTCAGCGTCGGGAACCAGGAGTCCATGCCGAAGGTGCGGGCCTCATCAGGGATGATAGGCACGAAGCGGTCCTTGAGATCCTTATCGCGCATCAGGTCCCTGAAAACACGCACCGTCGCCATAGTGGTGGCAACCTTTTGCTTACCTGATCCCTTGAGGAGGTTTTTCAGGGTTTCCGGCTTTGGCGTTGTCAGTGGTTCGTAGCTAGTGCGACGCTCCGGCACGAAACCGCCGAGTTCTTTGCGACGCTCCAGCATGTACTGCACTTCCTCGGACTCCGGGCCCGGGTTGTAGTACGGCGGCAGGTAGGGATCCTTCTCCAGCTCCTCGTCGGAGATCGGAATGCGCTGGTTATCACGGAAAAGCTTCAGATCATCGAGCGTCAGCTTCTTCATCTGGTGGGTCGCGTTGCGGCCCTCGAAGTTATGGCCGAGGCCATAGCCCTTAACCGTGTGCGCCAGAATGACGGTCGGCTGATCCTTGGTCTCCAAGGCTTTCTTGTAGGCAGCGTAAATCTTGCGGTAGTCGTGGCCACCGCGACGGAGGTTCCAAATCTCCTCGTCGGTCATGTCCTCGACCAGCTTGGCAGTGCGCGGGTCACGGCCGAAGAAGTGCTCGCGCACCCAAGCGCCGTTGTTAGCCTTCAGCGTCTGGTAGTCGCCATCGCAGAACTTATTCATCAGGTCGACTAGTGCGCCGTCCTTGTCCTTAGCGAAGAGCTCGTCCCACTCGCGGCCCCAAACGACCTTGATGACATTCCAACCAGCGCCGCGGAAGAACGACTCCAGTTCCTGGATGATGCTGGTGTTGCCGCGCACCGGACCGTCGAGGCGTTGCAGGTTACAGTTAATGACGAATGTCAGGTTATCCAGGTTGTTCAGCGCCGCATGCTGAATGGCGCCACGAGATTCCGGCTCATCCATTTCGCCGTCACCGAGGAAGGCCCAAACGTGCTGCTGGGAGGTGTCCTTGATGCCGCGGTCATGCAGGTAGCGGTTGAAGCGTGCCTGGTAGATGGCGTTGAGCGGACCAAGGCCCATGGACACCGTCGGGAACTCCCAGAATTCTGGCATGCCATGCGGGTGCGGGTAGGAGGGAAGGCCATTGCCCTCGCCGAGGGAGACTTCCTGACGGAAACCGTCGAGGTCCTCTTCGGTCAGACGCCCCTCTAGGAATGCGCGGGCGTACATACCCGGCGAAGCGTGGCCCTGGAAGAAGACGTGGTCACCGCCGCCTGGGTGGTCTTTGCCGCGGAAGAAGTGGTTAAAGCCGACCTCGTAAAGCGGTGCGGCGCCCGCATAGGTAGAGATATGTCCGCCCACGCCGATACCCGGACGCTGTGCGCGATGGACCATAATTGCCGCATTCCAGCGAATCCACTTGCGGTAGCGGCGCTCAATGTCCTCATCGCCTGGGAATTCTGGCTCCATCTCAGTTGGGATGGTGTTGACGAGGTCTGTCGAGGTCAGCGGCGGTAGAGCCACGCGCTTTGCCGTGGCACGTTCCAGCAGGCGCAGCATGAGGAAACGTGCGCGCTCCGGACCTGCCTCTTCTAACAGGCCGTCGAGAGACTCAAGCCACTCCTTGGTCTCTTCAGGATCTGCATCCGTGAGATAGGAGGCGACCCCATCACGGATAAGGGCAAAGTTTGACTCATCAGAGTGGGCTTGTGGCGTGCCTGACGATGTATCGGACATTGTGAGCTCCTTTCAGTCCCTGAAGGAAAGGCAAAGGTTATTTTTCTCCACTCTACGTCTGAATCGTTTGTTGTGCCCCTAGCCGTTTCTTGCACACGCTTTCACCGAACAATCCGCTCCGCTTTACGACGAACATTGCGAAAACTGCACCTTTTTGGGGAAATTCTTATTTTGCAGCTGTGAAAAATGTATTTGAGCGGTAAAATTTCCCCACATAGCTCGAAAAATCGAGCTGGATATTTTTTCTAGAGGAGGAAAAGGGAAGTGGTCAACGCCACAGGCGCTGCTCATGAATATGCGAGCAGGCTCGGCATCAAGGAAGGTCAGCTAGTCCAGGAGGTTGGCTGGGATACGGACTGTGACTCAGCAATCAGTGAGTCGGTCGAGAATTTCCTGGATGCAGACCTGCTCGACGAAGACACGGATGAGGTTGTCGACGTCGTATTGCTGTGGTGGCGTGAAGAAGACGGCGACTTGGTCGATGGTCTTGTGGATGCTTCCCGCCCTTTGGAGGATGAAGGCCGCGTTTGGTTGCTCACGCCGGGTGCTGGTCAGCCGGGTGCCATTGATCCTGGCGTGATTGATGAGTCCGCACAGCTGGCAGGTTTCTCCAACACCTCGGCGCTTCGTCTGGGGGATTGGCAGGGCAATTGCCTGGTGCAGCGCTCTAGCTAGCCGGCTTTCGCTGTCCCGTTTGAATCGGCTACTAGCCGAGCTATTGAAATAATCTGCATAAACGCTGTGTGTAGTGCGCAATTGGCAATCTATGTTTGCCGTGTGTTAAAGTTTCGCAGCAGCGCGGCGATAGCTCAGCGGTAGAGCTCTGGTTTTACACACCAGCGGTCGGGGGTTCGAAACCCTCTCGCCGCACAGACATAATCCGCCCGGATTCTTGTAATGGAGAATCCGGGCGGATTTTTGTTTGTGCTAAACTCCCGGTCTGTGCGTTTTACAAAATCGCTTGCCACCATTGTTTTTGTCGGATCTCTGCTCGCGGGCGTTCCTGTCTACGCAATCGGCGGAGATGGTAAACCGATGATCGACGCGGCCACCGGTAAAGCAATGGTCAAGGCTGCAAATGCGGGCGAGCCGCTCGATGTCGTAGCCGTTCTACAGGGACAGTTTGATTAGATTGCGTACACATGCCAGGAGCCGACAACTCTGGCGGCGCGGTGCAGCTATCGCTGTGGGGTATGCACTTGACCGCATTTTCGCAGATCCCACCAATCACCATCCGGTGGCCCTCTACGGGCAGGCTGTCAGCAAGCTTGAGCGCCGAATCTACGCCGACTCCAAAGGGTGCGGTGTAGCTTTCACCACCATCGCAGTGGCCACACCGGTAGCGCTAACCGCTGCGGCCAGCACAGTCGCTCCGAGCCTCACGCTGGCTGCTGTCACGTGGGTGTCGCTTGGCGGCACCACTCTTCGCCGCACTGGTGAACGCATGGCCGACCGACTCACCTCCGGTGACATCGATGCCGCTCGTGCGCTAGTGCCGTGGCTGTGCTCGCGTGATCCGAAAGCTCTCGACGCTGATGGCATCGCCCGAGCCACCGTCGAATCGCTCGCCGAGAATACCTCCGACGCCGTCACCGGCACTCTCATGTGGGGTGCCATTGCAGGAGCTCCTGGTGTGGTCGCTCATCGAGCGGCCAATACCCTCGACGCGATGGTGGGGTACCGCAACGCTCGCTATCGCCAGTTCGGGTGGGCTAGTGCACGGCTTGACGACGTCGCCGGGTTCCTCCCCGCGAGACTTACAGCTATCGCAACTGTGGTTGCAGGTCCGGACCGTCGTCAAGCATTGGCAGCGTGGCGACGAGACGCCAGCAACCACCCAAGTCCGAACGCAGGCGTCGTGGAGGCAAGCGCTGCAGGCGCGCTGGGGCTGCAGCTGGGCGGCGCGACGGTGTATCCCAGTGGAGTGGAGATGCGCCCGGTACTCGGCAGTGGTCGGAGACCTGCGGTGGCAGATGTTCGGCGTGCGGCTGAGCTGAGCAAGCGAGTACAAAATATTGTTGCGCTCAGCTGCGCCGGAGCAGCAGTAATCGCCGGATGTATCCGGCGCGTGAAAGCGCGAGCTGAGAGTTAGAAACGCTCGTCGTATCGGTTGTCGCGGTAACCTGCGGCGCGGTGGCCAGTGTTGCCGTAGCGTTGCGCCATGCGCTGGCGGTGCAGCTCGGCGGCGCGATCCTCTTCGGACTTAGCCTGCGGAGGAGTGGGAGTGGTGGCATCGTCCGATTCGGGTGTTGCGTCCTCGGAGTCATCAGCGTCATCTACTGGTTCCGCGGCTTCGGCATCGCGGAGGTTCTTAGCCATCTCCTCTTGCTCCGCGCGGTCTCGTCTGCGCTCGACGATTTCAGCGCGAATGAACCAGACGACGGCCAGTGGCACGAGAGCGCCGAAGAAAATCCACTGAATGCCGTAGGAGAGGTAGGGGCCGGACTCCAGAGTCGGCAGTGGAATGGCCTCGATGACGGCATCAGATTTGTCCGAGAGCTGAAGCCAATCGGGGTTGAGTTCGGTGTCGACTAGCTCGGACACTTCCTTGGTATTGATTCCGTAGACCTGCGGCGGGGTGCCGGGGATTGGGGCGGTCTCAGCGGGAATCTCGTTTCGGCGGGTAAAGGCCGAGATAGTCAAGGTGCCCTTCGGTGCTGGCTCAACATTGGGGGTGCTGGAGTCTGTCGGGCGTACAAAGCCGCGGTTGACCAGGTAGTTTTCGCCATTGTTAGCGACGAAGACATCAAGTACCTGGACGGCGGGGGCTCCATTGACCGGGCGGTTACGCAATAGCACACGGGTATCCGGCAGGAAGGACCCGGTGGCGGTAACGCGACGCCATTCGTTGCCCTCGACGAACCCTTTGCCCTTGGGCATTAGCTCATTGACATCTACGGGGTCGAGCTCGAATGAGTGCTCAAGCTGCTGATTGCGATGCTGCGTCGCGGTGTTCTTACCCAACTGCCACGGAGCCAGAACAGTAAATGCGAGATAGGAAAACGCAATGGCGACAATGGCAGTGAGAACCCATCCAGGGGTCAGAAACTGGCGCACATTCTTAAACACATTCATTGAGCTTACCCGGTGGTGTGGATGGCACTAGAGCGGCTGGTGATTGGTGGTGCGGAGATTGAGTGAACTTCGGGTAAAGTTATTTGAGCGTATTTGACGGGGAATCTACCCGGGGATAGATGGAAAGAGAGGTGTCGTGGTGGGCACGCAAACAGCGAAATCCTCGCCTTCACGCCGCTTCAGCACAGTCTCGCGCCAGTTCATCAAGTTCGGTCTGGTCGGCGGCACAGGTGTGGTTGTCAACCTGATTGTCGTGATTATTGCCCGCAAGTTGGGTCTCAGTCTGGGCACCAATGAGCACGACGTGTTTATGAACTTGTTCGGAACGCGGTGGAATATCCGTTACTCCCACGTCTATGCAACTCTGGCGTTTGTCGTGGCTAACATCTGGAACTTCCAGCTCAACCGGTCCTGGACTTTCCGAACTGACAATCGCCCGAACTGGTTTAGGCAGTTCTTCCCATTTTTATTTGCAGGTATCTCAGCGCTGATTGTGAACCTGGTAGTCATCACGCTGCTGACTAACCCCACCTCGCCGCTGGCACTGCCGGTGGATATTTTCGACGACTCCACCGGCTTTAGAAACCGCCTCTACTGGGCAAACCTTATCGGCGTTATTTTGGGCACGCCCGCTAACTTCATCTTGAATAAGATTTGGGCGTTTCGAAACCGGGGCAATGCCAGCAAAACAAAAGAAAAGGTTGTTTTGAAACCTTAGCGCTCAGAGGCCAGCGCCAGAGTCTCACGCAACCATGCGATGATTCCCGGCGTCGCGGCCTCAATTTCGTTTCGAGTGCGGACGAATCCCTCCGGACCTCCGTAGTAAGGATCGGCCACGACGGCCCCCTTCGGGGATGCCGGGTCGAAGGAGCGCATCAGGCGAATCTTCTCTTTTGGCACGCCAGCGTGGAGTAGACCATTGATGTGCGATTCATCCATGGCGATGAAAAGCGTTGCATCCATGTGCTCATCGCCCAGCTGTGCCGCGGTGTGGTTCGGATCGTAGCCAGCATGTTCCAGCTCGGCTTGTGCCCGCTCGTCGGCGGGTTCGCCGACATGCCAGCCGCCGATTCCGCAGGAGGCGAGCAGGACATCGTCGGCAAGCGCATTGGCTTCAACTGCGTCACGGACGATGATTTCAGCCATGGGGGAGCGGCAGATATTTCCGGAGCAGACAAACACGACGTACACGGACTCAGTACGATGCGACGAGTTCATAAGCATAATAGGCAAAACCAAACTTCTCGGAAAATAAAAATAGGATTGTCACTAATCGTTGACGAGTCTTAAAGATACAACATTTCCCGCACAACACGATTCAGGTCCCCAGGCGACGACGCCACCGCCGCTGCCGATGCCCACTCAGATTCCGAGCCGTAGCCCCATTTAACAGCGATGGCGGGGATGCCGAACTGTGCGGCGCCCTCAAAATCATGGATGCGATCGCCAACCATTACGACCGAACCGTGCGGACGCACTGCTTCATCGGTTTCAATGCCCAACTCCTTGAGCGTGTACTCAATGACCTCAGTCTTTGTCTGTCGTGAGCCGTCGTCGCTGGCGGCGCCGATGAAGTCAAGGGCGTCGAGAACTCCGAAATTGTCCAAGGTTTTACGGGCGAAGTACTCGCCCTTGGACGTCGCAGTGGCTAGTTGGACACCAGCTGCCCGCCAATCGCGCAGGAGCTCCGGCCAGCCGGGGAACATCTCGGCACGCTGCCAAGCACCGGCGTGTTGATGCTCCATGTACACAGCGAAGGCTCGGTCGACTTGTTCGTCGGAAAGTCCGAGGGATGCGAGTGTCTCCACCATTGGCGGGCCTGGGATCGTGTTGATAAAGCTCTCGGGCGGAAGTGGGTGGTCAATTGCCTCCAACGCAAGGCGGAATCCATGTGCGATTGCGGGGAGAGAATCGGCGATGGTGCCGTCGACATCAATAAGGACAGTGGGACGATGGCCAGTGGACATATTGTTCATCCTAAAAGGTCATTAGGCTGGATGGCATGTTAGACGACCCGCTGCGCTATCACGGCGATCAGGCCGCCCATGGCGCTGACCTGGACTTTGCCGTCAATGTTCACGGCACCACACCGCAGTGGCTGCAGGACTCGCTTGCCACGTCCCTTGGAGAACTTGCCGCGTATCCGTCTGCGCAGCTCGATGCCGACGTCCGCGCCGCCATCGCCGCCAATCACAATCGCAGCGCCGACGAGGTTCTGCTTCTTCACGGCGTCGCCGAGGGCTTTTCGCTCTTGCCGCACCTGGGCTTGCCCGCCACCATCGTCCAGCCGCAGTTCACCGAACCTGAAGCCGCGTTCCGCGCCGCGGGAGTCGGGGTGGATTCGCTGGTACTACCGTCGCCGTACACGCTCACGCCTACGCTTGCCGACGTCCACGAGAACGCCTCCTCCCCGCATTCCCAGCAGCTTGACGGTCGGATGGTCATCATCGGCAATCCGACTAACCCCACCGGTGTTGCTCATTCAGCGGATGACCTGCGGGGGCTCGCCAGCCGTTGTGGGATCTTGGTCGTGGATGAGGCATTTATGGACATCGCCGATGGTGAGATTATTCGGCGGTGCTCGCTAGCTGATTGCAGGCCGGGGGAAGCGAACAGTATCCCCGATAATGTCATCGTTTTCCGCAGCATGACTAAGACCTGGGCAATCGCAGGCCTGCGCTGTGGTTACGCGCTGGGAACCCCTGAGCTCCTGGCGCAGTTGGGGCGACTGCGTCCGCACTGGCCACTGGGCACGCTGCAACTTACCGCTATGGCGGCAATCGCGCGTCGCGAGGCAGAGCTGTTGCCACAAATCCGCGCTGAGATTGGTCAGCAGCGCGAGGCTATGACACAGCTGTTAGTAGCCGCCGGCTGGCAGGTGTTGGATTCCAAGGCTCCCTTTGTGCTGGCACGCCCGGGGGTTGCCCTGAGCACGCATGATGGTCCGGGCGCTGCGGAGGTTGACGTCGTCAAGCACGAGCGCCTGAGACAGCGGCTCGCTGCGCGCGGAGTAGCCGTGCGGCGTTGCGACACCTTCGCCGGTTTGGACGGTTCGTGGTGGCGGCTGGCTGTGCGGGACGAGACGAGTGTGCGGCGGCTTATTGCGGAAGTAGCGGATTTGCTGTCGCAGAACTGATGGGGCGGGGCAGAGTTCACTACGCTGGAAGAGAAGCTGGAGAGAAATGCATGTTGAAGGGATGGATGTATGACGGACTCTGCGCAGACCCGTGCCGAGGGCAATAACACGGTGGTGACCGTTGCCGACGTGCGTGCGGCGATGGACGCGGCCTACCCGCCGGCACTGGCGGAGAGCTGGGATAAAGTTGGCCTGATCTGCGGTGACCCGCAGGATGAGGTGCGTCGCATCGCGTTGGCGCTGGACTGCACTGACGAGGTTGCAGATCGCGCGATTGCCTCCGGTGCTCAGATGCTCGTTGTGCACCATCCGCTGCTTCTGCGTGGTGTGAATTCCGTGGCGGCGGATACACCGAAGGGTCGGATTATTCATAAGCTGATTCGGGCAGGTGTGGCTCTCTTTGCAGCGCACACCAACGCTGACAGCGCCCGACCGGGTGTCAACGACCAGTTGGCCACGGTTCTCGGAGTTGAACCGGGTGCGCCGCTAGCTCCGCAGCCGGCTCCCGGCTTGGATACCTGGACAGTGAAGGTTCCGGCAGATCACGTCGATAAGGTCGCGCAAGCCATGTTTGAGGCGGGCGCGGGCACTATCGGCGACTACGACAGCTGTGCGTTTCGCATTAACGGCCGCGGCCAGTTCCGCCCGCTGAGCGGGGCGAATCCCTTCATCGGTGCCGAGGGGCAGATTGAGTATGTCGAGGAAGTACGCCTGGAGATGGTCGCGCCACGGTCCGTGCGCGCGGCGATTGTCAAGGCTCTCGTTGCAGCGCATCCGTATGAGGAGCCTGCCTTCGACATCGTGGACAATCAGGCCACCGGCTTGGATCCGCAGCAGGCTGTGGGCATTGGGCGAGTGGGCACGCTGGATACGCCGATGCCATTTAAGGAATTCGTCGCCCGTGTGGCTGAGCGCCTGCCCGCAACGGCATGGGGCGTGCGAGGCGCAGGCGATCCGGAGCGGATGATTCGCACGGTTGCCGTCGCATCTGGTTCAGGTGACTCTTTCCTGGACACTGTGGCAAAGATGGGCGTCGATGCGTTCGTTACCTCTGACCTGCGGCATCATCCTGTCGATGAGACACTGCGAACCGCGGACTTCTGCGTGGTGGACACGGCTCACTGGGCCAGCGAGTTCCCCTGGTGCTACCAGGCCGCAGAGATCCTGGCCGAGAGGCTCGGGGTCGCGACCGAGGTCCTTGAGGTGCGCACCGATCCCTGGACAGTGGCAGAATCGTCGACACAGGCAAGGAAGTGAAGACCATGAGGCTTAGTCCACAAATCCAAGTTGCGATGTTGGAAAAGGCGGAAAACCAAACTCTGTTGGATGGGCTCACCGCCCGCCAGAACGTTCTGCCCGAGCGTGCCGAGTTGCAGGAGCTGCGCAAAAAGCACAGCCGTCAGGCCAGTGAGGCAGCGCGCTCCAAGCTCAGCGCCTCCGATATCGGCCGCGATATTGCCAAGCTGGAATCGGACATCAACAAGCTGAAAGCCCGCGAAAAGGCTGATCGTCTGTCGCTCGGTGCCGCAGAAGACGCATCCACGCGCCGTGACCTCGAGCATGACCTGCGCTCCACCAAGCGCCGCCGCGAACGCGCTGAACAGGAACTCCAGCAGTACGAGCGCATGCAGGAGGCCTATCAGGTCGACGCTGAGCACGAATACGACGCCGACGAGGCGCACGATGACATCGTCGCCGCCAAGCAAAGGCTTAACGACGCCGAGGTTGACCTCATTGCGCGCATTTCCATCGCAGAGACCCGAATCGAAGAGGCTGACAAACTCATTGATGGTTCGGCAGCCAAGCTTTACCGTCGTCTAGCGCTTGCTAATGGGATCCCCGTTGCCCGCTTAAACGGACGCACCTGCGGTTCCTGCTTCATGGAGCTCGATGTAGGAACCGTGCATGAATTCACCACGCTTGCGCCGGAAGAAGTGACGTTTTGTCCTGAATGTGGCGCGATGATTGTGCGTGCGGAAACGCTGGGAGCGGTGAAAGGCGCGTAAATGAGCCAGGCTGCAGACAAGCGCGATAGCGCGCCGGGCTGGACGGGTGCGACTACGGATCCCACGCGGTTGGTGCTGCTGCGCCATGGGCAGTCGCCAATGTCGATTCGCCGGGAGTACTCGGGAAGTCGTTCGAACCCCGACCTGACAGAGGTGGGCAGACAGCAAGCGGAAGCGGCAGCACGTCACCTGGCGACGTTGGTCGATAGCGGCAACATGAGTTTCTCGGCGATTGTGGCCTCTCCACAGCGTCGTGCACAGCAGACAGCAGAGGCGGCAGCCAAAGCGCTCGGGCTGGACATCCACGTTGAAGAGGATCTGCGCGAGACCGACTTTGGGCAGTGGGAGGGCATGACTTTCTCCGAGGCTCACAACGCCACCCCTGAGCTGCACAGTTCCTGGCTTGCGGATCCGGCCGTGGCGCCACCGGAGGGGGAGGATTTCCGCACGGTCGATAGCCGAGTGAGCGCCGCGCGTGAGCGCATCGCTCAACAATTCGGTGCCTCGGATGTGCTGGTAGTCAGCCATGTCACACCAATCAAGTCGCTGCTGCGCCAGGGGCTCGGCTGCGGCTTTGAAATCTTCACTCGCCTGCACTTGGACCTGGCCAGCCTCTCCATCGCGGAGTTCTACGCAGATGGGCCGACATCAGTGCGGCTGATTAACGACACCAGCTACCTGCGTGGTTAGCAGCCGAGCACGGCGGGTTATTTGAATTGCGGTTGTGGCGGGTACACTAACCATTCGAGCGAGCCGGCCGGGTGATCGCGGCAGTTAACGGAACCGGACGCCTCTTTTACAGAGTGTGTCCAGGCCGCTGTCGAGGAAAGTCCGGACTCCACTGGGCATGGTGGTTGCTAACAGCAACCCAGGGTGACCTGCGGGAATAGTGCCACAGAAAATAGACCGCCGGGCGCACAGCCGATGTCTTTGACGTAAAGCTGTGGAGATCCGGTGAGGGTGAAAAGGTGCGGTAAGAGCGCACCAGCGGGGCAAGTGATTGCACCGGCTAGGTAAACCCCACCAGGAGCAAGGCAAAATCGCGCATGCTTCGTCGTGCGCGTGCGCGAGTGTTTGAGGGCTGCCCGTCCGATACTCGCGGGTGTGCTGCTTCAGGCTGTCAGCAATGGCAGACCGAGATGGATGATCGCCACCCGGCGCTTTCCGAAAGGAGCGCCGAGGGACAGAATCCGGCTCATAGGCCGACTCGTTCACACAAGCTTTATTACTCGACCACCGCGCCGGCCGCAGTGTTCTCCACACGGATGGTCTCGGAACCGCCGTCGTTAAGCGCGGAGGCAATCCGATCGGCGTCGTCGACGTGGGACCACATCACCAGCGACGCACCCGGGCATGGCGCACAACGGGCAATCTTCTCGCAGTCAATGGTGTCGGTCAGCTCGGCAATCTGCCCCAGCACAGAGCTTGCCGACGGCGCGGAGCCACGCTCACTGACATCGCGCGAAACCCCTGCGATGGCTGCTTGAATATCGCTGTGACGGATGTGGCCGATGACTGCGCGGGCGCGGTCGGAGGATGCGTCGGCTTCGTCAAGCCACTGAATGGCACGGCCGATGGTGGGGATGTCTTCGTCGTCCGGGTGCACCTCGTGACGAGCACGCACCCAGTCCGCGACCCGCTCCTGTGAGTCGGGGAGGCTAGCGAGAGTCGGCACGCCAAAAGCGGCGCAGGCTTGCTGGAAGAACTCGTAGCGCTCCTCGTCGGGCGAACCGCCGGTGACATCGGGGGAGTAAGCGACAGTCAGCGCCAACGACTGCGGGAACGCCGTCTGCGTGACTGCCTCATCCGAGTGGTTGATGCACAGCAGGCTGTCCGGGCGGCTGCGCAGTGCCGTGGTGTAGGGGTACAGCGGCCACGATTGCCCCTTAATCTGCACCATGGTCTCGTGGATAGCGGTGGCAATACGCGTGCGGGTGGGCACATCATCGCGGTCGCCAAAACGCGCATTGAGAGCCAGCGCGAGAGCACACTGAATTGCCGGAACTTCTCCAAAACCGCGACCTGGCGCGATAGTGGAGGCAATGGTGACCTTCAGGCCGTTGCTGTTGCGCGGAACGAGATGCAGCGAGTGCTGCAATGCGACGATGGCAGCCGCGACAGCGGTCGGCACCTGAGAAAAAGCGGCGGGGACGCTATCCGGGAAATCCATCTTGGTAGTTTCGCGCTTGTACACGACAACGAGCTGCTGCTCGTCGATTTCCTCGATACCGACCGCAGCATAGGCCGGAATGGCGGTGGCTAGGAGCATGCCGCCGGAGGACGCGCAGTCCTCACCCAACAGGTTGATGGAACCCGGGGCGTATGCAACTGAAGCATTAGAACCGACGGCATCGAAGACGTCGTTTACGACAGCGGGTGCGGCGGGCATGGGTGAAACCTCTCCAGAGATCGGACTCATAGTGCTGGTGTGCAGTGTTCGCGTTCAACGCTTGTGTTCTAAGGTGAACAATTCCGTCGATAATACCCGGGTCGGGGGACAGTGACAAACCTATATACTGGGATTTTATGTCGCCGCAGCGCACATGGCAGGTAAATGGTTGTCTCTCTGCAAGTTTGCTTATGTGTGGAGTTGGCGGTGGCAGAACCGCTTGATAACTCGACAAGTTCTCGATGTGGAAGAGGAGAAAAATCGTGAGCGACAACAGCAGTAAGTGGTACTACCAGCCGTCGACGGGCACGGTGTTTCAGGGAAAGAAAACCGGTTGGGACGACCGAATGGGCCCCTACGATTCCGAAGAGGAAGCCCGCGCTGCCATGGAAAAAGTCGCCGAGCGCAACAAGGCGGCCGACGACTGGGATGAAGAAGATGACGACTGGGGAGTAGCTGAAAAATAAGGCTCTACGCCTTTAGGCCTTCTTGCCCTTCTTAATCTTCTTTTCCATCTTGCGGAAGGCCTTGAAAACCTTTGCCACGGCATCGTCGTACTCAGCCAGGGCCTTCAGGCCGTCGTAGTACTCCATCTGGTAAAGCACGCCGTAGCCGAAGGTGTCCCTGCCCGCACGGGAGGCACGCTTAGCGCGAGCCAGTACGAAGTCGCGCGCAGTACAGGTGTCCTGGAAGTCACCGAGAACCGACTGCAGGTTCTTGCAAGCAGCGTAGAGCTTCTCGGTCGGCAGGTCCGCGTTCTGAGCAGCTTCCGCGCTGTAGCGGAGCTTCTTCGCAGCCTTGCGGACATCGTGGTAACGCTCGTCCAAATCTGCCTCTGGCAGGTCAGCATCCTCGCGGCCATCGAGTACCAGGTTGTGGCGACGACGGAACTTCGAAAACGCGCTGCGCAGGTGATCAAGCAGCACCGCAGTGGTGTCGAGTTCCTTCGGTGCCGCTACCTTCTCCGGCTCGGCCTTGTCTGAGGTCGTGGAAGCTGCTGCATCGGCGGCAGTATCAGCCTCAGCCGCGACCTCGGAACCAGCTGCCGACGTATCCTCGGAGTCTGCGTTCTCCGCGCCGTCGACAAGCGATTCGTCCTTCTTCTTAGACTTCTTTTCCCCAGCCTCGGCCTCGTCCGCATTTGCGGCAATTGGCGGATTGGCGAGGAACTCATCGAGATCGTCGAGAAGTTGCAGGTACTCGCTTGAATTGAGTGCGAAAATGACGCGCTGATGAGCGCGGTCGTAGTCCTTCTGGACATCCTCGACGAGATTCGCACGCAGCTCCTCGCCCAAAGCGGCGCTTTCGCGATTGGCCAGCAGCTCCTCCCAGCGCATAGCGACGACCTCAGCGTCACGAGCCACGCCGAGAACACCCGCCAGCTGCTTGAGGTTGCCCTCCAGTTCAGCGACCTTATCGCCCACAACAATGCCGTGGAAGGTCTGCATATGACTGCGCAGCTCACGAGTGGCGACGCGCATCTGATGCACCGAGTCAAACTCATCGCGGCGTACCTTCGGGTCGTACTCGACCATCTTGGCCACGTTAGCGGCCAGCGCATCGACCACAGTGCGCCCCGGAGTACCCTTCGGCAGCTTCGCTGGAACCGGCGGCAGGGGAGCGGAGTCGATGGAGTCACCCAACGCCGTCGCCAACTTCGAAGGGCTTTCCGACGGCACGGCGCCAGCCACCTCAGCGACCTTGGACATCGCTGCCATTACGGCCTTACCGTCCGGGTGATTTGCCCAATCCCCGAGCAGCTCAATCTCCCACTCACGCCAAGTAGTGGTTTCGCCGCCATCGAGGAAGGAAGTCGCCGTGACGTGATCATCCGCAAACTCCGCCATGGGCGTGCCATCGAGGGCAAACACCGTGGTGACGTGGCGCTCATTGTCTACCTGCGCGATTGGTTGCAGCGGGTGATTGCGCACAATTGCGCGCACGGGGGCAAGCAACTCGGTAGGCACGATGTAGTCAGCATCGCGGCCTTCACCGTTAACAGAGCCCTCTTCCAGGCCAACGCCATATTCGAGGCGACCGCCGGTACCCGGCGCCTTCAGATGCCACCCCTCATCGGGGCCGCCCGTGCGGCGACGCAGAGTGTGCTTGGACCGGGTCAGACGCAGGTCCGCCGTGTCCAGGTAAATCGCGGAGAGATTTCGCACCTCAGTGGTGGTGGAGCCAACCTGTGGAACGAAATCGAACGATGGGGCTACCACTTCTGGGGTAGCTGAGAACTTAGATTCCACCTCCAACGCCGCAGTTGGAGTTTTGGACTTAGAACCAGACTTAGATGCCATAACCACTAATCCTACCCCCGAATCGAAGAGCTAACCCGAGAAGTTCTGCGCCTCAGTAGGGAACTCGCGGGAGTGCACCTGGTCGACATACTGCTTCGCTCCCTTGGTCAGCATCTCGCCGACCTCTTCGAACACCGAACTAAACGACGGCCTGCGGCCATCGGCCGGAACTGCAAAGGCATCCTGCCAGACGAGAACCTGGCCATCGCACTGGTTACCAGCGCCAATGCCACAGGTTGGGATGGATAGCTCGCGGGTAATCTCGGTGGCCAGATCCGCAGGCACCATCTCCAGGACAACGGCCGCGGCACCAGCATCGGCTACCGCATGGGCGTCGGCACGCAGCTGGTCCGCCCCCGCACCGCGCCCCTGGACCTTGAAACCGGACAGCGCGTTGACGGACTGCGGGGTGAAACCGATGTGCGCCATGACCGGAATGCCGGCGTTGACCAGCGCACGGATGCGCGGGGCGATACGCACGCCACCTTCGATCTTGATCATGTGTGCGCCGGTTTCGCGCATCATCTTCGCGGCGGACAGCACGGCCTGCTCATCGGAGGCCTCGTAAGTGCCGAAGGGTAGATCGGCAACCACAAGTGCGTTGCCAGCGCCCCGGACGACACCGCGAGCAAGCGGGATCATTTCTTCCAGCGAGATCTCGGTGGTGGTGTCGTAGCCGTAGACAACGTTTGCTGCAGAGTCGCCGACCAACAGCAGCTCGACACCGGCGGCGGAAAAAGCGCGCGCGGTGGAGTAGTCGTAGCAAGTCAGCATTGCCCAGGGGCGAGACTCAGCCTTCCATTCGGCCAGATTATTCAGACGAATCTTTTTTCCGCTCATGTCAATAGAGCATGCCATAGTCACCCGCAATTCGAGGCCACGAGGGCAGCGGTTATGACACGGGCGCGGCAGTTGGCTAGCCACGCCGGATGGTCAAAATGTGTACCGCGAATCCGGGCACCTGGGTAACGTTGGAAAGTATGAACAGTCAGCAGGAATTCGTCCTCCGCGCAATCGAAGAGCAAGATATCCGTTATATCCGCCTCTGGTTTACCGATATTTTGGGGTATCTGAAGTCCGTTGCCGTCGCACCGGCTGAGCTCGAGGGCTCCTTTGAAGAGGGCATTGGTTTCGATGGCTCCGCGGTGGAGGGCTTTTCCCGCGTTTCCGAGGCTGACACTATCGCGCAACCGGATCCTTCGACGTTCCAGGTCATGCCGCGTCTGCATAAAGAAGACACAATCACGTCCGCGCGCATGTTCTGCGACATCGTCATGCCCGATGGTCAGCCGTCGTGGGCAGATCCACGCCAGGTGCTGCGCCGCCAAATTAAGGCGCTTGCCGACGAGGGCTTCCACGCGTTCATCCACCCGGAGATTGAGTTTTTCCTAGTAGAGAGCCTGGCTACTGATGGAAAGCCGCCGGTGCCAACGGACAATGGCGGTTACTTTGACCAGGCGGTCTACGACCGCGCACCCCGCTTTCGCCAAGAAGCGATCACGGTGTTGGAAGACATGGGAATCCCTGTGGAGTTCTCCCATCACGAAAATGCGCCGGGTCAGCAGGAAATCGATCTGCGCTACGCCGATCCGCTGACTATGGCGGATAACGTGATGTCTTTCCGCTACATCATTAAGCAGATCGCAATGAAAAACGGTGTGCAGGCGACATTCATGCCGAAACCTTTCCAGGATTTGCCGGGCAATGGCATGCACACTCATATTTCCCTCTTTGAAGGGGACACTAATGCATTCCACGACCCGGATGATGAAAACCAGCTCTCCGACACCGCAAAGGGTTTCATTGCCGGCATTCTGACTCACGCCAGCGAAATTTCCGCTGTGACCAATCAGTGGGTCAACTCCTACAAGCGCACGGCATTTGGCGATGAGGCTCCGACGTCCGCGACATGGGGCATGGCCAACCGCTCGGCTCTCGTGCGTGTGCCCATGTACTCACCGGGTAAGGCACATTCGCGCCGGGTGGAAATTCGTTCCTTGGACTCGGCCTGTAACCCGTATCTTGCTTACTCGGTGATTTTGGCCGCCGGTTTGAAGGGAATTAAGGAGGGCTACCAGCTTCCGGAGCAGGCAGAGGACAACATCTCCGAGTTGACCAAGCGGGAACGACGTGCGATGGGCTACCGCGATTTGCCGACATCCCTGGAGGTGGCGCTGCAGGAGATGGAACGCTCCGATCTGGTGGCCGATGCTCTCGGTGACCATGTCTACGAGTTCTTCCTGCTCAATAAGTGGCGCGAGTGGCGCGAGTTCCAGCGTCAGGTGACGCAGTGGGAGCTGCGCACAACTCTGGATTACTAGTTTCCCCGTACCGCCCCCTTCCTTTTTCGTCTTTAATTTGTTTTTTGGGTGACCAGTTTCAATGGTGATGAATCGACCTCGCACATCTCGCCAATCAGTGCCGCGGCCCGCAGCGCTGGGCTTGCGTAATGACGATCGGACGCGGGCTGACCTGGAAGATTTGGGGTGGTACAACGAGGAGTCCCTACATCTGTTGTGGGGTCTTGCCGGAGCCAGCGACCCCAAGCTGGCGCTTATGGCGCTAGTGCGGCTGAAAGGCGCTCTCGACGAGCTGGAGCAGCAGGGAAAGCTGGAGAACTGGGCCACCTGGTCCGGTCTCGATGAAGCCATGCGCGAGCAGGTGCCGCTACGTACGCGTATGTTTGCGCTGCTCGGCGGCTCGAGTGCACTGGGCGATCACCTGGTTGCACACCCAGAAAAGTGGGTTCTGCTCCAAGCTGAGTTTCCAACTGAGGCAGACATGTTCCGCGAGATGCTCTCCAGCGTCGGGGCTGTGCCCGAGGTCATCGAACTCACTGATGAGGCCAGTCTGGAAAAGCAGGAGGATCCCGAGTATCGCAACCCCGTCGTTGCGCCCGCCACGCTTGAAGGCCCCGGTTTGTACCGTGCGAAGCTAACCGGCCGTGAGGCCGAAGTTGCGATGCAGTGCGCCTACCGCGACTTGATTATGCGTATTGCGTGCTACGACTTGGCTGGCACGTACCCACGGGGCCCTCGCCGTCCGGGACAGCCACAAGTCCCATTCCGTCAGGTCTCGGAGGCACTCAGTGATCTGGCTGATGCGGCGTTGACGGCTGCACTCTCTGTCGCGGTGCAACAGGTCTTTCCTTCGTCGCCGGTCTCAACACGCCTGGCCGTAATCGCCATGGGCAAGTGCGGTGCGGAAGAGCTGAACTACATCTCCGATGTGGATGTCATTTTCGTCGCAGAGCCGGCGGATGCCCGAGCCACCCGTTTGGCCAGCGAATTTATCCGGATTTCTTGCCACTGCTTCTTTGAGGTCGACGCGAATCTCCGACCGGAGGGTAAGTCGGGTGCACTCGTACGCACCGTGGATTCCCACGTCGCCTACTACAAGCGGTGGGCTGAAACCTGGGAGTTCCAGGCGTTACTGAAGGCGCGGCCGATGACAGGCGATATCGAGCTGGGCCGCGAATACATCGATGCTCTAGCTCCGATGGTGTGGACCGCCTCTCAGCGGGAATCCTTCGTCGATGATGTTCAACGCATGCGCGCCCGTGTGGTCCAAAACGTCCCCGAAGAGCTTCGCTACCGAGAGCTCAAGCTCGGTCGCGGTGGTCTGCGTGATGTCGAGTTCGCGGTGCAGCTGCTGCAGCTGGTCCATGGTCGCTATGACGATAGCCTCCGCGTGCTGCCAACTGTGATGGCACTCGACGCACTTGTCGAGGCTGGCTATATCGGTCGCGAAGACGGTGCCGCGCTGATTAACGCCTACGAGTTCGTCCGTCTGCTGGAGCACCGCCTGCAGCTGCAAAAGATGCGGCGGACGCATTTGTTGCCTGCCGACGACGACACCGAAGCTCTTCAGTGGCTCGGTCGCGCCTCTGGCATCGTCGGTGAGGGCGGCACCGATGCCAGCAAACCGCTGGCCAAGCAGGTTCGACTGGCCAGCTCACAGATCCGCTCCCTGCACAACAAGCTTTTCTACCGTCCACTGCTGAACTCCGTGGTGGAGCAGGACATTGGAACCCTGCAGCTATCGGCCGATGCGGCAAAGCGCCAGCTGGCCGCGCTGGGCTATCAGTACCCGGATCGCGCCTACGAGCATCTTTCTGCGCTGGCGGCGGGCACCTCGCGCAAGTCGCGTATTCAGGCGATGCTGCTACCGACGCTGATGGAGTGGCTATCGTCGACGCCAGACCCCGACGCGGGTCTGCTCAATTATCGCAAGCTCTCTGAGAAGCTCCACGACGAAACGTGGTTCCTGCGTACGCTGCGCGATGAGGGCGTCGTCGGCCAGCGGTTGATGCGGGTGCTCGGTTCTTCGCCGTACGCGTCTGATCTGATTATGAGTGCGCCGGACGTAATTAAACGGTTCGGCGACGGCGCGTCCGGGCCGAAGCTACTGAATACCGACTCCGATGCAGTCGGGCGTGCGCTGGTCGCAGCGGCTGCTCGTCACAACAGTCCAGCTAAGGCCATTGGTGTGGCACGTGCGTTGCGCCGTGCAGAGCTCGCGCGCATTGCCTCCGCAGATCTCTTCGGACTGATGGATGTGCAAGAGGTCTGTCATTCTCTGTCGATGGTGTGGGACAACGTACTCGAAGCTGCCCTCGCCGCCGAAATCCGTGCGTGGTCGCTGGAGCATCCTGACTCGGAGGTCCCGGGCATTATCTCCGTAATCGGTATGGGGCGACTCGGCGGTGCTGAACTGGGCTACGGCTCCGATGCCGACGTGATGTTCATCTGTGAACCCCGCAAGGACGCCGATGGAGCGCCGCTTGTCGACGATTCCGAGGCGGTCAAGTGGGCAACCAGGATTTGTGACTCGTTGCGTCGTCGGCTGGCAAAGCCAAGCCAGGACCCGCCATTGGAGGTCGACGTGGACCTGCGCCCAGAAGGACGCTCGGGCCCGATTGTCAGGACCCTGGATTCCTATGTGACCTACTACGAGCGCTGGGGTGAAACCTGGGAGATTCAGGCACTGCTACGGGCTACCTGGATTGCCGGCGACAAAGACCTGGGCACCCGCTTCCTTAAGGCCATCGATCCGCTGAGGTACCCACAGGGCGGAGCTGATGCCAAGATGGTCCGCGATGTCCGTCGTATGAAAGCGCGTGTTGATTCCGAGCGACTGCCTCGCGGAGCCGATCGCCGTACCCACACCAAACTCGGTTCCGGTGCACTGACCGATATCGAATGGACTGTGCAGCTGCTAATCATGCTGCATGCCCACGAGGTGCCGGAGTTGCACAACACGTCGACGCTGGAGTGTCTGGAAGTGCTGAAAGACCGCGGAATTCTAGATGCGGAGGATACCGACGCACTTCGGGATGCCTGGCTGATGGCGACGAATGCTCGCAATGCGCTGGTGCTCACCCGTGGTAAGCGCACGGATCAGCTGCCCCAGCCGGGGCGTCAGCTGACTCAGGTCGCCGGTGCGGCGGGGTGGGAGGCATCGGATTCCAACGGTTTTATTGAGCACTATTTGCGTCTGACTCGTCACTCCAGCCGTGTCGTCAATCGTGTGTTTTGGGGTGAGGAGAACCCCGACCACGAGTAGGCCGGGCAGAGGTCTGCCGCACCTCGCTGCGAGGCTCAATATGTGGCAGCGGGGTGCAGCCTTTGTCTTAGCACGGCGACCGGGCATAATGGTGGGCTATGGAACGCAACGTCGATTACTCGGTACGCCCTAGGTATGAGGATTTCATTCTCAACCTCGATGGCACTGACCTGCGTTTTTTATTGAGCCGCACGTGCCCAGCCGCTGATACCTCAGCTGCTGGGCAAGAGGCGGTGGAATTGCTGATGTCACAGGATTCAGCGCATACGGCGCTGTCTTTTTGTGATCCCGATGTTCTCGATGTGGCCCACTTGGTTCATATTCTGGAGGATTCCGCATCGCTGGATACCCTCACAGAAGTGGCCTATTGGGCATCGGATGCGGACGTGATGGCGCACGATACGCCGAAGGGCGTTGACCGCAAGCGTCGTCGCGTCGGCAAGCAGCAGCTTGAGCATGTGCTACGCCGTGGCCAGCGCCAGGGGCTCGTGTGGGAGGAACCGGCGGGCGTGTGGCATGTGCCGCCACATATTTCGGAGGTGTTCCCGGCGGAACCGAGCCTTAGCTTCCGCGTCGCCGACTTAGTGGCGAATATGCCAGCGGATGTGCTGAGTCGCCGTATGGAGCGCATGGGGCTGGAGCCGGATAACGCGCCGGGAGAGGGCACACCGCGAGCCCTGAACGCCAGCGATTTAACGGTGCGGAATGTGCAGGCTCGCCAGGTGGAGCTCATTGCAGGCTTCCTCTGCGATCCGGTGAAGGTGCGGGCTCTGGTGATGACAGCTCCGGTGGATATTCGCAATGAGCTGCGCTGGATGGCAACCGACGAGAAGTACTTGCCCTCCTATATGTGGTCTGAACTACGTGCCGACGCGGTGCGCTGGGCCGAAGAGCGTCTGCTGCTGACTGTGCTAGAAGAACCGGCGATGCCGACATTTGAGCAAGAATCGGAAGCACGCAACGAATCGACAGTGGTTGCCCGCCTGGTGGGCGCAGTCGCGTTGGCGCTCAAGGGCGACATGTGGTCGATTCGTAAGCCGCATCCGACGGAGTCTTTCCCGGCAACGCTGGAGTCAAAGGAATTGACCGAAGCTTCGGTGGCTGCGGTGGCGTTTGCTTCGGCGTTTATGGATGCTGCGGGCAGCGGCGACGGACGTCTGAAGGACCCGTTGCACATGTATGAGGAATCGAGCCTGCTGTGGATTCAGGACTTCGCAGCGTCAATAGGGGCGAGTGCTTTCGCGGCGCCCTGGATTGTGGAGATGCTGGTCAACGCGGGATTGATTCACGCTGACAGCGGGCATCCGACGCCGCGCGCACTGCAGTACTGGTACAACGCTGATGCCTCGACCCGATGGGCGTATCTCGCGGCGGGCTTCCTCGTTGGTCGCGGTCCGTGGCACGGCGAGTTTCCGTGGGTGACCATGGGCGTCGATGATCTGTCGCATGCCACCCTTGCCTACGGCTACCCGTATGCCGCGCGTGAAGTAGTGTCACTGGCCGCGCAGCTGGAGGAAGATCAGAAGTTCTATGGCTGCTGCGTCGAAGGGCATATGGCTTGGAATGTCGACAACCTCTGCGCTCGCAATGGCGCCGATGGGGAAGCGATGGTCGGTTGGCTGCTGGAGCAGGCCGGCATCTTGGGCATTCTCTATCATGGGCACGCCTCCTGGCAAGCCATGGCCATCATGTATGCCTTGCACGACATCTGGCTGACTGATCAGCACGTCGGTGCTCAGCGCATGGCCGAACTCATCGCTGAGTATGCCGCTGGCCAGGTGCCGACGGCGGAGGCAGTCCAGATTGCCCGCCTGTTCAAGGATGCCGCACCTAACGAGCGCCTGGCTGCCACATTGGATGGCGTCGCCAGCAACCAGGTTGCCCTCGCGTTGGACTTCATCGGCGACCGCGAAACCTGCGCGGAAACTTCTCGCTGGATTATTTCCGAGGAGAGCCTGCGTCGCGCTTGCCTCGCGGTTGACGGCGACGTCGATGTCCTGTTTTCCCAGCTGGGGCCACTGGTCAATAGTTCTATGAAGCTGGTCATCTACGCCGAGCTAGTCCGCATTACCAAGACCGAGAAGCTGCAGGAAATGTATGAGCGTGAGGCCGTAGCATCAACGCCTTCGCTTGACGACGTCCCGGAGAACGCAGCCTCCGAAACTGACACCGGTGAGCGCGTTTCCCATGGTGCTCAGACTGATGGCAGCGAACGCACGGAGGATAGCGGCCACGCAGACTCCTCCGAGCAAGCGGAGGACTCGGAGGACTCGGATGACTCGGAGGGACTGGAAGGGCCAGAGCAGCTTTCGCTGTTCTAGCCGCTCCGTCTCTCGACTTCCTGTAGTTCCTACTCCGTAGGTTCCAGCTCAAAACGGCTCTGCTGGGCGACAAAGCGTGCCGCCGCACGCTTTGCCACCAGCAGGCCAACGAAACCAATCACCCACACACCGACGACAGCCAACCAGCCAATGCGGAAGGTTTCCCAGGTGTAGTTTCCATCGGGAGCTGCAATATCCAGCAGGAAGCCGACACCTTGTGCAGCGAGCATGGTGGCCACAAAACCGCCCATATTCGCCAACCCAGTGCCGGTGGCGAGTACCTTGCGATCGACCTCTTCGCGCACTGAGTCAAAGCCGAAGTTGGACATTGCACCAAGACCGGCCATTAGGATGTTGACTACGATAATTGCCCAGTACGCTGGTGGGTTGCTCGGTGCCAGGAACACAATCCAGACGGCCATGTTGATAAACGCGATTGCGACAACAACCTTGATACGGTCGCGGCCGGTGCGTGCCGAGACCATGCCCATCAACGGCCCGGCGATAATTACTGACAGCGTGTTAACGACCAGCACCACACTGGCCTCGGAGGGCTTAAGACCCATACCTAGCATCATCAGAGGCATGCCCCACAGCAATGTGAAGATGCACTGATGCATCAAACCAGTCCAGTGAGTGAAGAAACCCTGCCAGCACACCGGGTGAGTGGTCACAATCTTCAGAGTCTGGCCGATAGTTAGTTTCTCATCGGCTGCGGCAGAGGCTCCGCCATCGGCAGCCGTTTTCGCGGCCTTCTCGGCGGCGCGGCGTTTACGAAGTGACATCTTGGCTGTGGAGGAGTTCTCCGGGACGTCGGCAAGCGCGATCATGCCTACGATAGCGATGAGAAGACCCGCGGTGCTCAGCGACAAGAACGCGGGCACCCACCCCGCGGCGTGCAGAATCGCGAGGAACGGGACCGCAGAGATGAACTGGCCGAGCTGGCCAAGACCAGCCGTGAGCTGCGTGAACAGCGGAGTGACGCGCAGTGGGAACCACGCGGGAAGCAGCCGCATAGCACCGAGGAATGCGGTGGCATCGCCGGCGCCGATGAACACACGAGCAATGACAGCCAGCGGATACGATGTCGTGAACGCAATGATGACCTGGCCCAGTGCCATGATCAGTGCGCCCACGACCATCGTTTTCTTGGCGCCGACGCGGTCAATGATGATGCCCGTCGGAATCTGCGCCAGGGCGTAGACGCCAACCTGCACGGCGGTGAACAGCGCGAGTTGGGAGGCGTTGATATGGAAGCGATCGAGCGCCTCGACGCCAGCGACACCCATGGAGGTGCGGCCGACGATGGCAACGATGTAGGTAATCAGCGCCGCCAGCCAGACGGCAATCGCGCGACCAGTGACATGCTCGCGCGGGTCCTTTGCCACTGCGGTGGCGGGCTGATCTGTTGATGAAATCTGATCTTTACCGTTACGCTGCTTTACCACTCGCCACATTGTAGACCCCATCAACCAACCGGCCTGAAGAGGGGTCGCACCGGGGCCTAGATGGCCCCGATCATGCCTGCGGCAAACTACCTTTGTGCCTTAGCCAGAACTTCCTTCACGAAGTCCGCGACCACCAGCCGTGAGACCTTGAAATCAATTACGGCAACGGAAGCCTCATCGGAGTTGGAAACGTCATGGAAGTAGGCGTCGAGTTGGGCAAAGTCCTCAGGTTCGCCGACACTGAAACCGTGAGCGCCATAGGCACGTCCGACTGCGGCGAAGTCGTAGTCGGCAATCTCCATGGACGAGGTGTCCAACCCGACATCGCCAAACTGGTGCAGCTCCGCGCCATAGGCAGCATCGTTAATGAACACCACGCAACCGCCACGACCACGCCGCAGCTGCTCAATCGCCGCAGGTAAATCCGCAATACCCATCGTGCCGCCACCGTCACCGGCGACTAGCACGCAATAGTCCTTGGGGCGTGCCGCCGCGAGGCCGACAAGTGACCCCATGCCCAAACCAATTGACTGAATCGCCGTGCCCACAATCACTTGCTGCTGCGGACCAGGCACATCAAGATATTTCGGAACCCACCCCAGGAAATGGCCACCGTCAGTACACACAGCGCGCTGATTGGGCAGGCTACGATTCAGATACTGCAGGCACGCCCGCGGATCCAACCGGCCATCCGCGCACGTCAGCGACTCGACCTCCGCTGTCGTCGGCAGTGTCTTCAACTCCGCACGCCATGTGCTTGACGACGACCCCCGGGACTTCTCCAGCTGCTCTGCCAGTACGGGCAGAAGTTCCTCCAACTTAGCCAATAGCGGTGTCACCGACGGCTGAGCAGCGGGATGGGGCTCGTCGACAACCTGGATAATCTTCGCGTCCGGTGCAAACATGTTGCCGCCACGGTTTTGGAAAGCGTTGAAGCTTGCTCCCAGGAACAGCACCACATCGGCCTGTCGAGCTAGCTCCACCTGCCACGCGTGCGCAAAACCGCCCACGGTGCCAATCTGCCACGGACTGGAAAGCACATGACGAGCCATCGCTGAGTGCATAAACAGTGCCCCCGCACCGTCCCCGATGCGGCGAACTAGATCTGCGGTACCAGAGAGCAACACACCTCTACCAGCAATAATGAGTGGGCGACGGGCAGTTTGCAGTTCCTCGGCCAGCGACGCGACAGTTGACTCCAACCATTCTGGTCGGCCGGTGTGCAGATGCTCCTGATTAGTCGACTGTGTTTCAGACGCAGATGCCGTAATCGGTGCTTCTTGGATGTCATAGGGGAGCAGCAGCACGACAGGCTGCCGAGAACTCAGTGCGTGCTGGACCGCAAAGTTTGCGTCGTCAAGCGCGGACTCGGGAGTAACGGTGCGATGACAGACGTCGAGGGCGTCGAGGAGCGCCGCCTGATTAAGGTCAAAGGGACGTGGGCGTTCCGGGTGCGTGCCGACGACAAAAATCAGCGGAATACGGGCTACTCGGGCCTCGGCCAGAGTGGTTAGCGCATTGGTGAATCCTGCGCCGCAAGTAGCGGTCGCGATAGCAAGCCCTCCGCCTGCACGGTGGAAGGCATCGGCGGCCCCGACAGCAGCCGATTCGTGTCGGACGGAGGAGTAGCCGAATCCCGATTCAGTAAGGGCTGACGTGAAGTGGGAGTTCGCGTTGCCGATGAGACCGAAGCAGTGGTCGCAGTGCTGGGCCAGTGTGTCGGCCAGCGCCCGCGAGACCGTGGTTGTCTTTTGGGAACCTTCCTGCGGGGAAGATGCGGGCGCGTGGGGCATAGGACGGCTATTAACTCGAGTGAAACTCATGTGAACAATTGTGAGTAATCACGGGGGTAATAACAGCCCTATAGCCCAAGATAATGCCGTTTGCCCTTAAAAAAGAGGGCACTATTCCACATCGCTGCTGCGCGGATGGGGGTGACGTTGGGCTATGCCCGGTTTTAAGCCACGTTGTCGTCGATGAACTTCTTCACCACATCGACATCATTCGGCAGCTCGGTAACGCGGCGCGGGGCATTCATGATGTCCGCGAAACGCTCCGGGCAATCCGGCTCGCGTCCGGTGGCCTCCAGGATGGTCTCGGAGAACTTTACCGGCAGGGCGGTCTCCAGGCAGACGATTGGGGTGGATACCTGGTCTACCAGGCCGCGGGCGACGTGAATACCGTCAGCGGTGTGCGGATCGACCATGACCTCTAGGCGCTCCCAGCAGTCCTTGATGGTCTCGACGCGGTCAGCGTGAGTCGAGCGACCGGAGAGGAAACCGTACTGGGCAGAAGCCTCTGGGAAGATTGGATCAGCAGTAAGCGAGAAGCCGCCCTCCTTGACCTTGACACCAAAGAGGTCTGCAGTGCGCTCAGCATCGCGCCCCAGCAGATCGAAGATGAAACGCTCAAAGTTAGACGCGCGGGAGATATCCATCGATGGGGAAGAGGTAGCCTGCGTCTCCGCAGCGCTGCGCACGCGGTAGGCACCCGTGCGGAAGAACTCATCCAAGACATCGTTTTCATTGGTAGCCACAATCAGGCGGTCAATTGGCACACCCATCTGGCGCGCAATATGGCCGGCGCAAATATCACCGAAGTTGCCGGTCGGCACACTGAAGCTGACCTTCTGCGCGTTGTTCGCCTCAGCACCGTTGCCGCCAGTGACACGAATCCACGAGGAGACGTAGTACACGATCTGAGCCATCAGGCGAGCCCAGTTAATCGAGTTGACTGCACCAATGTGGCGGCTGGCCTTGTACTCCAAGTCACCGGAGACGGCCTTAACGATGTCCTGGCAATCGTCGAAGACACCGTCGAGGGCGACGTTGTGAATGTTGGCATCCTGCAGACCAAACATCTGAGCCTGCTGGAACGCGGTCATTCGACCAGCCGGAGTTAGCATGAACACGCTGATTCCCTCACGGCCGCGCATTGCATACTCGGCCGAGGAACCCGTGTCACCAGAGGTGGCGCCGAGGATGTTCAGGGTCTCGCCACGACGAGCCAGCTCATACTCGAAGAACTCACCGAGCAGCTGCATCGCCATATCCTTGAA
This sequence comes from Corynebacterium sp. MSK032, assembly GCF_030232065.1. Taxonomy (NCBI): domain Bacteria; kingdom Bacillati; phylum Actinomycetota; class Actinomycetes; order Mycobacteriales; family Corynebacteriaceae; genus Corynebacterium; species Corynebacterium sp. MSK032. Next base: position 218,498 of record NZ_JASPJR010000002.1, on the reverse strand, counting down.
TGCCGCTGTGGGGCCCATGGACAAGTGACCGATGTAGAGCTGATCTTCCAGCTTCGTCACCGGCACAATATCCGGATCGGAGAACTTCGGGTAGGTGTACGCCCGTGCACAGATACCGCGCAAATCCTCCAGTGGAATGTCGTCCACAAAAAGGCTGACGACCTCTGCAGCCAAGGCTGCGTAACCGTCGTCGACAAGCACGGAGCGCCAACGCGTCAAAGTGGCATCGTCAACCTGTGGGTACTCGACCGGCAGGTAGAGGCCACCGTCGTTAGCGAGACCTCCCAGGAGAATGTCTGAGAACTTGTGCGGCGTGCGCTCTGGGTCGCGAGTCGAAATGAAGTCCAAGGCGGGCCCCTTACATGTATGCCAACACCCGCCGCATCGGCCCATAAGAAGGCCTTTTGAAAGATTGCGACGGGGTTGACCGGTGGATGTTTTCTTTAATTTTTACATATGCACCGAAGCCAGTTAGGCCTCGGTTGTGGAAGATGCGGAATTGGCCGCTTCAGCGTCGAAGCTGAGCTCTTCGGAACGGTCGATGACATCATCCTTGGCAAAGCGATTAACAATCATGGCAATTGCACCGTCACCAGTGACATTACATGCGGTACCGAAGGAGTCGATGGCGATGTAGGCGGCAATCATCAAAGCGACCTGCTCCTGATCGAAGCCCAGCATGGACTGCAGCACTCCGACCGCGGCCATAATTGCGCCACCTGGAACGCCCGGAGCCGCGATCATGGTGATACCCAAAGTGAGAATGAAGCCGATGGCCATGCCCGGCGAAAGCGGCTTGTCCGCCATAAACATCACAGCAAACGCGAACAGGGTGATCTTCATCATCGAACCGGCCAGGTGAATGGTCGCGCACAGCGGCACGGTAAAGCCTGCGACCTTCTCCGAGACACCATTCTTCAGCGCGGCCTTGTAAGTCACCGGAATGGTAGCGGCCGAGGAGGAGGTACCGAGTGCGGTGGCGTAAGCCGGCAGCATGTTCTTCAGGGACGTCCACGGGCTGCGGCCAGCGATGGCGCCAGCGATGGAGAACTGGATTGCCAACAGGAGCACGGTGCCGATGACTGCCAGAAGCAGCACCTTGAAGAACATCGACAGCGTCGTGGTCAGGTTGCCGTTCATGCCCATAGACAGGAACATGCCAAAGATGTAAATCGGCAGCAGCGGGATGATAAACGCCGAGATGATCTTCATAATCACGTCGCGCAGCTGCGTCGCACCGCGGTAGAGCGAGTCCGACTTCACGGTGGTCATCGCCACACCGACCGTGAAAGCCAGCAACAGGGCGGTCATGACGTCAAACGGCGGTGGCATCTCCACATTGAAGAAGCTCTCCAGCGCGCCCTCATCAATATCCACCGATGTGCCGGCCTGATCAGCGCCGAGCAGCCAAGGGTAGAGCCCCTGGGTGGCGGCGTAGGCCAGCAAGCCTGAAAACACCGTCGAGCCGTAGGCGATAGCAGTGGTAATACCCAGCCACTTTCCGGCGCCGCGGCCCAGGCTGGCAATCGCCGGCGTGATGAGGGCAAAAATCAGCACCGGGATAAAGAAGCCCAGGAAGTTACCAAAGAGGCCATTGAAAGTGACAAAAATTCGAGCCAGCCATTCCGGGAAGAAAAAGCTGCAGACAATGCCCAGAATAATCGCGACAATAACGCGGAATAGGAGCGTTTGCGTAAAACGCATTCGGGTACTCATAGTCAATCCTTGTTCGGATGGAATTTACTTCTCTAGCGTGCGGTATTTACGTTATGCAACGCAAATAACCGGGTGTGGTTTTACGCCTTTTCGGCTACCTCTTCTGTAACGGTCTCGTCGGCAAGCACACTCGCCGGGCGATTTGCGCGCTGCTTTCGCGTGACGACGTCAATTGCGTATCCGATCACCGCCGCTGCCAGAGTTGGCAGGAACCATCCGAACTCGATGGTCTGACCAGGTACGAGACTGAGGAAGTCCGCCAAAGCAGAACCACCGACACCCAAACCGGAGAGCACCGAGATACCCGACCAGATGGTGGCAACCCAGACGCCCAGGCGGTAGGTGTAATGCAGCTTGAAGGAGTAGGAAATGACCGGGTCGAGAAGAGTCAGTGCAATCAGCGTGATAGCCGGCGGGTAAATAAAGGTGATGATTGGCGCGGCAATCGCCAGTACCTGAGACAGCCCCTGTGTTGCCATTACGAAGGACATGACCGTGAAGATAATCGCCCATGCCTTGTAACTGATGCCCGGAAGTAGCAGGTTGAAGAACTCGCTGGTGGCGGCAATCAGGCCGACAGCCGTGGTCATACATGCGAGCAGAACGATGAGGCCGAAGACGATTTGTCCGACCTGGCCCATGGCCAGCTTGGAAGCCTCTGCGAGAATGCCCGAGCCGTTATCGAAGGAGGCGGCATTCGGCAGCACCTGGCCGACATAGCCCAGACCCAAGTAGATGATGGCCAGCAAAATGCCGGCGAACAGGCCTGAGATCATTGTGCCGCGAACCATACGCTTGCCCTCTGGGACACCGCTGACGCGGAGGGCAGAAATGACAATGATGCCGAATGCCAGGCCGGCGATGGAGTCCATTGTGAGGTAGCCCTCGACCAGGCCGGAGGCAAATGGGGTAGAGGAGTACTTCTCAATTGGCGCAGCCGGAGCGGCATCGAATTTGAATGCCGACATTCCAACCAATACAACCAAGAGAATTAGCAGAGCCGGGGTGAGGATCTTGCCCAGTTTGGACACAATTTCATTCGGATTCCACGCAAGTGCTAAGGCGATACCGAAGAAAACAAAGTAGAAGGCCGCAGCGACGGCCAGTGAATCACTGCCGAAAATCGGCTGGACACCGGTTTCGTACGACACGGCACCGGTACGCGGCAGAGCGTAGAAAGCACCGATGGAAAGGTATGCGATTACCGGGAAGCCTAAGGAAAAGATGCGGCCCGCGCGAAACGCTAGGTCACGCAGGTTGTTGCCTGAAATGGCGATGGCGATGATGGCCAGAACTGGCAACGCCACACCGGTGAGCAGGAAGCCGGTGATTGAGAGGCCAAAATTGGTACCGGAATCCACTCCGAGCTTCGGCGGGAAGATGAGGTTGCCCGCGCCGAAGAACATCGAAAACAGCATGAGAGCTGTAACAACGATAATGGAAGCGAAAGACTTCGGGGACTCCACTCCGCTCGACTTGGTCATGAGAATTGTGTTCTTTCTAAATTAGTGTCGCCCGTAAGGTCAAGGGCGATGCTGCAAGCTGCTGTGGCGACGCCGTTGTTGCCTGTGCTGCGGTGGCGCAAACGCCCGTTACAACAGCGCAATTGCAGTTCGTGTGCCCATGTAGATGAAAGGCCACGATGTCGAAAACTGACACTCTTAATGTGAAATTGTGAATTTTCACGGGCTGGGTGGAGCCTGATGCGTGAATTAAGTTGCGGCTTGTATGAGCCGTCTTTATTGGAATTATTAAGGGGCTTCGACGGCGTTGGTGGTGCCGACGAAGGCACTCTATTTATCCTAATGGGGCGTTCGAGAGAGAGAAAATCAAGAAATTTCCCAGAAAATTTGCTGCCTGTGATGGGGCAGCGAACATAAGAGAAAGAGCCTGGCGCACACGTTTACGCTGACAGCGTGTGTACGCCAGGCTTAGTGCTAATTCCGTCGCTCTACAGCAGATCCTTCACCTTCGGATCCACCAGCGCGGTCACTGCGGCCTTCGCATCGGCCGCAGTTTCGGCATCGACAGCGTATGCTGCCATCTGCTGGCAGGTAGCGCGGTCGTGGAGGCGGAGAGCGGCGCGGACGGCCGGCACCTTCTTGGAAGCCATGGACAGCGAGCTCACGCCGAGGCCCACCAGGACCAGTGCCAGCAGCGGGTCACCGCCGGCTTCACCGCAGACACTAATGGGCTTGCCGGTAGCATTGCCGCCCTTGCATGCGGACTTAATCATTTGCAGCACAGCCGGCTGCCATGGCGATAGGAGATCCGCCAGAGCCCCCTGCATACGGTCGGCCGCCATAGTGTACTGCGACAAGTCGTTAGTACCAATGGAGGCAAAGTCCACAATGGACAGCAGCTGCTTCGCGCGAATTGCTGCTGCGGGGACCTCAATCATGATGCCGACCTTCGGCAGGCCACGCTCCCGTGCCTTGTCTGCAAACCACTTTGTTTCTTCGACCGTTGCGATCATCGGAGCCATAACCCGCAGGTCAGCCTTACGGCCGGTGGCGTCAAACGCAGCGGCGAGTGCATCCAGCTGCGTATCCAGCAAATCTTCCCGAGCCTGCGACAGGCGCAGTCCGCGGCGACCCAGCGCCGGGTTTTCTTCCTCGCCTAGGTCGGCAAAGCTCAGCGGCTTATCCGCACCCGCATCCAGCGTGCGCACAACCACGCGTCGCTCACCGAATGCCTTCAGCACACGAGTGTAGGTTTCCGTTTGTTCCTCCAAACTCGGAGCCTTGTCGCGGTCGAGGAAAAGGAACTCAGTACGGAACAGGCCGGTGCCCTCATTGTCCTGCGCTGCTGCAGACTCACCATCCTCCGCCGTACCAATGTTGGCCAGCAGATTCACGGGGTACCCATCAGCGGTCTTGCCTGCGCCCACAGACTGCGCCAGGGCTGCTTCCCGGCGTCGAGCGCGCTCTTCCAACGCGGCGACCTCATCGGCGGTCGGATTCGCAATTACCTCACCGGCGCCGCCGTCAATGGCGACGAAGGTACCGGCCTCGAGTTCCATGACGCCCTTCGCCTTAACGACGGCTGGAATGCCCAGCTGTGCTGCGAGGATAGCCGTGTGACTGGTCGGCCCGCCACCGGCGGTGGCAATGCCTACGACAAACTCGGGGTCAAGACCCACGGTTTCGGCGGGCGCGAGATCGTCGGCAAGCAGAATAGTTGGGGTGGAAACATCCGGGACGCCCGGTTTTGGCAGGCCACGCAGCTCGCAAATTGTGCGGTCGCGAACATCGTAGAGGTCGGTGACACGTTCAGCCATGTAGCCACCGAGACTGGTTAGGAGCTGCGCGTAGTCTTCAACGGCATCGTGAACGGCCTGGGTGATGCCGGAGCCTGCCTTGAGTTTCTTCACCACGGCCTTGGCGAGCGCCCTATCGGAAGCCAGTTGCGCAGTGGCCTCCAGAATCGGGCGTGCCTGCGGGCTGGAGTGCTCAGCCTGCTTCTTCAGCGACTCTGCGACGTTGGCCATCGCCGCGCGGACGCGCTCACCATCGGCGACGGGATCGGTCGACGACGGCTCTTGAGTATCAACTCCCGGGGCGGGGAGTACCTTTACTACTTCAGCGCTGGCCGTACCGGTCGAGACACCGATGCCATAGATGACAGTGTGCTGCTCGTTCATTGCTTCCGATCTCCTTTTCGGGACCTCTGCGGGGATACTCGTCGGTCGTGGTGTGCCGTGGTGTTATCCAGGAGCGTTCTAGCTGGGCTTACTCGGCATCAAGGTCGCGCTCGAGCATGGCTGCAAGCTCGTCCAGAGCTGCAGCTGCGGAGTCGTCCTCGCAGCTCAGCGTGACTTCGTCGCCGTGCTTAGCGCCGAGGGTCATGACCTCCAGGATCGAGGCGGCATCGGCCTCTTCGTCGTCTAGGGAAATGACAATGTCGTAGTCGTACTCAGCAGCAGCCTGAGTGAACAGGGAAGCCGGGCGAGCGTGCAGGCCTACGGAGGAACCGATGGTAGCGGTACGAGTAATCATGGTTGAATCCTTTCGGGTCGAATATGTGAAATTTTCTGACTCAGGCACAGTGCCTGTACACCCCACCGCTGGTGCGCCGCCCGCTGGTGCTTGCTTAGCATCAACGTCGCGCACGCTCCGGGAAACCCTGGAGGCGGTGGGAGATACAGCCGCTGCCTGCACAATGCGTGCAATGTGCAGGGTGAGGTAGGAAACTTCGTCTTCCGTCAACCCCGACCCCAGACGCAGTTCAATGACTGCGGAGATACGCTGTGCGCAGCGAAACGCCTCTGGGGCGGAGTCACGGATGGCCTGGCCAATAGCGGAGGAGTGATCTTTCAACTGCTCATGCTTGGCAATCCGGACGAACAGGTAGCGCAGGTGTGTGATGAAGCGCCCCACATTGACAGTCTCTGGCTCCAGCGTGATGCCAAAATCACTTTCAATGATTGTGAGCAGCTGCTGCAGGACGCCCGTCATGGTGTAGGTGAAGCTCAAATCACCCGTGGCAAACCCGGCGTTGACCAGGTGCAACGTAATAGCCACTGCTTCGGAACGGGGCAATGGTGCTATACGACGGTCATTGAGAGCGCGATTGATATGCGACAAAATCGCCTGCGCCTGCGCGTATTCTTCACTATAAAGTTGGCTGACTTCCGCGAGCAGCGGGTAATCTGCTCGCTGCCCGTTAGCTGCCCTCATGATGGCGAAACCAATGTGATCGGCTAACGCCACAAGGAGGGAAGCGTTCTTCGTCATTGATTCCGGCAGGCCGGCTGCGGTTACCGCATCGGTCACAAGAGTCATGTGAGCCAGCGGAATTTCTGTGAGCATCGTGGCAATATGGTCCGGATCACGGCCTTCCGCTGGGACAAAGATGCGAACAACTTTGCTCGAATCAACCGGCTGCCCCGGGCGGGCCTTGAAGCCAATGCCGCGGCCGGTGATGATTTTCTCGCCGGTCGCGTCCTTGGCCAGAACCACGTTGTTATTGAATACTCTCAGGATTTCCATGTCGGTAACCGTGAACTCCTCCATAAGTTGAGGGATTTCAGGCCGGTATGCCTTCTAGAAATCAATTATGGCTGAACTTCGATGACCGTGTCGCCGGCTTGGACGGAGATGCCGGTGACCGGGGAAACCTTGGTCAGCTTCTTGGTATTGGTGATGGTCATCAGTGTCGTGGTTGGGTAGCCAGCTTCCTTGACCTTGTCGAAATCGACCTCGGCAAGAACATCGCCGGCCTCGACGTGCTGCTTCTTGGAAACCTGGACATCGAAGCCTTCACCGGCCATCTTGACCGTGTCGATACCGACGTGGACGAGTACCTCTACACCGTCATCGGTCTTAATACCGAAGGCGTGACCGGTCTTTGCCACAGTCATCAACGTGCCCGATACGGGTGCGACCACGGTAGAACTGGTTGGCTTGATACCGACACCGTCACCGAGAGCACCGGAGGCAAAGACCGCGTCGCCGGCCTCAGCAAGGCTGACAACCTCACCGGCAACCGGGGCCTGCACCTGTACAGGCTTGGTATCAACGGCAGTTGCGACACCACCGGCGCCAGCTGCCGCAGCAGCCGGTGCGGCAGCCTCGGCGTTGGTACCAGCGTCACCGGAAGCCTCAGCTGGAGCCGAATCGGAGCCACTGGTGGCAGCGTGTGGGGTGGCGTCGCTGGGTTCGTCGTCAAGCTCTGCGGCGCGTGCGGCCTCGGCCTCAGCCTTCTCTTCCGGCGTGCGGTAGTCGGTGAGAATGATGGCGAACATGGCGACGAAGAATGCCACGGCGACGGAAATCAGGTAGACCCACATCGGTTTGAACACGACAGTGGTGATGAGGGAGGTGAAGACGAAGGCGTTGGTTGTCACACCACCGAACGGAGCCGACAGGATGGCGATAGTCAGACCGCCGGCGAAACAGCCGAGCAGCATGCGCGGGTAAATCCGCTTGAAGCGCAGGTGAATACCGTAGAGGGACGGCTCGGAGATACCACCGAAGAGACCGGCAGCGAGTGCACCCGTTGCAGTTTGGCGCATCTGAGTGTCGTGGTCGCGCATGGAAAGAACCAGCACACCGGCAGTTGCTCCGAAGCAGGCGAAGTTCCAGGCACCCATCGGGCCTTGGATGAAGTCGTAGCCGAGAGTCTGGATATTGACCAGCATCAGCGCATTCAGTGGCCAGTGCAGACCCAGTGGCACCAGGAACGGGTAGAGCATCGGGATGAGAATTGCGAACACAAACGGTGCGTTCGAGTTCATCCATGCCAGGCCGGAGCCGATGCCGTTACCCAGCCAGATTCCCAGTGGGCCGATGAGGAAAGCGGTCAGCGGAATCATAATCAACATGGAGATAAACGGCACGAAGACCATCTGCACATTCTCCGGGAAGATCTTCTTCAAACCGTGGTAGACCACTGCCAGGATGGCGACCATGATCAGCGGTACAAAGACCTGTCCGCCGTAGTCATTGAGCTGCATTGGCAGGCCGAAGATGTTGGCGGTGAAAGTTTCGGTACCGAGTTCCTCGTTGACTGTCTTGATGGTGTCCGAGAAGCGATCGGTATCCTGCAGACTCATAAACTCCGGCGTCATTAGGGCAGCCATGATGGCTGCGCCCAGCCATGGATCTACCCGCAGCTTCTTCGCTGCGTTGTAGGCGACCATGATTGGCAGGAAGTAGAAGACGCTGCGCCACATGGCATCGACGAAAATCCAGGTGGCGGACTTATCCTCAGCGCGGAAGTCGACGATGTTCAGGCCGTCGAGTACAGCCGCAATCGCGATAATCAGCGATGCACCCAACAGCACGCCCAGGATTGGGCGGAAGGAATCCGAGAGGTACTCGAAGAAATTGTCCAGCCAGGAGTACTTGCCGCGTGCCTTCGAGCGAGCTTCTGCCTTAACGTCTGCGTCGGACTTAGTGGCGACTGCGCCGGCACCCTTCATTTCCGGTAGGTGCTTAATGGCCGTGTACATCGATTCGACGCCACCGCCACAGATGACCTGGTAGCGGTTATCGCCCTGGTGAACGACACCGAGTACGCCCGGCACCTTGTCAATCTTGTCCTCGTTGATCTTGGAGACATCACCGAGTTCAAAACGCAGACGCGTCGCACAGTGCGTCATGCTTGTGATGTTTCCGGGTCCACCGAGGTTTTCAACTATTGCCCTCGCGCTGGAATCTTTTGACGACCCCATCGTGACCTTCCTTCACAGTAAGCAGGGCCGTTAAACGCAAAAAGACCCGAGGCGCCACAAACTGTGGGCCTCAGGTCTTGCCTCAAAAGAGTAACAACCCTGGGTTGATATCTATTAACTTCGACCCTACTCCGCTTTACATAGTTTTGACAAGGTAGTAATTCAAGCTCAAATTTCACATTTGGGGATAGCCTGGATTGCCTGTGGACAACCGCATGCAACCTATTTCGCGCTCAGTGCGGAAGTCGTAAGGTGGCAGCTATGAGGATTGGAGTTTTAGGTGTAGGAGCTGTCGGCGGCTGGTTTGGCGGTCGCCTCGTGCAAGCGGGTTATGATGTCGTCTTTCTCGCCCGCGGCGAGACCCTGACACGTCTTCGTGAGGTGGGGCTCACGCTTATCGACGAGCACGGGGAACGCAGCATTATCCCCGTCAAAGCAGCCGACAATTGGGGTGAACTCACTGCCGATGGCGTCGACGTCGATGTTGTGATTGCGGCGACCAAGGCGCTGCCGGGCAACGATCCTTTCCCGCAAGTTCCGGCTGGTGCAGCAGTGGTGACCACCCATAACTCGGTGGAAATCCCTTATTTGGCAGCGGGGCGGTTCGGTGAGGACAAGGTGTTCCCGGGTGTTATCCGCGGTTTCTTTATCCACACTGGCCCGGCAGAAGTCACCTTCCGACCAGGACCGATGAGCCTGAACATCGGCACATTCGATGACTCCACTAATGACCTGGTCGGGGCAGTTATCGAGGCATTGCACATGGCTGGGCTCGGTGGCGAACAGCTCCCGGATATCTGGGTCGATATCTGGGCAAAAGCGATGTTCGTGGCTAACCTCGGTGCCCTAGGTGCCCTGGCTGATAGTCCGATTGGTTACTTGCGTTCGGAAATGCGCGACAGCTTGACGCGGATGTTTGAAGAAACCGAGGCAGTCGGTCGAGCCTGCGGCGTTGCGCTGCCAGAGGACATCGTGTCGCGGACCTTGGCCTTTACTGATGATCAAGGGTACGACAACACCTCGTCGATGCAGCGCGACTACACCGCGGGTCTTACCAATGAGCTCGATGCCCAGATTGGCGCAATCCGCCGGATGGGGCAGAAGGCGAAAGTGGAAACGCCGACGCTGGATCTGGTGTATGGCGCTCTGGTTGGGCGTCAACACAAGCATAAGAATTAAGAGCTGCGGTGCTCAGCTAAGTCAAACCGGAATTGGGGGATTGGAAAGACTGATGAAAATTGGATCGGACTACACGGAAAACAATGGGCTCATCATCGGTGAGGATGGATTGGCTCGACCGGCATGGGCTGCTCACAGTGAGCTGCTGAGAGAGTACTACGACACCGAGTGGGGGATGCCGGTGCGCGATGAGCAAGGACTATTCGAACGGCTCAGCCTGGAGGTATTTCAGGCGGGGTTGTCGTGGGAGACAGTGCTGAAGAAGCGGCCCGCGTTTCAGGAAGCCTTCGCGAACTTCGACCCCGATGCGGTTGCTGATTTCGATGACGAAGATGTCGAAAGATTGATGAATGATGAACGAATCATTCGGAATCACAGGAAGATTACCGCGGTAATCAATAACGCCGCGGCGACGATTGCTCTGCGTGAAAACGGCGGCTTAGCCGAGTTGATGTGGTCGTTTAAACCGGAGAAGTCTCCCGAGCCACGTTCAATCGAAGAGGTGCCCAGCTACTCCGAGGAGTCCAAGGCGCTTGCCAAGGCATTGAAGAAAGCTGGTTTTAAGTTCGTAGGCCCCACCACGGTCTTTGCATCAATGGCTGCCGTGGGGATTGTCGATATCAACATTGTTGGCGCACATCGGCGCGGTGCCTCTGGCGTTTTTGGCTAGGGGAAAGGGGGATTTAACTAGCTAGGGGGAAAGAAAAGAGCGTGCCACCCGGCACGCTCAAAATCTTTCGGTTCGTGTAGAACTACTTGTTCTCGTAGGAGTCGGAGTAGTTCTGGCCGTCCTCAGAGGTCCACTTCATGGTGTCCTTAGTGAACGGCTGCTCCCAGCCGTTTTCAATCTCCGACTCCGGTGCGGTCGGCAGACCAATCTCGTTTTCCAGTGCACCGTTGGCAACCCAGGTCTCGCGAATCTTACCGATCAGCGGCTGTGCACCGTTGGTCTCCGGGGACTCAACGAAGGTGACGTTCTCGTATTCAGCGGCAACTGCGTCGCCGACCTTCTTAGCGGACTTGAACTCGCCAGCCTCAGCATCGTACGGGGAGGTGAAGGAAGAAGCTGCCTCGGTGATGGACTCAGGCAGGTCAGCCTCTGCCACATCCTCGCCAGCAGCGTCGCCCAGACCCAGACCGTTCATAGCCTCGCCGGCCTTGTCCTTAGCGCCATCAGCAGCCTCGCCAGCCTTGTCCTTAGCGCCATCAGCTGCGCCGCCGGCCTTGTCCTTAGCGCCGTCCATAGCGTCGCCAGCCTTATCAGTGGCGTCGGTTGCTACCTGGCCAGCCTGATCCTTGGCGTTGTTAGCAGCATCCTGTGCATCATCGGAAGAACATGCAGCCAGGCCGCCGAGTAGGGCGGCGGAGCCAACGATTGCGGTAGCGATACGGGTCATCTTCTTGTTCTGCATTTCAAAACCACTTTCTTGAGAGCTAACTAAGTTACCTATTCAATTATTGGCATCTTCCACTATTTGTCCGAATTAAATTCAAAGAGAAATTGACAATTCTTTTGAATATCGGACATTCGAAGATGGTGTGGCTTCAAAGCCGTACAGAAAGAACACTAGGTAATTCTGGGGCCTGTGCAAGTCAAATGGCGCGAGTCTGTGCACTCTATGCTCTATTTGTTACCGAATTTGCGTGATTGCGAAATTGGAATAGTGCTGGTGAGGGCGTTGCGAGTAACGGAAAGGTATCAATCTTATTAAGCTTGACGTTTATTGCTTATTTTCTTTCTCTGCGTGGTTGGAGCCGCGGGCATCGTCGTCAAGCGTGTACTCGCCATCTGGCAGGACGAACCAGGCTAAGAGGTAAAGAGCTAGGAATCCAGCGCCAATCTTCCAGCCAATCATCGATCCAACGCAGGGAAGGATGATGTAGACCATTCGTGTGAAAGTGATATCCCAGCCTTGGCTTTCCGCGATTCCTGCGAGGACGCCACCGAGGAGGCGGTCATTACGCGAGCGGTAAATTTTCTTGGTGGGTTTTTCGGGAGCGGCGTCGCTCATTAGATAAATACTCCAAGGTATGGCTATTTAGGTATTTTTCGGTCGACCGCGCTTATACGTAAGTTTCCTTCGGCATGATGATCCATGCTGCGAGATAGAGAAGAAACTGCGGACCAGGCATCAGGAAAGACGCGACAAATATAACGCGCAGCAAAGTCGCATCCCAGTTGAAATACTCAGCGAACCCACCGAGCACACCGGCAACCATTTTGTTATTGGTGGAACGGGTCAGTGACTTGTTGTTCATAACAATCAAGGGTAGCCCCAATCCGTTTAGTTCGCAGTGGTGCTGGCTCTACTAAATGTGCCGACTAAAAACAGCGTGTCCCAGCTAAAAACACCGCTACCCCAATACGGTTAGGTGGGGTAGCGGTGTGGGCGTCGTTAAGCGAGCTTTACGGGGCGAATGCTAGCAGTCGTAGTAGAGCTCGAACTCCTGCGTCGTCGGGCGCAGACGTGCCGGCATAATCTCCTGATCGAACTTGTAGCGGATATGCGCGTCGATGAGATCCTGTGTGAAGACATCGCCGGCGAGCAGGAACTCGTGGTCCTCCTCCAGCGCCTTCAGCGCACCCTCCAGCGAATGCGGGACGGTAGGGACGTCCTTGAGTTCCTCTGGTGGCAGCTCGTAGAGATCCTTGTCAATCGGCTTGCCAGGCTCGATACGGTTCTTGATGCCGTCGAGACCAGCCATCATTGCGGCGGTGAAAGCCAAGTACGGGTTGCCCGACGGGTCCGGAGCGCGGAACTCGATGCGCTTGGCCTTCGGGTTTGCGCCGGTAATCGGGATTCGGATGGCGGCCGAGCGGTTCTCCTGGCTGTAGACCAAGTTGACGGGAGCCTCGAATCCCGGAACCAGGCGGTGGTAGCTGTTCATCGTCGGGTTGGTGAAAGCCAGGACTGCACCGGCGTGCTTCAGGATGCCGCCAATGTAGTAGCGCGCCATGTCGGACAGGCCACCGTAGCCGTTCTCATCGTGGAATAGTGGCTTGCCATCCTTCCACAGTGACTGGTGGATGTGCATACCAGAGCCGCCATCGCCGGCCAACGGCTTCGGCATGAAGGTAGCGGACTTCTGGTTGAACTTGGCGGTGTTCTTCACCACGTACTTGAAAGTCTGCATGTCATCGGCGGCGTGCAGCAGAGTATTGAAACGATAGTTAATCTCCTGCTGACCGCCCGAACCCATCTCGTGGTGGGAGCGCTCAACATGGAAGCCAACATCCTGCAGGTGCTCGCCGATTTCGTCACGAAGATCCTGCATGTGGTCATACGGAGCAGTAGGGAAGTAGCCGCCCTTGGTACGCACCTTGTGGCCGAGGTTGCGCGATCCGTCCGGGTTTACCTTCACCCCGGAGTTCCACCAGCCCTCAACCGAATCCACCTCGTGGAATGACTTGTTTGAACTGGAGTCGTAGCGGACGGAGTCGAAGATGTAGAACTCTGCCTCAGCGCCAAAATTACAGGTATCGGCGAAGCCCAGTTCGTTCAGGTAGTTCTCGGCCTTACGGGCAATATTGCGCGGGTCGCGACTAAACGGCTCGCGGGTGTGCGGGTCATGGACGAAGAACTTCATGTTCAGCGTCTTCGACTTACGGAACGGGTCGATGAAAGCCGTGTCCAGGTCGGGCAGCAGCATCATGTCGGAGTTATCCACCGAGGTGTAACCCGCAATGGACGATCCGTCGAAGGCGAGGCCCTCATAGGCTGAGTCCTCATCAAACTCGGATACCGGAACGGTTAGGTGCTGTTCGATGCCGGGAACGTCGGTGAACTGGACGTCTACCCAGCGAATGTCATTGTCCCGGATGTATCGTTGGATTCCTTCCGGAGTTGTCTGGTCACTGCTGGGTTTGAACTTACCCATTGGTAAAACTCGCCTACTTCGCGTCTAGCTTGTTGAGCTTACTAATCGTGTTATCGAACTTGCTGGTCACTACTACTTCAGCAGCGGAACATCCCACAGGTTCAGCTTGGTGCCGATGCCCTTTGCCAGGGCGTTGTCGTAGACATCGGTGGCCCAGGCGACGTCCTCGACTGGCATGCCTCCGATGGAGTAGCAGAAGATTTCCTCGTCGTTCTGGCGACCCGGGGCCTTACCGGAAGCGATATCGCCGATGTTGACAAGCTTCTCGGCGGGAAGAGTGCCCTCTTCCTTCATATCCCACCAGCGGTTACCCGGAATACCGAGCAAGCGCTCATAGGTCACGTCTGGGCCGTTCTCGTTGAACCACTCTTCGTACAGGCCGGTGTAGTCAACGACGAGGTTGCAGTCGTCGGAACGCACGAAGTCGTCGTCGAGGCGTGCAGCGGCCGGCATGAGCAGCAGCGCGCCGGGCTTCAGGTACTCCTTCTTGAAGTACGGGAAACCGGACGGGCCATCGGAGGAAGTCGAGGTGCCGGCGATGAGGATGTCGGAGTCGCGGATGGCCTCTTCTTCGGTCTCGACGATACGGACCTCTTCAAGCTGTGGGAACTCGTTCTTAATCCAATCGACAGCCTTCTGAGTCGAAGCCTGGGAGCGGCCCTTGACCTTAACCTTCTTGATGCTCGGACGCTGTGACATAGCAGAGCCGAGAATGGTGCGGCTCATAACACCCGGGCCAATGATGCCAACGACCTCGGCATCTTCGACGGCCAGGTGCTTGACGCCGACACCCGGGACAGCGCCAGTGCGGTATGCCGAAAGGAGGTTTGCCGACATGACAGCCTTCGGCGCACCCGTAATTGCATCGTTGAGAATGAACAGGTGGATCGAACGTGGCAGGTCGTTCTGGCGGTTATCGGCATTGGAGCCGTACCACTTCACACCTGCGCCGTTGAAGCGACCACCGAGGTAAGCGGGCATTGCCATGAAACGACGGTCAGGGCCATTTGCCGGCATACCCTCATGGATTGGGTTATCCGGGAAGTTGATCTGGGCACCGTGGGAGTTAGCGGAAGCGCCGGCCATCCGGTAGTCGCCGTCGGCCAGCAGAATCAGGGTTTCTTCCATGGTCTCAACACACTTGGCGAAATCCGTGACACCAGCTTCAACCATGTCAGGTTCGCTGAGGTAGAGAAAATCAATGCGAGTTGAGTTTTCTGGGTTGGCAGCGTTTTCGTTAGTCAAGAATGCTCAAATCCTTCTTAATGTTCATCGGCCACCCTATGCGGCGGCTGGGCTTAAGTTATTCCAGATGCATGCTCTCCAGAATCAATCAAATCGCCTCGGCGTGGGCTCTCGAGTCGCCATTTCCGAGGGGTATGGCGTACCACCATACGGAAAAACCACAGCGTAGGGGCGTTTACGCAGTTTTCAGCACGACATTCCCGCTTTACGACGGTCACAGCGACAGAGCCCAACTTCCGTCAATAAGTTGCCCGTAATAACTACTTCGACATGCACAATTGATACTTTTTGAGAACGATTACAGATGAGTGAATTATCCTCCCACGCATCAGTGTTTATGAACTTTGTCACATGTCATTAAGCTGCGACACATTTCTGGTTCAACGGGCGTGATTGCCTGGCATCCTACCTTCGCAGCATGTCCATCCCCCCCCCTGGTGGCCGCCCCCTTGCGGTGTCCCTCGCATCCGTCCCTCGTGTTGTCCCTAGCGCCACCCTCGCACTTATGGCCACTTTTCTGGCACTTATCGATGATTTTCCTTCACTCATCGACGATTTTTCATCACTTATCGACGGCTGTCCGGCACTTATGCGCACGGTATCCTCCCCACCCTGTCACTTGTCGATGCGCTGTTCACTTATGGCCACGCTATAGCGCATCGACAAGTGAATATTGCATCGATAAGACTGGGGCGGAGAGTGTGCAACTCTACTCGTGCAGGAGTCGCGGCCCTTTTGTGGTGGTGTATGACCCTGTTCAGGGGAGTGGCCCGGAACCGCGCACAAATTCGTGCTCACATACGCGCGCGTATGCGGGCCCAGGCGCCCGCAGCCAGCATGACCGCAATGAAAAACCGCCTGACCACATTAACTGTGGTCAGGCGGCATCTAACAAGCTCGTTGGGCGGCCATGAGGAGCAATGGGGGGGGGTGCTTGCTGTGGCCGTCGTGAAGCGAAAACTCTAGCAGTCGTAGTACATTTCGTATTCCTGCGGAGTCGGGCGCAGGCGAACCGGTTCGATCTCGTTTTCGTACTTGTAGTCGATGTAGGTCTGGATGAGGTCCTCGGTGAAGACATCGCCCTCGAGCAGGAACTCGTGGTCGTTGCGCAGGGCCTCGAGTGCGGCCTCGAGAGAGGTCGGAGCCTGCGGGATGTCGGCGGCTTCCTCCGGCGGGAGCTCGTAGAGATCCTTGTCGACCGGAGCGTGCGGTTCGATGCGGTTCTTCACGCCGTCCAGTCCGGCCATCATCATGGCAGCGAAGCCAAGGTACGGGTTGCCCGACGGGTCCGGGGCGCGGAACTCGATGCGCTTTGCCTTCGGGTTGGAGCCGGTGATCGGAATGCGAACAGCGGCGGAGCGATTGCGCTGTGAGTAGACCAGGTTAATCGGAGCCTCGAAGCCCTTGACCAGGCGGTGGTAGGAGTTCAGGGTCGGGTTGGTGAAGGCCAGTACCGCACCTGCGTGGTGCAGGATGCCGCCGATGTACCAGCGAGCGATGTCCGACAGTCCTGCGTAACCGGCCTCATCGTGGAACAGCGGCTTGCCGTCCTTCCATAGCGACTGGTGAGCGTGCATGCCCGAGCCGTTGTCGCCAGCCAGCGGCTTCGGCATAAAGGTGACGGACTTGCCCTCTTCCCAGGCGGTGTTCTTGATGATGTACTTGAAGGTCTGCAGGTCGTCTGCAGCGTGCAACATCGTGTTGAACTTGTAGTTGATCTCCTGCTGGCCACCAGTGCCGACCTCGTGGTGGGCGCGCTCCAGGTCGAAGCCGGCGTCAGCGAGCTTCAGGCACATCTTGTCGCGCAGGTCCTGGTAGTGGTCGTACGGAGCGGTAGGGAAGTAGCCGCCCTTAAGACGGGTCTTGTAACCCAGGTTTGCAGAGCCGTCCGGGTTCTGGTCCTTGCCGCGGTTCCACCAGCCTTCGATGGAATCAACTTCGTAGAAGCCGCGGTTGGTGTCGGTCTCGAACTTGACGTTGTCGAAGATGTAAAACTCCGCCTCAGCGCCGAAGAAGCAGGTGTCGGCGATGCCGGTAGAGATGAGGTATTCCTCCGCCTTCTTCGCGACGTTACGCGGGTCGCGGGAGAACGGCTCGAGGGTAAACGGATCGTGGACGAAGAACTTGACGTTCAGGGTCTTTGCCTTGCGGAACGGGTCAATGCGCGCAGTGCTCAGGTCGGGTAGCAGTGCCATGTCGGACTCGTCGATGGAAGTGAAACCACGAATCGAGGAACCGTCGAATGCCAGGCCTTCGGCCATCGCGTCCTCGTCAAATGCGGATGCCGGGATGGTGAAGTGTTGCTCGATGCCGGGAACATCCGTGAAGCGGACGTCTACGAACTCGACGCCCTCTTCCTTGATATACGCGACTACTTCCTCGGGAGTTTTGAAGGACATGTGCGGTCTCCTTAGTTGGCCTTGTTTAGTACGCAGTAGGGAATTCTTGCACGATGTTTCGTGCACCTGCCGCGCTGTCAAGGACTGGCCGGTTGACGCCTTCAAGCTTAACGAACCACGCATTCATTCTGGAATTAGAACCACGAATTTCTGGCATGGTGCGTGAGAAATTCGCCAATACGGAACAGGTTACGCAAATAGGGAGCAGGTTATCTATTTGTGGAAACAAGGCAATACCCTGCGCATTCATGTCACACACGCTTTACGACGCGCCTTTAGCTCCCGTGCTGATAAGAAAATGGAAAAGGCGACGCAACATCGCCCCCGGATTACCCCCGCACGCGCTGAATGGCTGTCCCAGCCCGTGATTTGATAGCCGGATTGCTGCATTAGACTATGAACCCATGGAAGAAAAGCACAGTTGGCTAGATGGCCCTCAGATTCCGGGAGAGTTCGATAATCCGGACAAGCTCTCGGACTATCCCGGCCAGGCATTGGGTCTTGCCCCCGATGGCCCAGGATCGCAAGCGACGTTGATGCGTCGCGTCGGCGGCATTCTCATTGACTGGATTATTTCCTTGATGATTGCCGGCGCTTTTTCGATGTTCTTCGGCCCGAGCGAGGCGCAGATTGACCAGTTCGGGGATTCGTTTATCGCCTGGCAGTCATTCCTTGCGACCTATTCGCCAGTTGTCTTCCTCATTATTGGCACGGTGTCGGTTTGGCTGTTCGCCCGCACTCCGGGCCAGTGGATGATGAAGATGGGTGTCGCTCGCGTGGACAAGCCCGGCGAGCGAGTTGGCTTTGTTCGTGCCTTCTTCCGCAGCTTGCTTACTCTTTTCTTGCTGCCGCCAGCAATCACCGACTCGGATATGCGCGGCATGCACGACCGTGCCACTGGCACGGCCGTCATTTTGGGTTAGCGCTATAGCACCAACACGACCAGGACCTGGGCGAGAATAATCTTCATGATCATGGCCATTGGATACACCGTTGTGTATCCCATTGCCGGCAACTCGTTCTTGGCCTGGTCGTTGACGTATGAGAGCACTGCCGGGTGAGTCTGCAAGCCCGAGAGGATACCCGCAGTTTGGCCGAATGGAATCTTCAGCACACGGTGACCGACAATGAGGGTCAACAGTGCGGAGCTAAACGCGATGATGGCGGCAAGACCCAGAACTGTCAGTGATGCCGGGTCAGACAACGCAGCCTGGAATCCCTTACCGGCAGTGGTGCCGATACCTGCCAGGAACAGTGCTAGACCCATGGTGCGGAACGCCAGGTTGGCCGAGTAGGGGATAGGCCAGACCAACGGGCCAGTGCGACCGACAGCACCCAGAATCAGCGCCACAACCAGTGGACCACCAGCGGATCCCAGGGCGAGCGAGCTGCCGCCCGGAAGCGGAATCTTGATGAGACCCACCAAGACACCCAGCGTAAGCCCAAGGGTGAGGGGCAAGAGGTTGACGTCGGAAAGCTTCTTGTAGGAGTCGCCGAAGAACTTTGTTGCGTCCTTGATTTTCTCTGGCGGTGCAACTACGCGGACGCGATCACCAAGCTCTAGGCGCATGTTTGGCTCTGCGACGATGTCGTGGTCGCCGCGGCGAATACGCGTAATGATTATGCCGTCCATGCGAGTCTGAAGTTCCGCAATGGGTACACCGACCACGTCAGATGCAGAGACGAAGATGCGACGGAAGTCCAGGCGACCGTCGTGTGTCGGATCACCCGGCATAAGCTCGCCAATGTACTCGGCGGCACGAGCAATTTCTTCCTCTGTACCGACGACGGAAATAATATCGCCGACGGAGACAGTGTCACCCGGAGACGGAATGTAGAGGTGGCCCTTGTACTCAATGCGCGAAACCGTAATGTCCAAACCGAACTTCGACGGAAGGTCAGTGATGGAAGGCAGGTCGTCCTTGAGAATCTTGATGTCCCGAGTATGTAGCGGAAGCGCGGCGACACCTGCGTCAATAGCTTCCTGGTCGTGATCGACGCGGAAGACCTTCGACATAATACCGATAGAGGCAATCACTGCCAGCACGCCGATTGGGTAGGCCAGGGAGTAACCAATCACCGGCATATCGTGGGCAGCGGCCAGCTCGCCCTTATCCGAAATGAGGCTAGGAAGAGCATCGACGATTGCGGCCATAGCCGGGGTGTTGGTCAGGGCGCCTGTGAAGGCGCCTGCGCCCTCCACCGGGTCGATAGGCAAAAACTTGATCAGCAAGAAAGACTCGATAGTGACAACTGCGAGCACACCAATGCCGAACAGGTTGTGCTTGATACCGCGCGAGCGTAACGAGCTGAAGAACTCGGGGCCCGCCTCCAACCCGATGGTGTAGACGAATAATGCCAGGCCCACGATGTAAATCAACGGGGAGATTTGAATTTCCGGCTCAATAGTCGCGAGGATAAGGCCGACGAAGAGGACGGCAGCCACGCCAAGCTTGAAGCCGAAGATCTTGATCTGGCCAATTGCCAGGCCAAGAAACAAAATCACTAGAAGCGCTAAGAGTTCATTTTCAGCCAAGAGTTGCACATATCCCATGGTGGCACAACTAGCAGTAATCTTCATTAAGCATTGTTTCCAGCAAGGATACGACCTTTGCTGACAGCGTGATAAGTGAGAGCAATCACTTCAACAAGACATCAATAACTGTGTGTGAAGACATGGCTTTAGGCATCGTTTTAAAGCTTTAAAGCACAAAAAAAGGGGGCCCGAAAGCCCCTTTTTTCTGCTTCAACCTAGGTTGCCCCTCGGCGGGTTGCCCGAGCAACCGACCCTGGTGAAACCTAGCTAAAACCTCTAGTGCTTCTTGCCGCGATTGGCGGCACGGCGCGCACGACGGTTCATGCCGGCCTGTGGGTTAGCGCCCTTCGGCATTGGACCCTTGGGCATGTTCGCGCGCGCATCGCGAATACGGTCCATCGACTGGATGCGCTCATTCAGAGCGTTGGCCTGATCCTTATTCAGGTTGCGCGGCAAACGCATGAGTTCGCGCTGCAGCTTCTTCGGCGGGACCTGGCCCTCGTCGCTACCAGCAATCATGTCGTAAATCGGCGCTTCGCCCGCAATGCGTGCCAGCGACTTCTTCTCACGAGCAATCATCTGCTTGACGCGGTTCGGATCACCTTCACCGACCAGCACAACACCGGCGTTACCAATAACACGGTGAACAGCATCCATGTGCTGATTAGCGACAACACCGGTCTTGACGTGCCAGACATAGCCAACGCCCTGACGCATATTGTCCAGCGTCCACGCCGCAGCGCCGGCCTGGCCTTCCGCCTCTGTGTAGAAGGACGCCTCAAGACGCTTAGAGAAGATGTACATCGCGACCATAAAGCCGATCGAGATACCAATAATCGTCAGAACCCAGGGCCAGACTCCACCAATGAGCAGACCAAGCAGTAACAGCAGGATAATTGGACCGAAGAAGCCCAGCGCCATGTAAGGCACGAGCTTGTTGTCCCGCGAGCGCTGCAGCTTAAACGCCTGCCACATCTGGCTACGAGTCTGCTTACGCTGAGCGCGCTTGGCGGCGCGGTTCGCCTTCTTCATTTCTTTCGCATCATTGGTCGCCATAATCACCAACTTTAGGGCATGCGATGTAGTTTTAGGCAATAGACCGCGCCGTAGCGCCGTTTCGCTTTACGACGGCGCTGCGGCCGTCGGCCTCTAGGAAGCCGGAATAGTCGAAGTGACTGGCGTATCCTCCGATGCGCCATAGCGGTCGAGCAGAGTCGAGGCTTCCTGAAGCGCGAGGTTGTTGTCGTTGTCGTCGGCAAGCGCGGACAGATGCGCAGGCAGTTCCTGACCGCGGTGCGCCAGTGCACGGGCGTAGAGTCGGCCAGCGCGGTAGGAAGAGCGGACCAGCGGGCCGGACATGACGCCGGCAAAGCCCATCTCTTCAGCGGTCTTGGAGAGTTTGACGAACTCCTCCGGCTTAACCCAACGTTCAATTGGATGGTGCAGTGGAGTGGGGCGGAGGTACTGAGTGATCGTCAGAATATCGCAGCCGGCATCGTGCAAATCCTGCATAGCGGAGATGATCTCGTCGTAGGATTCGCCCATGCCCAGGATGAGGTTGGACTTGGTAACTAGCCCAGCTTCGCGAGCGCGAGTGATGAGTTCCAAGGAACGCTCGTAGCGGAATGCGGGGCGGATGCGCTTGAAGATGCGCGGCACCGTTTCCAAGTTGTGGGCGAAAACCTCGGGCTTGGCGTCGAATACCTGCTGTGCTGCAGATTCGTCGCCACGGAAGTCATCGACAAGGAGCTCGACTCCGGTATTCGGGTTGAGTTCGTGGATCTGGCGGCAGGTCTCAGCGTAGAGCCAGGATGCACCGTCGGGCAGATCGTCGCGGGCGACACCGGTGATAGTGGCGTAACGAAGACCCATCTCGCGGACGGATTCCGCAACACGACGCGGCTCATCCTTATCCAATGGGTCGGGCTTGGCTGAGTTAATCTGGCAGAAGTCGCAGCGGCGGGTGCACTTATCGCCGCCGATGAGGAAGGTGGCCTCGCGGTCTTCCCAACATTCGTGAATGTTCGGGCAGCCAGCCTCCTGACAGACCGTGTGCAAAGAGGCACCCGAGACACGGTTTTTCATGTCCTTGTAGCTGGGGCCCGGACGAACCTGGTTGCGAATCCACCGGGGCTTGTTCTCGATAGGGGTCTCGGCATTTCGTGCCTCGACGCGCAGTAACTTACGTCCTTCTGGCTTAACAGTCACAGTTTCATCCTACTCTTTTGTTGATGAGTACTCGAATATGCCGGTGGTGGAGTTGTGCTTCACCCGGTGTGGCAGGTCCTTCGTGGGGTCGGGCGCGGAGCCGAAGGAATGGTCGGCAACGGTCAAACGGCCTTCCAAAGCATCTTGCAAATCTGCCAGAAGCGGCTCTGTCATCTCTGACACGCTAACATTTCGGTCAAGCTCCCGGGATAGGGTGGTCACTCCAGCATCGGAGATGCCACACGGGATGATGTAGTTGTAGAACTCCATAGAGTTGTCGCAGTTCAGACTGAGTCCGTGCATGGTTACACCATGGGTCACGCGGATTCCCAGTGCCGCAATCTTTCGGTCGCTCAGTCCGTTTGATGCGGGAACCCATACCCCCGAGCGGCCATCGATGCGGCCAGCAGCCGCGATGCCGGCTCGGCGAACGGTTTGAATGAGGGCTTCTTCCAGTCTGCGGACGTAGTCCACCACATCGACCGGCTGAGCGAGCTTGATGATGGGATACATCACAAGCTGGCCCGGGCCGTGCCAGGTGATGCGGCCACCGCGGTCGACATCGACGACCGGCAACCCATTGGTAGGACGGTCCTCCGGCTGGGTGCGCTTTCCTGCTGTGTAAAGACTCGGGTGCTCAAGCACGAGAACCTGATCTGGAATTAGGTCTTTCGCACGCTTGGCAGCAAGGTCTGCCTGTAGGTGCCAGGTCTCTTCGTAGTCGACAAGGCCGAGATGTTGAATCTCGATGTCGGAGCTTGATTCCCGAATGGATTTATCTGCGCGAGTAAAAGGTTTTCTTGGGGCAGTCATGGTGGCCTATAGGATACGCCGAAATTCTGTAGGCCTCAGATTACTTGTTACTTGGATAGCGCCAAACTTACTTGGATAGCGCCAGACGTAAAAATACCCCGGTGGTCACTAGAAAGTGACCGCCGGGGTAAAAGTGGCGTGCTTTTGTGGGCTTAGCCGAAGACGACGCGGAGGATGGAAACGGTGATTGCCGAGATACCTGCAGCGGCCGGAAGGGTAATAACCCAGGCCAAACCAATCGGCTTCATCAGGTTCCAGTTAGCGGCACGGTTAACGATACCGACACCGAGAACGGCACCAATCAGAATGTGGGTGGAGGAAACCGGCAGACCCAGCAGGGAAGCAATCATAACGACCACAGCAGCGGAAAGCTCTGCGGCAAAACCCGATGCTGGGTGGATCTCAGTCAGGCCGGATCCGACGGTCTTGATAACGAAGCGGCCGATAAACCACAGACCGGAGATGAGAGCGACACCCATGGTGGTCATGACTGCCAGCGGGACGCCGGACTCGGAAGAGATCTCGTTGGTACGGAGAACATCCAGAATTGCCACGAACGGGCCAAGCGCGTTAGCGATGTCGTTCGAGCCGTGGGAGAAAGCGAACGCAGCAGCGGTGAAGACCTGCATCCAGCTGAACAGCAGGAAGGTGGAACGATCCAAATCCTGACGCTTCAAAGTACGCGCGAAGATGTAAACGGCAAGCCACACTGCGGTGGCGATCATGCCCATAATCAGGAAGTTGTCCAGGCTGGAAAGCCCTAGGTGAAGGTTCTTCAGACCCTTGAACAGCATCATCGCGGAGATGACAATAGAGCCCAGGGCTGCTAGACCCGGAACCCAAGCTTCCAGCGCACGGTGAGCGCGGACATCATCAACCTTGGATTCGATGTGGACGAGCTTGCGGAAGTACTCAGACTCCAGGTCATCCGGGGTCCAGTCATTGTCACGCATCGTCGTAGCGTCGCGAAGCATCGCGTTGGTGTACGAGATCTGATCGTGCTCAGGGAGCTTTTCGAAGTCGTCGCGGTGCTGCGCCTTGAGGTCCGCCTTTTCCTGGTGGATGGCCTGCAGCTGCTTGGAAGCCTTGTCGTTGTAGACGAGAATCGAGTTCTTAATACCGCTGAACAGAAGGAACGCAACCAAACCGCCGAGGAGCGGAGAGAGGACCCAGGAAACGGCGATCTGACCAATCTGATCCCACTGGACCATGCTCCAGCCACCCTTGCCGGTGATGAAACCGACCGTCAGTGCGGCACCGACGATACCGCCGACGATGGAGTGGGTAGTGGAGACTGGCCAACCCATGCGGGTGGCAACGAGGAGCCACACTGCCGCGCCGAGAAGCGCGGACATCATGATGAAGGCGAACTCCATCGGGTCCAAACCGTGGATTGCGTTCAGGTCCACAATGCCGGAACGGACGGTGTCAGTAACCTCGCCACCAGCGAGGACGGCGCCCGAAACCTCAAAGACTGAAGCGACAACAAGCGCCTGCTTCATGCTCAGGGTGCCGGCACCGACTGAAGTACCGAAGGAGTTAGCAACGTCGTTACCGCCGATGTTGAACGCCATGAAGACGGCGAACGCGATGGTAATCAGAAGGATTGCCGTATTTGCCTGCGGGCCCACAAAGTCATAAGCCCAGAAGACAAAAATTACGATGTTGATTGCGAGAAGCCCGCCGAAGAAGAGGTGCCACCACTTATCTGAGGAGCTCGATTGCTCAGATGATGTGGTCCCGGTCGACGAACTAGTATTCGCTGGAGCCGAGGACATGCTCCACCTTTCTAAGTTACGTACAGAGAGCAAAAATAGGCACGCCAAAGAAGCCTGCTGTCTAATGATTTCTTAGATTGGTAAAGGCTAATTGCTAACTAGGTGACGGCGAGGTTAACAAATAATGAATTTAATTATCGCTATCTTCAGCTCTCGTCGGTGTAGCTGAAAGCGATAGCCGGAACTGTGTGCGGGGGTGTGTGGTGTTCTCGCATTTCGGCAGGACAAAAAGTATGCGCATTTGCTACTTGCAGCTTTGCTTTCGGTTCGACCCTCCCGCTGTCTGCTAATGGCTTAACGGCGCAATAACAGCACGTTAATTCTTTGTGCCGATGGAGCCTTTGCTAGCTATGTGTGGCTACGTGAAATCTGAGCACTAGCCAAGAATAGGGGGCCTGCGCATTTGAAGGAATCGCTGATTAGGTTCAACTGCGGGACGAATGCGGCAAAAGAAATACCCGCGTCAGCCGCAAAGTGCGACTAACGCGGGCAGGGAAGAGGCAGAACCTCCTGCTAGCAAGCCAGCTAGATTCCCGCGGCGCTACTACCCCAGGAGGGGAGCAAGCTGCTTAGAGCTGCAGATCCGATTCGAAGTTAGCAACCTCGAGGCGGTCAACAACGGTCGTCATGAAGCGACCTGCATCAGCGCCGTCGATCAGGCGGTGATCGTAGGTAATTGGCAGGAAGACCATGGCGCGAATACCAATGGCATCTGCCTCATTCTCGGTGACGACTACTGCGCGCTTCTTAATCGCGCCGGTGCCGACCATTGCGGCCTGCGGCGGAACCAGAATCGGAGTGTCGGTCAGAGCGCCCTCGGAGCCGATGTTGGTAATGGTGAAGGTGCCGCCGGACAGGTCGTTCGGGGTCAGCTTGTTGTTGCGAGCGCGGTCTGCGATGTCCGCAATAGCAGCAGCCAGCTCCGGCAGGGACATATCCTGAGCGTTGTGGATGACCGGGGAGAGCAAACCACGCTCGGTATCGACAGCGATACCCAGGTTGACCTGCTCGTGGTAGGTAATCTCCTTGGTCTCTTCGTTCCAGGAAGCGTTGACGTTCGGGTGGCTGACCAGAGCCTCAACGATTGCCTTTGCAAAGAATGGCAGGAAGGTCAGCTTTGCGCCGTGCTTCTTCTCGAACTCAGCCTTCTTAGTAGCGCGCAAATCCCAGATGGCAGTCATATCGGCCTCGTGGACCTGGGTCAGCTGTGCGGAAGTCTGCAGAGACTCGAGGGTCTTGGCAGCGGTGATCTCGCGGATGCGGTTGACACGCTGGGTGGTGCCGCGCAGCTCAGCGAGCTCAGGGCGAACGCCCTTGGTGGACCAGTTGGAGCCGGACTCAGCAGTAGTCTCCTGGCCGCCCTCGGCAGCGCGCAGAACATCCTGCTTACGAATGCGGCCGCCGATTCCAGAGCCCTCGACCTTAGTCAGGTCAACGCCGTGCTTGTCAGCCAGCTTGCGGACCAGCGGGGTGACGTAAGGAACGTCCTTGTTAGCGGAAGGCTTGGATTCAGCCTTCGGAGCCTCAGCCTTCGGAGTCTCCTTCTTCGGCTCTTCCTTCTTTGGCTCCGGCTTGGACTCTGCCTTTGGAGCTTCCTTCTTTGGCTCCGGCTTGGATTCAGCCTTTGGAGCTTCCTTCTTCGGTGCAGCCTTCTTTGGCTGGCCACTGCCAACGCGAGCGATGACCTCGCCGACGTCAACGGTGTCGTCTTCGTCGTAGAGGACCTCGAGCAGGGTGCCTGCGACTGGGGAAGGAATTTCGGTGTCGACCTTGTCGGTGGAAACCTCGAGCAGTGGCTCGTCGACCTCGACGGTGTCGCCGACCTTCTTCAGCCAGGTGGTGATGGTGCCTTCGGTGACGGATTCGCCGAGCTCCGGCATCTCAACGTCAGTTGCGTCGCCAGCGTCAACGTCGGTGGAGTCTTCCTCAGTCTCCTCGTTAGCCTTTACTGGCTCCTCGTCCTTCTCGACTGCGGCAGATGCCTCCTCGGCCTCTTCCTTGGCGGCCGGAGCAGTGTCTGCATCGCCAACGCGAGCGATGACCTCGCCGACGTCAACGGTGTCGTCTTCATCGTAGAGGACCTCGAGCAGGGTACCTGCGACCGGGGAAGGAATTTCGGTGTCGACCTTGTCGGTGGAAACCTCGAGCAACGGCTCGTCGACCTCGACGGTGTCGCCGACCTTCTTCAGCCAGGTGGTGATGGTTCCTTCGGTGACGGACTCGCCGAGCTCCGGCATCTCAACGTCAGTAGCGGAACCGGAGGCAGCCTTCGGTGCTTCCTTCTTTGGCTCTTCAGCGTCTTCCTTCGGAGCCTCTTCCTCGGTCTCCTCAGCGGAATCGTCAGCGCCTTCCGGCTCTTCGCCCGGCTCGCCGACCTTTGCGATGACCTCGCCAACATCGACGGTGTCGTCTTCTTCAAAGAGAATCTCGGTGAGAACACCGGCGACCGGAGATGGAATTTCGGTGTCGACCTTGTCGGTGGAAACCTCGAGCAACGGTTCGTCGACCTCGACGGTGTCGCCGACCTTCTTCAGCCAGGTGGTAATGGTGCCTTCGGTAACTGATTCACCGAGCTCCGGCATCTCAATAGAGGTCGCCATGTTTGTGCACTCCTCGAAAAGTTAAGAAATCTCGTTTTAAGACGGTTATTACAAATTAGCTTACAGGTTGAAAACTCTGCTTGCCCCGTGGGCTGCGCCCGCTTTCGACTGGTGCGTGGAATAGCTCATTCCAGCCAGGATTCCAGCCGGGCGGGGCGCAGTCGGATGACCGGCTACTTCGTTGCCAAATCCTCAATCACAGAGAACATCGTCCGAACCGGAACACCAGTGCCCCGCTTCGGGGTATAACCATACTCCCCGGTGGTGTTGAAGGCCGGACCGGCAACGTCGATGTGAACCCATTCAACATCCTCGCCAACGAATTCGCGCAGGTATGCAGCTGCAACGCTCATGCCACCAAAGCGAGAGTTCGTGACATTCCGCAGGTCAGCCACCGGCGACTTCAGGGCCTCTGCTAGCTCAACTGGAATCGGCATTGCCCAACCATTTTCACCAATGCTCTGAGACAGCTCTGCAACACGGTCACGGAACTCGTCGTTACCCAGGACGCCCGGGGTGCGCTCGCCAAGAGCGACCAGCTGCGCACCGGTCAGGGTAGCGGTGTCAATCAGGTGAGTCGGCTTGTCTTCGCAGGCGCGGACAATGGCGTCTGCGAGTACGAGGCGGCCCTCAGCGTCGGTATTCAGAATCTCAATGGTCTTACCGCCGTACTGCGTAATGACGTCGCCCGGACGGTACGCCTTACCACCCGGCATGTTCTCCGCCATTGGAACAGTTGCGGTCACCGGGGTGGATACACCTAGGCGAGCAGCCAGGACGACTGTGGCAATAACAGCCGCAGCGCCGCCCATATCGGAGATCATGTTCTCCATGCTGGCGCCCGGCTTCAGCGAAATACCGCCAGTATCAAAGGTGATGCCCTTACCGACCAGGCCCAGCGAATTCTCTGCCGACTCATCGCCCTTCCAGATCAGGCGCACCAGGCGCGGCCCGCGCGAGGATCCACCACCCACGGCATTGAGGCCTCCGAAACCGCCGGCGCGCAGAGCGTCGTCGTCAAGCACCTCGACCTCGAGCCCCGCGTCACGGCCCAGCGCTGCAGCAGCGTCAGCAAACGTCTCGGGGTAGAGGTGCGACGATGCTGTATTGACGAAGTCACGCGCGGTGGCAACGGCATCTACAATTGCCGAAGCGCGCTTTACGACGTCGTCATCAGCGCCCAACACAACCACCTTCTGGGTGGCCTCGTTGCTTTCTTCGTCGCTCTTCTGACCGGAGTAAGCGTAAGCGCCCAGCGCAAAGCCCTCGGCTGCAGCCTGCGGATCGATGGCGCCGAGAGTGTTAAAGACCACCTTGGCCTTGGTCATACGGCGCGCAGCGGCGCCGCAGGCACGGCGGATGTCCTCGGCATCCAGGTCCTCAGAACCCACGCCAACGCCCGTGACACTGTCGACATCCAAGCCAGCAGGAGCCGGGATGGTGGTCACGGACTCGGCCTTAGCGCTGGCGGAGACTGCCTCAAAGGAGGCGAGCAGCTGCTCTGCAACCGAACCGATGGCCTCGGGTGCGACCAGCTCGAGACCATCCTCGCCGTCGATAAGCGCGACGAGAACCGCGTCGGCGTCCGCGGGCAGAGAGTTGTCGGCAGCGATGACCACGCGAGTGCCGATAGCCGGCAGGTAATTGGACAAAACAGCGGCGTTGCGAGAAGCGCCGAGCTGTGCCGAATCATTGTTAGCGGGGACTGACATGTAGTTGCATCTCCTTGTAGTCGTACTATGTGGTACACCACCGTATCCCTATTTGCCGGTTCGTGTCCTTCACCCCTGGACAGCGGACTGACGAGCCAGCGCCACGACTATTGGAATGTACCCGCGCCTAGTGCCCGCGACGCTGACATTGCCCTGACTAACACGGTCTTTCGGGGGCGAGTATTGATACGACTCGATCCTCGACGGTTTAGGATGAAAGACATGTCTGCTTTGGAATTTGCAATCGAACGTAACCCGAATCCACTCTCTGATGCCGAGCGCGAGGAGATTTTGGCCAACCCTGGTTTCGGTAAGCACTTCACCGACCACATGGTCCGAATTGACTGGACTGCAGACAAAGGCTGGCATGGCGCCAAGCTGCAGGCATACGGTTCGATTGAAATGCAGCCGTCTTCTTCGGTCCTGCATTACGGGCAGTCGATTTTTGAGGGACTGAAGGCGTATCGCATGCCGGATGGTTCCATTGTTACTTTCCGCCCGGAGCAGAACGCTCGTCGCTTCCAGCGCTCCGCTGACCGCATTGCAATGCCGCAGCTGCCGGAGGAGACCTTCCTCGAGGCAATCCGCCTGCTGGTTGAAGCCGATGCAGCATGGGTGCCGCCAGCTGGTGGCGAAGAATCCCTGTACCTGCGTCCAATCATGTTCTCCACCGAGAGCACCCTGGGCGTGCACCCGTCGAACTCTTACACCTTCCTGCTCATCGCTTCACCTGCCGGCGCGTACTTCTCCGGTGGCATTAACCCGGTGACCGTGTGGATCTCCCACGAGTACGTGCGTGCCGCGCCGGGCGGCACCGGTGCTGCGAAGTTCGCAGGTAACTATGCAGCTTCGCTGGCGGCTCAGCAGCAGGCAGAGGAAAAGGGCTGCGACCAGGTTGTGTGGCTGGACGCTGTCGAGCGCAAGTACATCGAGGAGATGGGCGGCATGAACCTGGCGTTTATCTACCCGGATGAGAATGCTGACGCTGGTGTTCGGCTGGTGACTCCAGAGCTGTCTGGTTCGCTGCTGCCGGGCATTACTCGGGCATCGCTGCTGCAGGCTGCTCAGGATCTGGGCATGAGTGTCGAGGAGCGTCGCATTTCCACCGAGGAATGGAAGAATGATGCCACCTCCGGTGTTATGAGCGAGGCATTCGCCTGCGGTACTGCTGCAGTCATCACCCCGGTCGGTTTTGTGAAGTCCGCTGAGGGCGAGTTCGAGATCAACGGCGGCGAGACCGGTGAGTGGACTATGAAGCTGCGCGAGCGGCTGACCGGTATCCAGCACGGCGAGGTTGAGGATACCCACGGTTGGATTTACAAGCTCGTTGAGGCTTAGTTTCGGCGTAGGTCGGCTAAGAAAAATTTAATAGTGGTTACTAGAATTAGTACTTTCGCAGCCCCTGTTCAGTATTCGCTGTTCAGGGGCTGCGTTTTTGCTTTGCTGGCTCCCCAACGGCTGTGCGATTTTCTCATGGTTCATGAATTGTTCAGGCGGCATTTGTTTAGCCGTTAAAAACACCTCTAGCGTGACCGGGGTCACTGTGAAAAACTACCAACACGATTGATTTTTGTAGTTGGGAAAACAGTTTGAGGCGCTGTGATGGTGGTAGTTCAAGACTTTTTTAAAGATAGTTTTTCGTCAAGTAGTTCAAAGCGCCTAAGGGTAACCATCGTTGTCACTCTGTTGTTGGCTGCGTGGACGATTGGGTTTAGTGCGATTCCGGCTCCGGTGGCGGCAGCCCAAGATTCGCCTTCGCCGTCCGGGGTGGAACAGCCCGCTCCTACGGGCGAAGGGGGTACGGGCGAAGCAAAAGCAGAGCTAATCATGGATCTGTCTGGTTCGATGCTTGCCGACGACGCCGGAGGCACCCGCCTCGATGCGGCAAAGCGCGCATCCACGGAGCTGATTGACTCCCTCCCGGATGATGCGCTGCTTGGCATGCTGGTTTATGGCCAGCGCGAATCCAGTGATGAATCCAACCGCGAACGTGGTTGCCAGGACATCGAGGTGCTGTCGCCTGTCCAAAAGGTCGACAAAGAAGGCCTGAAGAGCAGGATTGCCGGGTTGGAAGCTCAGGGCTATACGCCGATCGGCAATGCACTGCGTAAGGCGGCTGATGAGCTTGGCCCAGACGGTGAGCGGTCAATTATTTTGGTCTCTGACGGTATCGACACCTGCGCGCCGCCACCGGTGTGTGAGGTTGCGAAGGAACTGGCAGGGCAGGGTGTTGGCCTGACGATTCACACAGTGGGCTTCAAGGTCGATGAAGAAGCTCGCGCTGAGCTGGAGTGTGTTGCGCAGGTATCCGGTGGACAGAGCATGACTGCGGACGATGCTACCCAGCTTGCAGACCACATGAAGTTCTTGACTCAGCGGTCAGTGCAGGGCTACGAAACCACGGGTACTCCTTTCGAGTTCTCCGAGACTAAGGAAGGCGCGAAATGGCTCGGCGAGGGCAAGTACCAGACGACGCTGGTGCCAGAGGTTGCCCAGCACGATCGCACCCCGCTCTACTACCGAATCGCAGTGCCGAAGGGACACAACGCGATTGTTACCTCAAAGGTGTTAGCGAATATCGATGCTGAGGGTAAAGGCCAGCAGGATGTCCGAACTGAAGTTGACGAAATCATCAATGAAACTGGCGGAAAATGCCAGGACGACGGTCGTATGGGGTCGCTGACTGGCGCCGAAGCTAGTGCCGATTCGTGGACTCCAACTTCGGCTGATGCAAGCATTCTTGCATGGGATAGTGACCGCATCGAATCCAGTTGCGATCAAACCAAGTGGCTCGTCGCAAATAACGTGTGGGTCTATGACGGTGATTCAGTAGCGGACTATCGTGATGAACCGGTGAAGGTCGAGGTTAGCGTCCAGTTTGAGCCAGTCCTGAAGAAGCAGGATGCTGGCAAGCTAAATGAGGGGCGGTCTTCTTCGACCGGCGACAAAGCCTACAAAAAGGCCACTTTTGGAGAGGCCAAGCCCGTAAACGGTGGCAATAACGCAGCCCAAGCGCCGGAAGTTAAATCTGGGGATACCATCTCTGACACAATCGTGCCCGGTGAACAGAAGTTCTACAAGATCCCTGTCGAGTGGGGTCAGCGACCAGTGATTGCTGCCCGCACTGGAAATTCGGAGCGCGATAATGCCGATTCCATGGGAGTTGCCCTGCTGAATCCGTTCGAGGTTTCCGTTGCGGATGGAACAATGCACTTTTATCAGGATTCCGAGGACCTGAACTTGTCAACAGATCGTCCGGTCGAATACAACAACCGAGAATCTAATGTTGGAGGACGACCTGTAGCCAACGCCGGCTACTACTACGCGACTGTCCGAATGGCTAACTATCGCCCGGATGAAGAGGTCAGTGGCATCGATCAGCCGTTCCAGCTCGCATTCCTCCTGGACAACAAGCCAACTAAGGGGCCTGACTGGCGACCGACTGACAAGAACGGCCCGACTCCATCCGATAAGCCGATTCTGGCCAAGGGAGAGTCGGAACAGGAAACGTCAAAGGACTCGTCAGAAGATGCGTCGAATGAATCTGACTCCTCGGATACGGATTCTCAGGCATCCGCATCCTCGTCGGACATGGAAGATGAGGGCATGAGCCCGTTGGTCATTGGCACCGTTGTAGCAGTGGTCGCCGTGTTTATCGGCATTGCCGGCGCAATCGTCTACCAGAACAAGAAGCGCAAGGAGTAGACAAACCGTAAGATCAGGAAGTTCCTGAGCAGGGGGGGGGCAGGGTGGGGAAGGCAGCAAAATTGTGTCCGCTTGGCGTATCGCTGGCGGGCACATTTTTTGCTACTTAGCCGCAAGAACTGACAACTCCAAGAATTATGGGCTGCAGATGTGAAACTGTGTGAGTTTATGACACTTTCAAGCCATTTTTCGGACCATTTTTGACATAAACGCAGTCAGTAACTCGCATTGGCCCGCTGTCGCTAACATAACCGCAGTCACTAGCCCCCACTGAACCCAAACCCCACTGAACCTAAACCCCGGGAGTGTCACCCCAACAAAGAAAAGCGCGTCCCGTGCATCGCTGCGGCGGGACGCGCTTTTTTAATTAGCTGGGAGGCTAGAAGGTGTGCTCGTTCTTGGCGCCCCGGCAAACGGTCGGCGCAAAATAATTTGGGCGAGCCCCGAAACGAGCCTCCTGTACTCCGCCTTCCCGGCGGTGTGCCCTCAGAATACGTCCGCGTCAAAGCGACCGTCAATAGTTCTTTTTAAAGAAAACCCCAACGGGGGCAATGCGCGCATTTTCCCTGCTAGAACCCTATGGCAAGTGCCACGGCACAGACAGCGCACGTTATCTCAATGACTGCACCAAACACGTCGCCGTTGACTCCGCCAAACCTCTTCACGCAATGCCGCGTCAGCAGCAGTGTAACGCCAAAGCTCAGTGCACAAGCGACTACGCCCACGAGCCCAACCACCCAGCCCGACACAGCGAGCAGCAGTATCCACCAGCAGGTCACCGTGACTGTGGACTGAGTACCGGCAGACAGAGAGCCGAAGCCGCTGTTCGAAAAAGGCGGAAAGCCGCGCCAGCAGGCAGTCGTTGCTGCCGCGCGAGAGGCTACAAAAGGCAAGCACAGCGCAACCACGCCAGGCCACATCTGACCGGCAGACCACTGCGACAGCACACTAGCCACAATCACGGCAAAAGCAGTCGTCGTCGTCAACATCGTCAGCACGATGGAGCCCACGCCCATTGGGCCGGTGCTCGGATCGCGCAGCACCTCCCGCGCCCCCTCCGGCGGCTTATACGAGCCGAGGGCATCCGCCACATCCGCCAGCCCATCCAGGTGCATCGCGCGGGTCAACATCTGTGCCGCCACCATAATCAGGGCGCCGCCGAGGATCGGGGTGACGTCGTAAAGCGTGGGCGTGCGTGACGACGACGTTGCGAACAGCGCCGCCGTGATGAGAACTGCACCCGCGGCAGGAACGAGCCCAGCTACTGGCAGTGCGGCGATGGCGCGACGGCCGGTGATGCGGTCGAACACGCTCGCGCCTTTGAAGGGCAGGATGGTGAGCCAGGACAGGGCAGTGGTGATGGCCTCAGCGACGGCATTGCCGTGAGCAGAGGGATCGCCGTCGAGGTTGTCCTGGCGAGACGGGCCGGCTTTGTCGGACAAGTCGATTAGTCCTTGGTGCTTACGCCTGCGTCGGCGAAAGTAGCCATGTTGCGCAGGACCGATACGCCGGACTTGACCAGCGGTAGGGCAGCGACGGCGCCGGAGCCTTCGCCAAGACGCATCCCGTATTCGAGAAGTGGTTCCTTATCCAGGTGTCGAAGGGCAAGCGCGTGCGCGGGCTCTGCCGACTTGTGGCCGGCGACCCACCAATCGCGGGCGCCCGGAGCGAGCTGGTCAGCCAGCAGAGCAGCGGATGTGACAACCACTCCGTCCAAAATCACAGGAGTGCGACGAACCGCTGCTTGCGCCAAGAACGCGGCCATCACGGTCATATCCGGCGAGGAAATACGACGGAGCACCTCAACCGGGTCATTGCGCAGGCGACGCACGCGGAACATGGCATCGCGTACGGCAGCGACCTTGAGCTTCCACCCCTCGTCATCAATGCCAGTGCCTCGGCCGACGACGACCACCGGTTCGGAGTTGGTCACGGCACCAATCAGCGCCGCGGCTGGAGTGGTGTTTCCGATGCCCAGGTCGCCGGCAATGAGCAGGTCAGCGCCTTCATCAACGGCGGCGTCGGCAATCGCGATGCCCGTGCGGATGGCCTTATCGACCTCCTCCTCGCTCATCGCATCCTCGCGGTCGATAGAACCACAGCTGCGACGGATACGGTATGGCCCTTCGGCATCGTGGTCGAGGGAAATGTCCACACCGGTAACAGTGGCTCCCGCGATGTCAGCGATAGCGTTCACGCCGGCACCCTTTGCCTCGATATTGGCAAGCATCTGAATAGACACCTCGGACGGGTACGCGGACACCCCGCCCTGGGCAACACCGTGGTCACCAGCGAAGACATAAACACGACAATCGTCCAGGTCACGCGGAGGGCATTCTCCCTGACACGCCGAAATCCAAATGCCGAGTTCTTCCAACCGGCCAAGTGAGCCTGCGGGTTTAGTCAACTGCTCATGGCGCGCGCGGGCGGCCTGTTCAGTCTCTTCGTCAGGGCGTGCTACCGGTCCAAAATAATCCGCGTTCATACTCTCAAACGCTACCCGAAAACGATTTGTCTACCGACCATTGGTGCACAGCTATTCGCATTGCTAGGCAGACCGTCATAGGGGAAGCGGCGTGGAGTGAATCTAGTTCGCCGCCTTGACTTCCATGGGGCAGCCAGCCACAACTAGGACAACACGATCACAGACAGCTGCGAGCTGTTGGTTGAGAAGGCCAATTTCATCACGGAAAAGCCGCCCTGAGCGGTGTTCGGGAATGACACCGAAGCCCACTTCGGGCGACACAATGAACAGGTCGGAATCTGCGGGGAAGTTGCGCACGGCGTCGACAAGCGAGTGCGTCCACGGCGCGACGCTGCCCCTCGGCGCCTCCCACAGCCCCTGCGCGTCGATGATGTGCGTCAGCCAGGTGCCGACATCGTCCAGCAGCATGCGCCGCTCCGGCGACGCGAGAGCTTCCACCGCATCGACGTCATCAACCGTGTGCCAGGCCACTCCGTGCTCTTTTGCCTGTGCTTGACGACGAATGCGGTGCTCCTCGACCCTGGAGTGAAAATCGCTATCACCGGGCCAGGGCCGTGCTGTTGCGATGTAATGCAACACCGTTGAGGCTGCAGCATCTGAGGCACCGCCGGTTGAGGCTGCGGCGGTGGCCAGCAGCTCGTGCTCAGCCCATGAGGACTTGCCTGAGCGGGCGCCACCGAGAACCAAAGTGCGCATGGCAGATGAGGCTACTTGATTTCGTCGCCGATGTTGACCTGCGGACGCGGAGTACGCAGACGACGCGGCTGAGAAGCGCGGGAGTAAGCGTAGAAGCCCAGTCCCCAGGCCCCTTCGGTGGTCTTCGGGAAGCGCTCACGCGTCAACTTGATGGCACGGCGGCCGATGTAAATGCCCTCGATAATCAGGGCGATGATGAGAACCATCGCGATGAGAGATGCGATGTTGGCCAGCTTCGGCAGGGAAGTGCCAATCATCATAATCAGCAGCAGAATCAGCGCGAACGGGAGGAACACGTTAGCGAGGAAGCGACGGGAATCAACCCAGTCGCGGACAAACTTGCGCTCAGCGCCCTGGTCGCGTGGCAGCATGTAGCGCGGATCGCCGGCGGCCATGCGCTCGTCGGCAATGCGACGCTGCTCACGTCGCTCTGCTCGCTCGCGTGCCTTGGCGGCCTTGAGCTCTTCCTTGGACATGGAAGCCTTGAGCTCCTTGCGGCGCTGGCGAGCTTCCTTAGCGGTCAGCGGCGCCTCGACCGGGCCACGGCGGATGCCGCGTTCGCGCTCAACCTCGTTGCGCTTCGGAGTGGGGCGCCCCTTCTTGGGAGTAAAAGCACCGCTGTGCTTCTTCTCGGGCTGCTGAGACTCCGAAGCGGTGCCCTTGGCCCCGCTGGATGCGGTCGCGTCGGTGGCTACGTCTCCGGCGTTGGTTGCGTCAGCGTTAGCTGCCTCAGCTGCCTTGGACTTTTTGTCATTCTTTTTCCACGGTAGATTCACGACCCCAGATTATAAGGTCTTCAAGGTGCTTCCCTAATTAGGTTGCAGGTTGAGGGGCAGGGACGGGGCAAGGGCGAGGTTTTGGGGATGACCGCCGCAGGGGCAGGCGGGAAGAGTGCGCTTGTGGCGTGGGAAGCCGTGGTGTGGTTGCGATGTGGCGGCAAAAAGAGACTTCCGAAAAAGAGAAAGAAAAAGAGAACCCAGAATTGGGAATTAAAGACTGGTCGGTAAGGTTGTGATAAATAATGACGTAGCCGACCTTGGGGTCGACTCGCATACTTAAACACTTCAACAAGGAGGACACGCGCTATGACTACTGCTCAGAGCACTGGCGTTACCCTGACCGAAGCTGCGGCTGCCAAGGCAAAGGCACTTCTGGACCAAGAAGGTGCCACCGACCTGGCACTGCGTATTTCCGTGGCTCCGGGCGGCTGTGCCGGCCTGCGCTACCAGCTCTACTTCGATGACCGCAGCCTCGACGGCGATGTCGCCGAAGTTTTCGGTGGCGTCAAGCTGGTCGTTGATCGCCAGTCGGTTCCGTACCTGTCCGGTGCCACCATCGACTTCGCTGACACCATTGAACAGCAGGGCTTCACCATCGATAACCCGAATGCCACTGGCTCCTGCGCTTGCGGTGACTCCTTCAACTAAGTCATTAGCTGAGCAGAGCTGTCAGCAGACGCTGTGAAAAGCGTCGGATAGTAAAAGGCTCGGACCTCACTCTTGTTAACTGAGTGAGGTCCGAGCCTTTTCTATTGGTTGCCCCAGCTATGGTGGCAGCCTGCCGGGGCAGGATGGGGTTGAGGCGCGGGGACCGTCGTAAAGCGAGCTAGAGCTCGACGGGGTAGTCGCGCTGCTCGATGTCCGGAGTAATGCGGTCTTCGATGAAGATGCCGTGCCAGACCATGAAAGCAAGGATGGTCCAGAGGCGGCGGGAGTGGTCGCGCTCGGTTGGGTGGTGCTCGGCGAGCATCTTGAGCACGGCGTCCTTATTAATGAACTCATCGGTCTGGGACTCGCGGATGATGTCCTCGGCCCAGCCGTGCAGTTCGTCGCCTGCCAGCCAGTGGCGAATCGGCACCGGGAAGCCCAGTTTGCGGCGGTTGAGCACGTGCTCCGGAACAATCTGCTCCATGGCGCGACGCAGTGCGTACTTGGTGGTGCCGTGAGAAACACGCATGTCCACCGGCAGCGTCTGTGCAACGTCGAAGACCACACGGTCGAGGAACGGCACGCGCAGCTCCAGGGAGTTAGCCATGGTGATCTTGTCCGCCTTGACCAGAATGTCGCCACGCAACCAGGTGAACAGATCCAAGTGCTGCATCCGAGTCACCGGGTCCCAGCCTTCAGACTGCGCGTAAATCGGCGCAGTGACATCGCTGTGGTCCCATTCCTTCTTGGCCCACGGCAGCACTTCCTGCAGCTGCTCAAAGTTAAAGGAACGAGCATTGCCGTAGTAGCGCTGTTCCAGCGGAGTAGTGCCTCGCTGCAGGAGCGACTTGCCGCGCATGCCCTCTGGCAGAGCTTCGCCGACCTTAGCCAGACCGCGCAGCAGGGGAGATGGAACCTTGTCGAACGGCTTCAGCGACAGCGGCTCCTTATAAATGGTGTAACCACCAAAGAGCTCGTCTGCGCCCTCACCGGACAGTACGACCTTAACGTGCTTACGAGCCTCTGCGGCCACGAAGTACAGCGGCACCAGTGCAGGGTCAGCTACCGGGTCATCGAGGTACCACATAATCTTCGGAATCGCCCCGGCGAACTCCTCCGGCGAGACGACCTTCACAATGTGCTCGACGCCAATGGCGGCGGCGGACTCGGCAGCCACATCGACCTCGGAGAAGCCCTCGCGCTCGAAGCCAGTGGTAAACGTCAGCAGGTTCGGGTTGTGGCGCTTAGCCAAAGTTGCAATCGCAGTGGAGTCGATACCGCCCGACAGGAACGAGCCCACCGTGACGTCGGCACGCATATGCTTCTCGACGCTGTCCTCCAGCGCACGGGCAATGCGGTCAAAAACATCCTGTTCAGCGCCCTTAGCCACTGGCTGAATCGGGAAATTCGGCTTGAAGTAGCGGGTCTGCTTAACTTCGCCACCAGGCGTAACGATGGCAGTGCAACCCGACTCCAGACGAACAATGTCAGTGTGCAGCGACTCCGGCTCCGGAACGTACTGCAGATCGACGTAGTGCTCCAGTGCGCGCTTATTCAGCTTCTTCGCATCGATGCCCATCTCCGGCGCAGCTTCGAGCAGGGACTTCTTCTCAGAACCGAAAATTGTGCCACGCTCTGTGGTGGCGTAGTAGAGCGGCTTAATGCCGAACGGATCGCGCGCCAGGAAAAGCTTGCGCTCGACGCTGTCCCAAATGGCAATGCCGAACATGCCGCGCAAGTGCTTTACGACGTCCGCTCCCCAGTGGTGGAACCCAACGACGATAGGTTCACCATCGCCGGAGGTATTAAAGGCATAGCCTTTCTTCTCCAGCTGCTCGCGAAGTTCGACGAAATTGTAGATTTCGCCGTTGAAGGTCATGGAGTAACGATTCGGCTGATTCTCTGGTCCCCACTGCAGCGGTTGGTGGCTGTGGGCAATATCAATAATGGATAGGCGGTTGAAGCCGAAAACTGCGTCCTCATCGTGCCACGTGCCTGCATCGTCAGGGCCGCGGTGCCGCATGCAGGGCAGGGCCCTTTCGACAACGGGAACGAGCTCCGCTGCGTCAGAATTTGCAGCCAGGATTCCGAGAAGACCACACATGCTTCGTGCGCGCACCTTTCGCTTAGTGTCACTTAATGGATTTTCGACGGCTCCGTA
The DNA here is from genome assembly GCF_030232065.1 of Corynebacterium sp. MSK032. Lineage (NCBI taxonomy): Bacteria > Bacillati > Actinomycetota > Actinomycetes > Mycobacteriales > Corynebacteriaceae > Corynebacterium > Corynebacterium sp. MSK032. The sequence continues at coordinate 178,782 of NZ_JASPJR010000002.1, read as the reverse complement.
GCTAGCGGCTCAGCGCGACTGGTTGTCGCCTTAACCGGTGGCCGTGAAGGACCGCCGCGTGGCTGAGTAGCTGGGTTGAACCCCAGATTGGCGCCACATAGAAATGCTGCACCTACTTTAATGCCTTTTGGGGAAAAGCGAGAATGTCTGAGTTTGCCGTGTCTAGGGCTCGGGGCAAGGTTGCGCGGGACGGTGTGTGCGTCAGCGCGTGGCACAAACACTAAAAAATTCATAGACTTAGGAGCGTCAACAGGGTGTAACTGGTGAGAATGCCACCCCCGATAGGCGGGTCTTTCTCAGTATTTTATTAGGGCAGATATACTCAAAGGCACCCCACAGCCATATTTATTGTGGAGAAAGCTTAAGAATCGACTACTCTGCTTGGGTAGGACGAAACCTTAATCGGTTATCGAAAATTGTGTGGATCAGGAAGGCAGACACACGTGAATCAGCGTAGAAAGTTCGGAGTCGCCCGTAAGCTCGGCGTCCTCGGCGTTGCCACCGGTAGCGCAGCCTTGCTTGCCGGCTGCGATGTTAATCCTCCGGAGAACGGCTTCTTCAAGCTGCTCCGCTTTGGTTGGCCGGAAGGTGTGACCCCGGAAGCACAGTCCATGGGTAACTTCTGGGTTTGGACCTGGGTTGCAGCTTGGATTATCGGCATCATCGTTTGGGGCGTTACCCTTTACTCGATGGCAAACTTCACAGCTAAGAAGGCTGAAAAGAAGGGCAAGGGCGAGTTCCCGCGCCAGACTGCATACAACGTTCCGGTTGAGTTGTCTCTGACCATTCTCCCGATTCTGATCGTGATGACTCTGTTCTTCTTCACGGTTCAGACTCAGGACAAGGTCACTGCCCTGGATAAGGATCCGGAAGTTACCGTCGACGTCACCGGTTTCCAGTGGAACTGGAAGTTCGGTTACGCCAACATTTCCGCTGACCTGATGGGCGGCGAGGAATACAACGGCCGTATTGAGAAGCCGGCTGATGAGCAGTTCTTCACCGAGGGCGGCCACGAGGTTCCGTCCGCTGAGGATCGCGCAAAGCAGAAGGAGCACCCGGTTCACGGACGCTCCAAGGAGAGCCTCGACTACCTGCACTACGACGAGATTGAGACCCTCGGTACCACCGAAGAGGTTCCGGTCCTCGTTGTTCCGGAAGACACTGCAATCCAGTTCGACCTCGCGTCCGCTGACGTGATTCACTCCTTCTGGGTTCCGGAGTTCCTCTTCAAGCGCGACGTGTTCCCGCACCCGGAGGCTAACAAGTCCAACCGTGTCTTCCAGATCGAAAAGATTGACTCGGACAAGATTGCCAACCGACCAGAGGACAACCCGAGCGACAAGGTCAAGAACGCATTCGTTGGCCGTTGTGCCGAGATGTGTGGTACCTACCACGCAATGATGAACTTCGAGATTCGTGCTGTCTCCCGTGAGGCATTCACCGAGTACATCAAGTTCCGCCAGGAGAACCCAGAAGCTACTAACGCTGATGCTCTGAAGCACATCGGTGAGCCGGCATTCGCAGTCTCCACTTCGCCGTTCAACTCCGGTCGTGTCGACACCCGCGACATGGGTGATCGTGGTGCTAACACCATTGACCTGAACGCGACCGCCAAGTAAACCCAGCAAGATTCTTACTTAAAGGAAGTTCTCAAATGAAGTCTGCAGCAAAGCTCTTCTACGGACTTACCGTGTTCCTGGGGTTCATGGCTGTCGTCTACATCTTCGGCACTCAGTACCTCCAGGACACCGGTAACGTCATCAACGAAAGCCAGGGTCGCCTCGAGTGGGCTGGCGCAACCGGCCTGGTCCTCGCAGCTCTGATGACTCTGATGCTCGGTGGATACTTCCACTTCACTGAGCGCCGCTCCGACATCACCCCGGCCGACTTCGAAGAGGCAGAGATTGCCGACGGTGCAGGTACCCTCGGTTTCTTCTCCGCTAGCTCGATTTGGCCGTTCGTGATGACCATGGGCATCCTCCTCATGGGCTACGGCATCGCATTCATGGCCTACTGGCTGATTGTCCTTGGCGCGGTAATTCTGATCGTCTCCGGCACCAAGCTCAACACTCAGTACATCACTCCGCCGGAGAAGCACTAGTCCGAGTGCAATCAGACTGAACCACAGTCGTAGATAACCGAAAAGTCTCTCCCACTAACAAGGGCGTTAGTGGGAGAGACTTTTTTGTTTGGGCGAGTGGGAGGGGATTCCTAACTGGTGTTACCTCGTCGGTTAGGATCTGTAGTCAATATATGATTCCGCATCAAGCGAATTCGACGGGTTTCTGCCCCTTAGGTAGTTCGATGACCTCACCGTCAGTCACCTGCAGATGACGCGCTTCGAGCGAGTTGATCATGCGGTGATCGTGGGTAATCACAATAATTGTGCCCTCTGCAGATGCGATCGCGTCTTGGACCTGCTCGATTAGATCCACACTCAGATGGTTCGTAGGCTCATCGAGCAGCAAGATCTCCGGCGGATTGGCTACGACCAACGCTAACGCCACCCGGCGCTGCTGGCCGATGGAGAGGCTTCCTACCGGTCGATTGGCATCCTCAGGGCTAAGCAATCCAAAGTCGTCGAGAGGCACGCGGGCATTGGGCGCAAGGTCGTACAACTCACGGGCGGACTTCTTTGGGTTTTCCCAGTCTTGTTCCTGAGCCAGCATGGCTACTCGACAGTTCTCGCCGATACGCACCTCGCCAGCCTGCGTCTCAACTTGCCCCATGATCGTCTTAAACAAAGTAGATTTGCCGGCCCCATTAGGGCCGGTGATCACGACCTTGTCGCCGGGACGAATAGTCAGTGAACCAACCCGAATTCGATCTGGGACGACCACACCGCGCATCTTGATGTGAAAATCTTCATCGCTGCCCGAAGCAGCGCGCTTGGTCGGTAGGGGTGCGGTCAACGGGGCATCAAAGCCCAGTAGTGCCGGTGGACGCTCCACACCTTCCTCAATGAGTTCCTCCAGCCGCTGCTTAGCCGAACGCACGCGGCGGGCGATTTGCCGCTCTACACGACCGCCACGGCGGTCATAAGCCATCTTGTTATTGTCCGTCATTTCCCGACCCGGTGAGATCTCACGAGCGCCATTCTCGATGGTGTCTTCCAACCGATTGCGTTCATGCTCCTCCGAGCGCCACTGGTGCTCCCATAGCTCACGCTGGTGGCGACGGTGCTTCGCGTAGTCGGAGTAATTACCACGGAACAGCCCAATACCAGGGCGCCCCGGCACCAAGTCTCCAATTACAGTACAAACGGCATCCAGGAAGTCGCGGTCATGTGTTGCCACCACAACCACTCCAGGGTGGTTCTGGATGGTGTCAATCACGAGCTGGCGACCGCGTTCATCGAGATGGTTGGTGGGCTCGTCGAGAAGCAGAATCTCTGGCTTTCGAATGAGCGTAATCGCGAGCCCCAACCGCGCCCGCTGCCCGCCGGAAATCTCCGTGGTTAGTTGCTCTGTCAGGGGAGCGCCGTCCGGAGCAGAACCGGTCAGGCCGAGATGGTCGAGCACAATCTCCGCATTATGTTCGGCGTTCCAGTCATCGTGAGCCATGACGTCCGAGAAGGCCTTCGAATACGCCTTCTCTGCCGCCTTAGACTCATCTGGGGTCTCTGCTAAGGCCATCGCCTCAGCTGCCTCTTCTAACTCCGCTAAACGACGTTTCGAGGGGCCGAGGGCTTCATCGATAAGCATTTGCACCGTGGAGTCGAAAGGAGCTTCCAGTTCCTGAGAGCCGAGTACACGCGTGCCAATATGAGTCACCGTACCGCTCGTGGGCCGACGACGACCCGACAGCAGCCAAAGAAGAGTGGACTTGCCGGCTCCGTTGTCTCCAACCAGACCGAGGACATCGCCGTCGGAAAGCGTGAGCGAGACATCGCGCAAAACAGGCGTGGCCTCGTAGTCGAAGTTGACACCGTTGGCGACAAGCTGTGTGGCGTTGCTCGAAAGATCGGTGGTGGGGGAGGGACTGGTAGACATATGTCCATTTTAGTACTGGTAAACAGTAGATTTGGTATCCGACATATGTGGGGTCAAGGCGAAATCGGAAGAATCTGGGTAACAAAAACCACCCCGGTCGACATCCGAAGTGGATGCGGACCGGGGTGGTCTTATTTGAGCGCAGTAGAAAACCTACCGCGGAACTTTACTGCTCGAGCTGGCGACGCTCTTCAGCGTTTTGAGCTTCGAGGTCACGGAACATCTGAGCCTGCTGCTCGTGGTTCTCGTGCTCGATACGAGCTGCCTCTTCGGCGATCTCCGGGGAGTCCGGGCTGAAGAAGCTACCGCGACCCGGGCTACCAGCGGCGCCCAGTTCGTTCATGGTCTTCGGGACGTAAGCACCCTGGTACTCGAGCGGAACGGCGTGGCCGTGCTCGTCGACCGGACCCAGTGGCTGGTGGACCTCGATGAAGGAACCATCAGGTAGCTGGTTGATGATGCCCGTCTCGATGCCGTGCTCCAGGACAGCGCGGTCAGAGCGCTGCAGGCCGATGCAGATTCGGTAAGTGACGAAGTAAGCGATCGGAGGCAGGATGATCAGACCGATACGGCCAACCCAGGTCATCACGTTCAGCGAGATCTGGAAGTGGTATGCGATCAGGTCGTTACCACCGGACAGAGTCAGCAGGGTGTAGAAGACCAAAGCCATGGCACCCAGGCCGGAGCGAACCGGCACGTCGCGCGGACGCTGCAGCAGGTTGTGGTGGGCGTTGTCGCCGGTGATCTTCGCCTCGATGAACGGGTAAGCGAAGAGCAGGACAACCAGAACACCACAGAGCAGGGCGACCCAGAAGACTGCCGGGATCGTGTAAGAGCCCAAGTAAAGCTCCCACGGCGGCATGACACGGGCAGCACCGTCAGTCCACAGCATGTAGATATCCGGCTGGGAACCAGCGGAAACCTGCGCCGGGTTGTACGGGCCAAGGTTCCAAATTGCGTTGATCTGGAAGATACCAGCGAATAGCGCCAGGAAGCCGAACGTAATCAGGCCGAAGGAAACGGACTTGACTGCGAAGATCGGGAGAATACGAACGCCGACGACGTTGTTCTCGGTACGACCTGCGCCAGGGAACTGGGTGTGCTTCTGGTACCAGACCAGAGCCAGGTGAGCGGCAATCAGACCCAGCAGCAGGGCCGGGAGAATCAGCACGTGTGCAATGTACAGGCGCGGGATAATCATGTCACCCGGGAAGTCGCCGTTGAACATCATCCAGTGCAGCCAGGTGCCGATAATCGGCAGACCGATGATGATTGCGGACATAATACGCAGACCAACACCGGAAAGCAGGTCGTCCGGCAGGGAGTAACCCATGAAGCCCTCTGCCACGGACAGCAGCAGGAGGATGGAACCGATGACCCAGTTAGCCTCACGCGGCTTGCGGAATGCGCCGGTGAAGAAGATGCGGAACATGTGCGCCATGATGGACACGGCGAACAGCAGAGCACCCCAGTGGTGAATCTGGCGAATGAACAGGCCACCGCGAACCTCGAAGGAGATCTGCAGGGCGGTCTCGTAGGCGCGAGACATCTCGACACCGTTGAGCGGCGCGTAGGCACCGTCGTAAATGACCTTCGACATCGACGGGTCGAAGAACAGAGTCAGGTAAACACCCGAGAAGAGCAGGACTACGAAGGAGTAGAGTGCAATCTCGCCCAGCAGGAAGGACCAGTGGGTAGGGAATACCTTATTGAGCTGCTTACGCATGCCGCCAGACAGGGTGTAGCGGTCATCCATATTCTTAGCAGCGGTTGCTAGTTTCGTTGGATTACTCATGACTGACGCTCCCAGAATGCCGGACCGACGGGCTCAATGAAGTTGCCCTCTGCGTACATGTAGCCTTCTTCGTCAACGCTGATCGGCAGCTCTGGAAGAGCGCGAGCAGCTGGACCGAAGACCGGCTTGCCGTAGTGCAGTGCATCGAACTGCGACTGGTGGCATGGGCAGAGAATACGGTTCGTCTGCTGTTCGTACAGAGAAGTCGGGCAACCGATGTGTGTACAAATCTTCGAGTAGGCGAAGTAGTCGCCGTAGTGGAAGTCTTCCTGACCCTTGCGCAGGATTGCCTTTTCAGCGTCCTGGGAACGCAGACGGATCAGCATGACCGAGTTGCGGGAGCCGTGAATCGAGTGCATGTGTGCCTCGTAGACATCAGCATCCTTGGAGTACTTGTCGCCGTCGTTGACGTCCTCCTCCGGAAGAGGGAAGACGGTCTCCATGGAACCTGCGGACAGGTCCTCTGGGCGGAGGCGAACCAGGCGGGAAACGCCCTTAGTGGTGTAGCCGTGTACGCCCTCTTCAGCGATAGCGCCGGTGTCGCGACCCAGGTAAACCTTGTGGCCCTTCTCGACGAGAGTCCAGCCAGTGGTCCACAGGGTGCCGTCACCAGTGACGTCAACGTCGTGGCGTGGCTTCCACGGGTTCTTAATCATGCCGCCAAGCGGAAGGATCATGCCGATACCAGCCAGGACGGCGCCGGTACCAAGGAGGCCCTTGATAGCGGAGCGACGACCCAGGGTGGAGGTCTGCCAAGAATCGTTCAGCAGGGCAACGATGGTCTTCTGGTCGACCTCTTCGGACGGACCATCGTGGCGGCGCTGAACCGAAATCTCTTCCGGAATGAAGCGCTTGGTGAACTTAACTGCACCAATACCCAGGGTGACGATGCAGCCACCGATGGTGATACCCAGCAGCGGGGTGTACATAGTGTACAGCCACAGACCCTCTTCGCCGTGCCCCTTGTAGTGCCACGGGTAGAACAGGTAGATGGCGATGAATGCCAGGCCAAGAATGACCGACAGTGCCAGCCAGATGGTGACACCACGAGCCGCGCGCTTTTCAGCCGGGTCGTTGGCAATCGGGAAGCGTTCCTTGCGGTAAGCAATGGTCACGTCATCGAGTTCAGCACCCAGACGAGCGAGATCCGCATTGCTCATCTTCGACAGCTCTTCGGAGCTGTACTTCTTGTTTTCGTTATTACTCATCGGCGGGATCCAATCCAAAGAGCGGCCGCTACGAGAGCGACAATGCCTACAATCCACATGACAAGGCCCTCAGCAACTGGGCCGATGCCACCAATGCCCCAACCACCCGGGGTCGGAGTTTCCTTGGCGTTCTTGATGTAGGCGATGATGTCCTTCTTCTCGTCAGCAGACAGCTGGCGGTCAGAGAACTTCGGCATATTCTGCGGGCCGGTCAGCATGGCCTGGTAGATTTCCTGCTCATTTGCAGGATCCAGGACCGGTGCGTACTTACCGCTGGACAGTGCGCCGCCACGACCGGTGAAGTTGTGGCAGGATGCACAGTTCAGGCGGAACAGCTCGGAACCGCGAGCAACGTCAGCCTTGTCAAGCTCACCGTTCGGGCCAGCGTTCTTACCGCGTAGCGACTCCATAGCGATGGAGCCGTCCTCGTCGCGGACGATGCCGGCGCCGCCGCCATTAGCCTGGACGTAGGCTGCGATAGCCAGCGTCTGCTCTTCGGAGTAACGCGGGGTCTTACGTGCTGCCTGAGCCTCGTTGCGGAGCATCGGCATACGACCGGAGTGAACCTGGAAGTAAACCGAGCCTTCGCCGACGCCGATCAGCGACTTGCCGCGGTCCTTAACGCCCTGAAGGTTGGCGCCGTGGCAAGTAATACAAGCAACGTCGTAAAGCTCCTTGCCCTGCTGAATCATTGCGGCTTCATCCTGCTGAGCAGTAGCCGTCTGTGCATCAGGGGTCAGAGCATTAGCGAGGAAGCCCGCGCCGGTGAGGGCGAGAGCCATAGCCATAATGCCGGAGGCAGTACGGCGCATCTTGCGGCGGCCCTTTGACTTCGGGGCCGCAGCCAAGGACGTGGTGTCCTTGGTTTCGGAGGTAGTGTTTTCCATCTTTTTCCCTTTAATACTGTTCGTGGAAAGTGGATGGGCTGTAGGCCGTACTAAACAAAGGACGGCCAATACGGCCTACTGGATGAAGTAGATGGTGATAAACAGGCCAATCCACACGACGTCGACGAAGTGCCAGTAGTACGAGACCACGATGGCAGCAGTGGCCTGTGCCGGGGTGAACTTCGCCTTGGAGGTACGGATAAGCACCACAACGAAAGCCAGCACACCCGCGAGGACGTGGGCTGCGTGGAATCCGGTGGTGATGAAGAAGACCGAACCGTAAATGGAGTTCTGAATGGTCAGACCGTGGCTAACCAGTGTGAAGTACTCGTAAGCCTGGCCGACGAGGAAGATTGCACCCAGGGCGGTAGACAGTGCGTACCACTTACGGAGTGCGAAAACGTCGCCACGCTCGGCCGCGAACACGCCCCACTGGGCAGTGAACGAAGACGACACTAGGATCACGGTGATCAATAGTGCGTACGGGACATTGAGGTGGCCGGTACCCCAATCCCACGAATCGCCCTGGCCGTTCGCGCGTGACACGAAGTACATCGCGAACAGACCGGCGAAGAACATTAATTCCTGAGACAGGAACACAATCGTGCCGACACTGACCATATTCGGTCGGTTCAGTGTCGCAGCACGACGTGGTGCTGTCATACCTTGATTTTCAACTGCGCTCGTCACAACTAACAGTATGTACTGTTCTTAAGGAGTAGTCACGTTGCAACCCCCGTTTTTGTATAAAAATTCCTAAAATCCCAGGTCGCGAGGAAAGGTTTCTGAGAATTTCACTAATTTTTCCCCCTGATGGGAACTTTCCGGTGTCTTTATCCGACGCGGGCGAATTCGAGGGTTTGGTTGTGCTGAGTTGCGCGGTGTCCATCCCCTGGACTGCCAGGTTCACCTCCGGTGAACCTGGGTTAGCGATACTGCGACATCAGTTGTCGGTTAGTTTATCGCAGGTTCGGCTCTGTTTAATATCGTATTTTTCCAGTTGCCCCAATGGGGGTGAGATTTTCGGTGAACGCAAAAGGTGGACCTGGTGATGCGCTGGATATATGGGGGAGGTATCTTGTCTTATTACGTACATCACGGTGGGATTTTTTTCAACAGCCCTGTGATGTGGTGCGCCTGGTGGGCGGGATAGCCAGCAGTACCTAGGTGCAGTTGTATTAATAAAGTACGAATACAGACTTGACTATCTAGTGGAAGGGAGTGGCGATGAGCGAGATCGGCGATAAGAGGGCGGTCGAAAACTGGCGCCATGTTCTCTCCACGATTGGCGCTGGCCGCGAAGTTTCCGGTGAGGGCATTCGATTCGCCATGGATCAAATCATGTCCGGTGCTTCCGGAGACGTGCAGACCGCAACGTTTGCTTTCGGTCTCCTCGCCAAGGGGATTACGGCTGCCGAGCTCGATGCTGCGGCTGAGGGCATGCTTTCATTTGCCCGCCCAGTTCATGATCCACAGCTCGCCGGTGTTATTGAGCGCGGTGCAGTCGATATCGTCGGCACCGGTGGTGATGGCGCAAATACCGTCAACATCTCCACGATGTCCATGATTGTTATCGCGGCCAGCGGTGTGCCGGTGCTCAAGCACGGTAACCGCGCGGCTTCCTCGAAGTCGGGCGGAGCTGACATGCTGGAGGCCTTTGGCATCGACATTGAGAACGGTCTCGTTACTTCTCCGGAACATCCGGATTTCTACGTGCGCTTCCTCTTTGCCGCTCGCTTTCATCCGGCCATGCGCTTCGCTGGACCGGTGCGTAAGGAGCTAGCGGTTCCGACAGTCTTCAACCTGTTGGGGCCGCTGACGAATCCAGCACGCCCGCAGGCGAGCTTGATTGGCTGTGCCTTCGAAGATCAGATGGAGACGATGGCGGACACCTTCGCCCGCCGTGGTCAGCGCGCGCTGGTGGTTCGCGGAAGCGATGGCCTCGACGAGATTACCGTTACTGGCCCCACCAAGGTCTTTATTGTGGAAAACGGTGGAGTTGCCGAAGATGCCATCGATCCACATGACTATGGCATGGAGTACTCCGAAATTGACGCGCTGCGTGGCGGTGACCCTGCTTACAACGCTGATGTTGCACGTCGCATTTGGGCTGGCGAGCTCGAAGGCCCGATTCGCGATGCAGTCATCCTTAACTCCGCCGCCGCAATCGCCATTTCGCGTGGTCTGAGTGGCCGTCCGCTAAAGGAAGCTATGGCCGACTCCATTGAAGAGGTCAAGGAAACGCTCCAGTCGGGGCTGTGCTTGGACATCCTTACCGCGGCGATGAAGGGTTAAGGTTCGCGTCGCGCTTCACGACGTGCTTGCTGCGCGTCAATTGCCCACTGAAGGTATTTTCCTGCGCCTAACCTAGGGTAGGAATACTCGCCTCCGGTGGGCTTTATTCGTACCTCCGGGCGCTGCAGCCATTTCCAGATAATACTGAGTTCATCAATCGATGCTCCTTTATATAAGGAATCATCTGGAGTGACTGTTTGGGCTGAACTCTCCATGAGCTCGATGATGTAGTTCATTTCCGCGCCACGTGGTGCGGTGCTGGCGCCGGCCAACCTGCCGTAGCGAATTTCCGCTAGATGCCAGCCGCCATTGCCATCGGGGAAAGCGGCTTGCAGAGATGGGATGGCGGCAAGCATGCTCAGGCGCTGCTGCTTGTCCAAGCTGATAATGAACTCCGCGGCGCGGTCACGTTGCACTGCCGCGCGTTGGAAGCGGTGTGCTTCGGCAAGTGCTGATATCTCTGCAATCATGTCTGCGATCTCGTCTGCGCCGGTGGTGGAGATCTGAGCGGTTGTTATCGCAAAGTCGTCGTTAAGCGCGGAGAACCTGTCGCGGATGGCAGTAGCGGTGTCGCGCGTGCGGAAAGGACCTAGGCTGCGGGCGTCGGTGACTGCCCGGCTAATCTTGGCAGGCCGACCGGGGCTAGTGGGGACGATGTACCAGCCGCGGGTTGGTTCGGTGCGTTGTCGGTTGTAGGGCGGACGGAGTGCAGAGATCAGACGAGCCTCGCGAATTTCTGCAGCGAAGCCGTGCGGGCACTCGATGATCTCGACGCGTTCGGCTAGAGAGACCATTTCCGTAATCTTGCGACGAGAATCAGTACCGTTGAAATACTGCAGAAGTCTACGTCGCAAATCGAGAGCTGTACCTATATATAAGGGGTCGTCATTTCTTGACCGAAAAACATAGACACCAGGGGTGTGCGGAGCTCCATCGGCAAGGTGCCGTTTAGCACGAACCTCTGGAGCGACGGTGGGCGAGTAGTGCACTAGCTCGGACGCTGTTTGTACTTCATCGCCAGCTAGTCTCTCCACGAGGTAGTGAAGGACGTCGACGGTTGCGATTGCGTCGTCAAGCGCCCGGTGGGTGGGGCGATTCGGAGAACCGACGTACCGTGCGAGCTGTGAGAGCTTGAAACTGCCAACTTGTGAGCGGTCGAGGACGCGACGCGCCAACGTGAGGGTGTCTACGACACTGGGGCTAGGCCAATCTAGGCCCAAATCTGTGCAAGCCTGGCGGAGGAATCCAATATCGAACTTGGCATTATGCGCAACCCAGACGCTTCCCCGGGCAAATTCGAGGAACTGAGTAATAACTGTGCCGAGCTGTGGGGCGGTTTCAACATCGGCGGGAGTGATGCCGGTCAGAGATGTGATGTGGTCGGGGATCTCCATACCGGGGTCGATGAAGCTGGAAAAGGTGCCAATTGTCTTACCGCCACGGGTTTTGATGGCCCCAATTTCAATGATGTGGTCGTTTTTGGCCTTCAATCCGGTCGTTTCCAGGTCTACGACGACAAAGGTGGTGTTGAAAAGAGAATCATCGACGGTGCCTTCGAGAGGGAAGTGCTGTTGTCCTGAATCCACGTCAATAATCCTATGCTGAGCGCTCCTAGTGGTGTTAAAACTGTGAAACTTGAGCAAATTGAGCTGTTGCAAGCTGGAGTGTGACATAAAACACGTTTTGAGCCCGCGATAAAAATGTGTCGACTTTAAGGCATTAAGTGTAAAGTTCTCGGCGGACTTCAAAATGCCAGGTAGTGACACGTTTATCAAACTGTTATTATTCCGCTATAGGGGGAGTGTTTAGTTGTAACAGCTTGGTAACGGTTTAGTTCTATCGATGGTAACAACCGGGCCTCGAGCGGTTTTCTGGACAAACGGCTAGACAAAACTTGATGCCATTTCGTAACCTTATCGAGACATTGAAACGGGGCCACTGAGTTGGTGCCGGTCATTGATAAGAAAACACAGAGCCTTATCGAAGGTCCTGAGGGTCTAAGTAGTGAGAGCCTCAGGGGATTCGAGCCGGGGACCCACCTCGAACCATGGGGTGAATCCCAAAGGGAAATCCCGGAGGGTAGGAAGTCTTCCATTCTTCCGAACCCGTCAGCTAACCCGGTCGGCTAAACAGGAAGATTTTGGAGTTTCAAAACAATGGGCAAGCACCACCGCCGTTCTAACTTTGCACGCAACGCAGTCGCATTTGGCGCAACTGTCGCCGGCGTTACCGCTCTCGCAGTTCCGACCGCTAACGCTAACCCGCTGAACGACATCCAGGGCGCACTGAACGGCTTCGATACCCCGCAGGTTGCAGGTATGCAGGATGTTGTTGGCAAGTTCAACGACATCGCAGGTGAGGTTACCTCCGGCAGCGTTGCAAACGTTGCAGCACCGTCCACTGGTTCGGCTATCGTCTCCGCTGCACGTTCCAAGATCGGTTCCCCGTATGTGTGGGGCGCTACCGGTCCGAACTCTTTCGACTGCTCCGGTCTGACCTCCTGGGCATACCAGCAGGTCGGTAAGTCGATCCCGCGTACCTCCCAGGCGCAGGCTTCCCAGGGTACCGCGGTCTCCAGCCCGGCACTGGGTGACATCGTTTCCTTCTACTCTGGCGCTACCCACGTCGGCATCTTCTCCGGCAACGGCAACGTGATTCACGCTCCGCAGTCCGGCGATGTCGTCAAGGAAGCTCCGATGAACTACATGCCGGTTCACAACTTCGTCCGCTTCTAATCTGTTTGAACGGATGACAACCTGCGGGGCCTTGATGCCCCGCAGAGCCTTGGCTCTCTTTTTACCGAGGGGGCACTGAGGCGAGCGCCCGGGTGCTGACGCTATGCGCGTCGTAAAGCACTATAGGGGCACTCGCCTCATTTTTTGTTTTTCTACTGCGGTTACGCAATGCGTGGAGTCGAAGGGCTATCCTGGTTACTCCCTTTGGATACCCCTTTGTGCTGGCGGTTTGTCGGTGTGTTGTTCCGCGGCAAGGCTGCTACAATTTGCTCGAATGCGTCAAGTGGTTTGATGTTTTGTTTTTCGGGGAAGAAATTTGAATACACAACTTGAAAAGGGTTTGGATTTGTCGCGTCACCGTGCCTCTCGCCGTCGCCACAACTCTCGTCGCGGTGTAGTCGGGCTTACGGTCGTGACTGGGCTAACCTTTGGCTCCGTAGGTTTGGCGCCGATTGCCTCTGCGCAGGATGAACAGCCAGCCCCGGATCTGGCTACTGCAGACGGCATTATTGCAGAGCTGGAGAAGATTTCTCGGGATACCGAAGCGGTTTCTGAGGAAGTTACCGAGCTGGATTCTCAGGTTCAGGCCAAGGAAGAGGAACTCCGGCACGCCGAAGGGGAACTGAAGCACTCTGAGGATCAGGTTCTCCGAGCACAGGATAATCTCAAGGCGCTCTCTGGTGAGATTTCCTACTTCGCGAAGAAGCGGATGCGTGGTGAAATCGTCGACCCATTGTCTGCCGCCCTGGGATCTTCCAGTGCTCAGGACGCTATCGACCGTGCCGGCTACATCAACAAGATGTTCCGCGACAACGATGAAGTTGTCAGCCGTGCGGTGCAAGCCCGCAAGGATGCCGAGGATGGTAAGGCCAATGCGCTGCGTCTGCAGGACGATATCCGCAAGCAGCTCGATGACCTGGCCAAGCGCCGCGATGATTTGGACAAGCGCAGCGCCGAATTTGATGAGCGCGCCGAGCATGTCAAGTCCATGGTTGAATCGCTGAGCCCCGAACAGCGGGAAATTTGGATTTCCAAGAACAACCCAATTACCGAAGGGTTGGACAAACTGCTCGGATCTTCCGCCGCAGTTGATGCCGCTCTGTCGAAGCTGGGCTCCCCGTACTCGTGGGGAGCTGCTGGTCCCTCTGAGTTCGATTGCTCGGGTCTGATGTACTGGGCGTACCAGCAGATTGGTAAGTCCATCCCGCGGACCTCGCAGGCGCAGCTCGCCGGTGGTACTCCGGTGAGCCGCGACCAGCTGCAGCCGGGCGACATCATCGGTTACTACCCGGGAATCACGCACGTGGGCATGTACATCGGCAATGGTCAGATTGTCCATGCTTCCGACTACGGTATTCCAGTCCAGGTCGTTTCCATCGACCAGGGGGGCCCGTACCAAGGCGCTGTCCGCTTCTAACTAGCGGCAGGTGACCTCGCGTCCTTTTAGTCAAGGTAGATAAACTCGGCTCCATGTCTGCGCGCGTACTGCTCATTACGAATGACTTCCCGCCTCGCGATGGTGGAATCGAGTCCTACCTGCGTGATTTCTGTGCTCGTTTGGATCCGGAGAACCTCGTAGTCCTCGCGTCCTCGCGAGCTCCGAAGGAAAAGCTCCGCGCCTACGACGAGTCGCTACCGTACCGTGTTTACCGCATGCGTGATTCCGTGCTGCTGCCACTGCCGCACGTAGCTCGTCGCGCCGCTCAGATTATTCGCACCGAACGCATTGACACCGTATGGTTTGGTGCCGCCGCGCCACTTGGTTTGCTTGCCGACGCATGCCGTCGCGCAGGTGCCACCCGCATCGTTGCTACCACTCACGGACATGAAGTGGGCTGGTCGATGCTGCCTTTGGCCCGCCAGATGCTGAGGCGCATTGGTAAGAGCTCCGATGTTGTGACCTATATTTCCCGCTACACCCGTGGTCGATTTGCGGCAGCCTTTGGTCCGCAAACAGCATTTGAACGCCTGCCTTCCGGTGTCGATATCGAGCGATTTTCTCCGGACCCCGAGGCGGGACAGAAGATCCGGCAGCACCACGGAATCGGTGAGTCTCAGCCGCTTATCGTCTGTATTTCTCGGCTAGTGCGCCGAAAAGGCCAAGATATGCTGATTCGCAGCATGCCTAAGGTTCTTGAGCAGCACCCGGATGCCAGGTTGCTGATCGTGGGTGTTGGTCCGTTGAACCGAGAATTGAAAAAGCTGGCAGTAAAGCTCGGGGTCTCCGAGCAGGTCATTTTTGCCGGCAAGGTCTCTTATGATGACCTCCCCGCCTATTACAATGCGGCCAGCATTTTTGCCATGCCCGCCCGAACCCGCGGACGTGGCCTCGATGTAGAAGGCCTCGGCATTGTCTACTTGGAAGCACAGGCCTGCGGTGTCCCTGTCATAGCTGGCAAGTCTGGTGGCGCCCCGGAGACAGTTATCGATGGCGAAACTGGCATCGTTGTCGACGGGGCCTCGAAGCGCAGCGTCGCCACCGGGCTGGTTGAGATTTTGGATAATCCGGAGCGCGCGGCGGCGATGGGAGCCTGTGGTCGGGAGCATGTTGTGCAGTCGTGGACCTGGGAGGTCATGGCTGCTCGGGCTCGCCGAATTCTCCGAACCTGCGCAATCCCTTTATAATCAACTGTTATGTCCACCGATATTCCGATTCATCCGAGCTCAGACGAGTCCGACGCCGCTGATCGCCCGGCTATCGGTTTTGATATTGGTGGAACAAACCTGCGCGCTGCAGTGGTCAGCGCTGATGGGCAGGTGCTGTATCGAGTTCAGACTAGTTCTGACGGCAGTGTGGATGCCATTGAACGTGGCATTGTCCAGACATCCGAGCGCTTGGTTGAACGCTTTCCAGATGTCAGCGCCATCGGTTTAGCTGTAGCTGGTTTTTTGGATTCTGACCGCCAGACGGTTCGTTTTGCCCCGCATCTGCCGTGGCGCGATGCGAACGTCGTCAAGCGTTTATCCTTGCTTCTCCCATGTCCGCTGCAGCTTGAGCACGATGCCAACTCGGCCGCCTGGGGTGAGTATCGCTTTGGTGCGGCTCGCGGTGCGGATAATTGGGTGCTGTTTGCGCTGGGTACGGGAATCGGCGGCGCGATGATGCGGGGTGGTGAGATTTACCGTGGCGCGTACGGCACGGCGCCGGAATTCGGCCACCTCACCGTTGTGCCGGATGGTCGTCCTTGCTCCTGCGGAAAGCGTGGTTGCTTGGAGCGTTACTGCTCGGGTACGGCGTTGGTTACCACCGCTCAGGAACTCTCTGGATCCGGTCGCTACTTCTCGCGGCTTACCGACGGGCTCGTGGCCGGCTCGGTAACTGGTACCGATGTCGTCTCGGCTGCTCGCCAGGGGGATGAATTGGCTCTAGCTGCGATTGATGACTTTGCTACCTGGCTGGGGCGTGGCCTGTCGATGGTGGGCGATGTCTTTGATCCGGAATTGATTGTTATCGGTGGCGGTGTTGCCTCGGCGTCTGATCTATACCTGGACAAGGCCAAGGCCGAGTTTGCCCGCAATCTCACCGGTACTGGCTATCGTCCGGTAGCGGATGTGCGGGTCGCTGAACTAGGTGCGGATGCTGGGTTGATCGGTGCGGCGGATATTGCGCGCAGCGTTGTGGCTGCCGAGGGTGCGGCATCGTCGTAAAGCGTCAATTGGGGGGATTGCAGGGGAATTCGCCCGCGAAAAGGTGGGGGAATGGCTGCGGAGATGGATCGCCGGGCCACGTGAACCTGTATAGTTTTAAACTGTGAATAATCGCTGGTACAAGTTCTTTAAGTACATCCTCATTGGCCCTTGGCTGCGGATTTATAATCGCCCGTATTACATCGGTGGTGAGAAGATTCCTCAGGAAGGTCCAGCGCTGATGGCGTCGAACCACCTTGCTGTGATGGATCACTTTTTCTTCCCACTGGTCTGCCGCCGTCAGCTGACGTTCCTGGCGAAGGCAGAGTACTTCACCACGCCGGGCTTTGTCGGCGGTATTCAGAAGTTCTTCTTCTCCTCGGTGGGGCAGGTGCCGATTGACCGTACCTCTGGTGATGCAGCCCGCGATGCGCTGAATGCAGGCTTGAAGGTGCTGTCACGCGGTGATCTGCTGGGCATTTCTTTGGAGGGCACTCGTAGTCCGGATGGTCGACTGTACCGCGGGAAAACCGGTGCGGCACGTGTAGCACTGGAGGCCGGTGTGCCGGTGTTCCCAATGGCGATGATTGATACGGAGAAGGCCAACCCGATTGGCTCGTGGATTCCTCGTCCGGTGAAGGTGGGCACGATTATCGGCGATCCGATTGATCCGTCGGAGTACAAAGCCAAGTACAGCGATGAGTATGAAGCGGCCAGGGCACTGACGGATGACCTGATTAAGGAAATTCAGAAGCTTTCGGGTCAGGAATATGTCGATGCCTATGCGACTGATGTGAAGAAGTCCTTGGAGGCCGGCAACGGCTATCCAGCGGGAACCGAGCCGGGGGGAGAGCTGACTTTTCCGGCTCCGGGGCCGAAGCCGACCCCTCGTCGCTGGTTCCGACGCGCTCGCTAGAATAATAAGGCGCAGATAGTTTTCGCGACAGTGGGGCTGCACACTTCCTAAGGCGATTCGGTGCATGGGGAAGATTTGCTCGGTAGGGCTCCGCGGTCTTTTGGTCGCGAGGTAGCCGACGCGAGGCCGAGGCTGGAGAGGATTCCACACCGTGCGTTATTTTTATGACACCGAGTTTATTGAAGACGGCAAGACTATTGATCTTGTCTCCATCGGTGTCGTAGCTGAGGACGGCCGCGAGTACTACGCGGTGTCTACCGAGTTCAACGAGAGCAAGGCTGGGCCGTGGGTGCGGGCCAATGTGCTCAATCAGCTGCCCAATCCCTCATCTCCGCTGTGGAAGAACCGGGACACGATCCGCGAGGAACTGCTGGCATTTTTCACCGAACCCGGTACGGGCAGTCCAGAGCTGTGGGCCTGGGTAGGCGCCTACGACCATATTGCGTTGGTGCAGCTTTGGGGCGATATGACCAAGCTGCCGCAGTTCATGCCGCGCTATACCCGTGAACTCAAGCAGTACTGGGAGATGGCGGGCAAGCCACGGTTACCAAAACAGACTGCAGGTAAGCACGATGCGCTGGCAGATGCCCAGCACAATCTGCTGAAGTTTCAAAAGATTGCCCAGAAGTTGCCGCTTGATTAAGCAGCGGAATGCGAATATTTGGTGACCTGACTAACACCCTTCTGGCAGGGGCACTACAATGAACTTCTGTGAGTTGGACTATTGATCTCCCTGTAGATGACCTGCCCGATCTGCCACCGCTTCCCGGCGACATGGCTGAGCGCTTTGCTGATGTCGTATCCCGCCAAGCCCTACAGCAGCCAAGCTGGGATGCCCGCGCCGCTGCTAACGTGCGTCGCATTCTCGAATCGGTGCCGCCAATTGTGGTCGCGCCTGAGGTTCGTAAGCTTCGTCAGGAGCTTGCCGACGTCGCTAATGGTAAGGCCTTCCTGCTGCAGGGCGGTGATTGTGCGGAGACCTTTGAGTCCAATACTGAGCCGCACATTCGCGCCAATGTGAAGACCTTGCTGCAGATGGCCGTTGTGCTGACCTACGGCGCATCCACCCCGGTTGTAAAGATGGCTCGTATCGCTGGTCAGTACGCTAAGCCGCGCTCGAAGGACATCGACGGCGACGGCTTGCTTAGCTACCGCGGCGACATGGTCAACGGCGTTGAGCCGACTGAAGAAGCTCGAGTTCACGACCCAGCTCGAATGGTGCGTGCTTACGCCAATGCGTCTGCGGCGATGAACCTGGTACGTGCACTGACAGGTTCGGGCACCGCTGACCTGCATCGTCTGCACGAGTGGAACCGTGAGTTCGTCAGCAACTCGCCGGCTGGTGCCCGCTACGAGGACCTGGCACGCGAGATTGATCACGCACTGCGGTTCATGGCTGCCTGTGGTGTTGCGGACTCGAACCTGCAGACCGCGCAAATTTACTGCTCGCATGAGGCACTGGTTGTTGACTACGAGCGCGCTATGCTGCGCCTGTCTGAAAACGATGGCAATCAGGAGCTGTTCAACCTCTCCGCGCATCAGCTGTGGATTGGTGAGCGCACCCGTGGTATTGAGGACTTCCACATCAACCTGGCTGCCATGATTGGCAACCCCGTCGGTGTGAAGATTGGCCCGACCACCACGCCGGAGGAGGCTGTCGCTTACGCCGACAAGCTCGACCCGTTCTTCCAGCCTGGTCGCCTGACCCTGACTTCGCGTCTGGGCAATGACAAGGTTCGCTCCGTGCTGCCTCCCATCGTTGAGGCTGTGGAAGCTTCTGGTCATAAGGTCATTTGGCAGTGCGATCCGATGCACGGCAACACTTACTCGGCCTCCAATGGTTACAAGACCCGCCACTTCGACCGCATTGTCGACGAAGTTCAGGGCTTCTTCGAGGTGCACCGCTCGATCGGCTCGCACCCGGGTGGTATCCACGTGGAGCTGACCGGCGAAGATGTCACTGAGTGCCTCGGTGGCGCGCAGGACATTTCCGATGTCGATCTGCCAGGCCGTTACGCATCCGCCTGCGACCCGCGTTTGAACACTCAGCAGTCGCTGGAGCTGGCCTTCCTGGTTGCCGAGATGCTGCGCAACTAGTTGCAACCAGCTCAGCTAGGTACAACTAGCCCAGCTAGTGCAGCACCGCACTCAGTAGAGCGCCGCACTTTTTTACAGAGTGCTGACCGAAATGCTGTCACCCGCCGTGGCCTTAGCGCCCGGTCGGGGTGACTGCAATACGATGCGATCGTCATCGTTCGCAGAGCCGTCGATGTCGAGCTGAAGATGCTGTTTCTCCGCTTCACGACGTGCCTGCGCAACAGTTTTACCCAGCAGCTGCGGAACCTTCACTGCTCTGGACACGGTCAGCGTGACAGTCGCATCATTGGGGTTAACCAGACGACCTGCACTCGGTGAGACTGCGTCGACACGGCCGTAGTCGCGCGAGGAGGAGGACGCGTCCTTTACTTCGCTTACCTCAATGCCCTCGCGCTGCAGTATTTGGCGAGCAGTATCTTCCGACTTGCCCACTACATTGGGCACTTCGATGCCGTTGTTAATGGTCAACGTCACAGAACTACCGCGTTCGAGGCCAGTGCCTTCCTCAGGAGACACGGAAAGAACCTCTTCCGGCTCAGCAGAGGAGGAGAACTCCGCCGATACCTCCCGGACTTCCAGTCCGGCCTTACTCAACAGCTCACGAGCTTCATCCTCTTGAAGGCCCACGATTTTTGGCACCTTCACCGGTGCTGGCCCCTTGGAGTAATGCACAGTCACAACCGAGCCAACTTCGACGGTCTGTCCTGGAGCAGGAACCGCAAAGACCAAGCCGCCGGTGGAGACATCATCGGAAAAGACGGGGTCTCCGACCTCTTCTTTCAACGTCCGCTTAGCTAGGGCAGCGCTGAATACTTCCTTTGAGTGGTTCGCGGGATATGCGGGCACTGTCGGGCGGCCGAGGCTGACCAGCACGCGAACATCATCACCGCGGACAACCCGCGCTCCAGCCAGGGGGTCCGAGCCAATAATCTGGGACACTGCGACATCGTTGTCGTAGCGCTCATCAACCACCGGTTCAAAGCCCGCCTCACTGATTGCGGTCATCGCCTGTGGTTGCGACAGCCCAGTGATAGAGGGCACTTCGCCGTAACGGCCAGAGCCCAGCCACCATGCGCCAAGCCCCATGCCCAACGTGGCAACCAGGGCGATAATCAGCCACAATGCACATCCACGGCGCGTCCGCTGTCGGGTAGCTCGACGGCTCTTAGGCGTCTGAGTCTGAGCAGATCGCGGCTGCGGATGCTGTGGGTGCTGTGGGCCCTGAGTGTCCGGCGGCAGCGGATATTCCGGAGCGCCTGGAACGTCGGCTGGTACGAGAGCTCCACCAGACGGCTCCGGGGATTCCCAGCCAGTGGGGTTGTACTCGTCATAGCGATCGAAAGTGCGTGTCCGCCCCGCATCCGGGTCGTCGAAATCATCGAAAACGTTTGGTGGTCCCGGTGGTCGGGAAGAAACGGGGCTACCGGGTGCGTCCGTCGAGAAGCCATAGCCGTCGTGACCGAAGCGCTCGGGTGCCGTCTCTGCGGTGCCGTGTCTGTCATCGAAATGGTCGTTGCCCGGTCGGTGGAAGTCCTCTGTGAGCCCCTCCATGGCGGCAGCGTTGGCGGCTGCTGAATTGACGGGCGATGGCACGCGGAATGGTGGCAGCGCGAGTTTGTCCGCAATGTCTTCGAGTGCGTCACCGAATTCCTCGGCCGTCTCAAACCGATCCTCCGGCCTGCGGGAACAAGCGCGGGCGACCAACTCGTCGAACTCCTCGGGAACGCCGTCGATGAGCTCCGAGGGTGGCGGGACATCTTCGTTCAATCGCTTCATGGCAACGCCGAGCGAAGAATCGGCGATGAATGGCGTGGTGCCGGTAAGCAGCTCAAAGAGCAAAATACCCGCCGCATACACATCGGAGGCAGGGGAGATGGATTCACCCGTGACCTGCTCCGGAGCCAGATAAGCGACGGTGCCGACGATGACCGAGTTAGAGGTCACCTTGGCATCAGCGGCCGCGCGCACTAGACCGAAGTCCGCCAGCTTCACTCGCCCGTCCGAGGCAATCAGCACATTTTCCGGCTTGATATCTCGGTGCACCATGCCGCGGGAATGCGCCACCGATAGGGCGCGCAAAACCGAGCGCATTACGACGGCAGCTGCATGTGGAGGCATCGGACCGCGCTGACGGAGCAGCTCGCGGAGGGTCCCACCGTCGACGAATTCCATAATGAGGAAAACATGCCCCGCCGGGTCCGTGCCCTGGTCGTAGACGTTGACGAGCGACTCGTCATTGAGGTGCGCGACCGCGCGGGCCTCACGTTCGAAGCGGATGCGGAAAGACTCGTCGTCGACAAAACGCGGATCCATGACCTTTGCGGCCACCCTGCGATCGAGCCGCAAATCGGTGGCGCAGTACACGGTGCTCATGCCACCGTGTGCGATGGTGGCTCCGATACGGTAGCGACCATCGAGAATCTGCCCCTCGACAAGCTGCGACATAAACCAGCCTTCCCTGTTCCAATCAGTTGCTTCTAATAAGTATATGGGGACGTACCTACTGCAAGGCCAACGCGCTAAAGTGACCAGTGTGAGAAAGATTCCAACTTGCCACGATGTCCTGAGCGCCGACGAACCCACTCTTGCGCTGCCTGATGCCGCTGACCTCATTGGCGTCACCGTCACCCGAATTCACGCGTTGCTGCAGGAGGGGCGCCTTATTGCAGTCCACCGCGACGGCATTGCACAAATTCCCGCCCGCTTCTTTGAAGATGACGAGGTCGCGCGTTTTGTACCTGGCGCACTCGCATTGCTTGCCGACGGCGGCTACACGCGAGAAGAAACGCTGGAGTGGCTATTCACCGAAGATGAATCTCTGCCTGGACGTCCGGTGGACGCCCTACACGGTCACCTTGCACGCGAAGTAATGCGCCGCGCACAGGCTATGGCGTTGTAAAGACCCGGACGGCGTCCTACGCCCGCCGTCCTACGCCCGCGATAGCTCCTGTCGTAATCGCCCGGCCACTGCTGTGAAAAGCAGCGGGAGGGCGATTTTTGCTTTTCGAGCGCGTCCCACTTGAGCGCGTTGCGCAAAGACGTTGTAGTTCATGCGCTCAATTTCGCCGAGAATGTCTGAGTAGAGAATCTCCGCGGCACGGATAGCCTGACGCCCTGGCACCTCTAACATGTCCACGCCGCTGCTGGCTTCGGCATAGAGGGCGCGGTTGCGAGCGATGAAGAAGGCCAATGCCTGACGTACCGCCGGGGTCGTCTGTCCCGTGGCGGCACAGTAGCCGATCTCCTCGGTACCCACTCCGAAGGCCTCCCACTCATTCAGTGGTAGGTAAATACGGCCACGGCGAAAATCCTCGGCGATGTCGCGGAGGAAATTCGTCACCTGAAAGGCTTTTCCCAGGAGCTCTGCGTAGGGAGTGGCTTCCTCACGGGAGACCCCTGTGCGGGTGCCTAGGATGGGCATCATCTCAAGGCCGATGACTGCTGCGGAGCCCCACATATACGAGTCGAGTTGCTCCCATGTTTCAAAATGCGCAATGTGGCACGATGTGTCGGGCACGTCCATCAACATGGAGTGAACAAAGTCCGCAGAGAGCTGTGGATCGATGTCGTAGTCGCGAAAAGTCTGTGCGGCCGCCGAGATGACGGCACGGTCGCGGTCGCGGTGGACGTCGTCAAGCGAACCGATGACGACAGCTGAGTGGAAAAGCTCGCTTAAACGTATGACCGTGGCTTCGATGTGCGTGGGGGAGCGGTCGGCGTCGGCGGGGCAGTCGACGTAGTCATCGACGATGCGTGCCCAGGCGTAGAGAGACCACACCGCACGCTGTTGGCAGGGTGCCAACAGTCGCGTGGCCAGGGAATACGTGCGACCGTGGGAGGCCATAATATCGCGGCAGAGCTCGTAGGACTGTGGCAGCGCGATGGTCGAGAGAGGCTGTGGGGCGGGCATGGACAACTATGCGACCTCGGTTGACCGCGACAGGGGCGCCACTGTGGAATCCGTGTCTGCGGCGGTTTTTTCGTCGCGCCACGAGTACTTCCAGCTGAATTTTCCAGTGGTCAGCCAGCCGACGGCCAGCCAGCCGAGAACGGTGATGATAACCATCCAGGGCACGTCGTAGAAGCGGTGATTGCCGCCGCCGGCGAAGGACAGCGACAGGATGAATGTGAACAACACGGTGCCTTGAACCACCCACCGTGGCGGGCGAATCGTTCCCATGGGAGTCAATAAGCTGGCGTAGTACCAGGGAAGTGCCACGGCATTAAATACGCAGGCCACCACGTAGGCGGCAATCATGCCAGCGACATTGTTACGAGGGGTGGCTCGGAAGTAGAACCAGGAGATCACGAGTCCCACCAGCATGATGATAGAGGAGACCACGCGTGTGTGGCTGACGATGACATTGAAACCGATGTCGTCGTTGAACCACGCCATGACGCCCGAGATCACACCAGCGACCGCTGACGGTGCTGCCAGGGGGTTAATCACCTTGGTATTGCCACTGATCTCGGAAATCCAGCCCCAGCTCGAGCCGGTCAGCCACGTCACCACTGCAAGCGTGCCGACGCAAACTGCGACCAACACGATGCCCACACCGGCAATCGCCGGAATCTTGCGCAGCATCTCTTGAACCGTGGCGATGGGCTCGCGCCTGGTCAACACAATCCACACGACGAAGGGCAGCGCCAGGACAGCGGTGGCTTTCAGCGCGACGCCAATTCCGATGAGGACAGCAGCGACCAGGCCACCCCGCATGCGCTCCATGTGCAGTGCGGCGACTAGTGCCAGGCTGACCAATCCGACCATCAGTGCCTCGTTGTGCATACCCGCAATCAGATGCAGTAGCACCAGTGGATTGAGCACACCGAGCCACTGTGCGAAAGCCGGATTTGCTCCAAGCTCCCGGGCGATTCGCGGGATCGACCAGACAATGGCGGCGAAGCCCAGCAGACACACAATGCGGTAGAGAATCACGCCGACGGTGATGTTGTCGCCGACAATCCGCGTGATGACCTCGCCAATTCCCAGATGCAGCGGGCCATACGGGGTGGTGGTATTCCGCCAATCTGCGGATACCTCCAGCAGCATCGGCCCTGGATTGGCTGCAGCTCCCTCAGTGTAGGGATCAAACCCATCGCGGACCATCGCGCCCTGCATGAGATACGAATAGACATCGCGAGAGAACAGCGGTGCGGCCAGCGCGAGGGGAATTGCCCAGGCCATCAGGATTGAATTGAACCGACGCAACGTGGACTCATCGCCGCCAGCGTTCGCTGGAACCGCAGCGTCTGCTGCGTCGCCATCATGGGCAGAACCGGCCACAATGTCCCGGATGGTCCCCTTCGAGAACAGCAGTTCCCGCCCGATGCGCAGCCACGAGATAAGCAGCAGGGCGATACCTACCCAAATCACAATCTCACAGAAAATCTGACCGTGACCGTAGGTGATCCAGTCGAGTCCCAGAGCGTGGACAAGGCCGCCACGGTAGCGATTCGCACCGGAACCGTAGGAGCCCAGAGCAATGAGGATGCCACCGTAGACACCCAGCTGAGCACTCCGCGATAAATTCATGTCAACCTAAACAATCGATACATTGCTGATGCATTAATCCTAGTTGGTCAGTGACCACCGGCAGACATCCGGGAGACATTCATGAGCTAAGGCGTTTCAAACCGCTGTGCCGCAAGTCGTCCCGAAATCATGACCGTCGGCACGCCAACCCCCGGCACCGTCGTCGATCCCGCCAGCGTCAGATTCTTTGGCATCTTCGGAGAGAAGTTGCGGGGACGGAACGGCCCCGTCTGTCGGAACAGATGCGCCAGCCCAAACGGCGAGCCAACGCCCATGTCGCGTTCTTGCCACTGCTGAGGGGTATCGATCCGACCGACTCGCCACTTCGTAGAAATCCCGGTCAGTCCGCGCCGCTCCAGCTCAGCGGTTATTTTCGCAACGTAGTCCCCACCGATTCGTGACCAGATCAGATTGGCCGACTGCAAGTTGGGGCACGGCGCGAGCACACTGACGGGCTCCCACTGCACGCCGTTCGCATCTGTGACAATACGCTCCGGCGCGCTCACCGCAGGCCGGGTGACCAGCAATGATGGGTCCGACATTAGCTTTCCATGACGCGGTGACGAGATCTCCTCAAAGGTTTCGTTCCACTTTTCGCCAAACGAAATCAGGTGATGCCGCTTCGGCCACGTCGCAGTCTCCGAAACCGGAATCAGCCCGTGCGCCACCACCGCCGATGGAGAAAATCGAACTGGGAACAACCGTCGCGCTCCCGTCCGCTTTACGACGCTCCGAAGGCCTCGCCGCTTCGATGAGCTACCGGCGGCAGAGGTAGCCGCGTCGTGAAGCCAGCTCTGCACCACAGGTAAATCGGTCGTAGCGATGACGGCATCGGTGGGACGCTCGCCAGTTGCCGTGGTGATGGCGGAGACAAAGCCTGCTTCGTCAACTTTCAGCCCAGTGACATCAACGCCGAAGTCGATGGTTCCGCCAGCTCGACGGACGGCCTCGGCGAGCAACTCGCTGACGGCGCCTATACCCGAACCAAATGCGGGGGAGTGCGGATAGTAAACCCCCATCGAGGTATCCATGTGGGAAATGCAGCCGTAGACCGCACGGGCCTTAGCGGGAGGCACACCTGCGTAAAGCGCCTGGAAGCTGAAAACGCGAGCGAGATCATTATCTCCGAGGAAGGCACGAATCTTAGGTTCGAGGGCGCCGAAGGCACCGAGTCGGAGGAGCGTAGTGAGGTCGCGAAGCGCGCCGGGCCCGGTGAATAGGTCCGTAACGCGGTCAAAGCTGCGGGACATGAAGTTGTCGAAGCAGGCATTGAAGAGAGTTTGCAGCCACGTGCGAAGTTTGCGGTAACCGGCGACGGTGGAGTCAGAGGCACCGAAGCGCGCGAGTTCATCGGCCATCATGTCTTCGTTGGAAAACACGTCGAGTCCGCCGCGGGTGGCAAATTCCGCACGGTAGGTGGGCGTGATTGGGGAGGCCGAAAAACCCGGGTCGATATCGCGCGCGTAGAGGCCGACGGCGGCGAGGGCATCGTCGACAAGCGAGGGCATGGTCCATACAGTTGCGCCAGTGTCGAAGACTGCGGTGAGCGATTGCTCGTCGATATCGACTGTGATGGGTTCACTGGCGCAGCGTCCGCCGACGAAACTTCCCCGCTCGACAACGGTGACATCGTAGCCATCGGCGATGGCGTAGAGCGCGGCGGTAAGTCCGGACAGGCCTGCGCCGATGATGGTCAGTCGTGGTTTGGAGCCCTTATGAGGACGAGTGACCGCACGTCGCAGACGCGGGGAATTAATGGGGGCACGAGTGGGGGAAGCAGCGGGCATGACTACGCAACACCTGGTCTAATGCTGACGAGCGGTGGCGCGAACGCCCATAGCAATGAGGTTCTCGCGCGACGTTGCAGGCAGGTCGGCATTCTCGATAGTGGAGAAAGCGCGGCTGGTCAGGCGGTCAATTTCACGTTCGACGGCATCGGCAGCGCCGGAATCAGCGATGAGATTTCGTAGCTCATCAATATCTGCAGCAGACGAGACCGCTCCCAGGCGTTCATCGATAAAGCGGGCCTTTTCAGGTGCGGAATCGAGGTAGAGGCTTAAAGCCTGGCCGACCAGTACGGTTCGCTTGCCCTCGCGGAGGTCATCGCCGGCAGGCTTGCCCGTGACTTCGGGATCGCCGAAAACACCCAGCTGATCGTCGCGGAGCTGGAATGCCACACCGATATCGCGGCCGAAGCTGCGGTAGGCCTCAACCAATTCCGCTGGGGCGCCGGCAATCGCAGCACCAATGTGGAGCGGCCGCTCGATGGTGTAGGCGGCGGTCTTGAACAGATTGATTTTCTCAGCGGTCTCGACGCGACTGTCCCGGCTGGCTTCGGCCGTGATATCGAGCAGTTGGCCGCCAAGTACTTCAGTGCGCATCGCCCGCCAGGGGACAAGTGCGCGGGTTAGCGCCTCCGAGCTGAGGCCTGAAGAGTGCATCATGTCATCAGCCCAGGTCAGGGCGACATCGCCAATGAGAATCGCGGCGGAAATACCGAAGCGGTCGGCGGCTCCATTCCAGCTATTGGCCTCGTGCTTGGCCTCGAATACCTTGTGGATAGTCGGTGCGCCACGGCGCGTATCAGCGTCATCGATGATGTCGTCATGAATGAGTGCGCAGGCTTGAATGAGTTCCAAGGCACTCACCGCGTTCATCACAGCCAGGGAATCCTCGGCTGGGGAGAAACGGCCTTCGAGGCCGCCTGCCCCCAACCACCCCTGCCAGGCGAAGGCTGGACGCACGCGCTTGCCCCCATTGAGGACGAAGGAGTGGAGCGAATCTATGGCCTCGGTGTACACCGCATCGACCGACGCGACATCGTCGCCACGGCTTTTGAGGTAATTCTCCAGCGTTTTGGTAACAGTAGCTGGTACTTCGCGGGGCTGTAGCGCGGCCAAATCCAGTTCTTCGCTCATGTGAGCCTCTCGTCGATGACGGGTAATGCTGACTCAAGAATAGGACACCGCTTAGTATGAGTGACTATGTCCTCAACAATGCCACTGTCGCCAGGCCGCCAAGTGACAATCCGCCAGGCGCTTTCAATGCCGAGCGCGGGCAGTATTCCCTTCTCGGTCGAGTTCATGCCCCCGCGTGACGACGCGGCCGAGGAACGTCTTCTCCGAGCAGCTGAGGCTTTCCATGATCTTGGTGCCTCCTTTGCATCCGTGACCTACGGCGCCGGTGGTTCTAGCCGCGACCGCACCCTGCGAATCGCCCAGCGCGTTTCGAGGCAGCCGCTTACAACGCTTGTGCACCTGACATTGGTAGAGCACACTGTCGACGAGCTGCGGGAAATCCTGCGCTCTTATCTCAGCGCGGGGCTGACGAATCTGCTCGTTCTGCGTGGTGACCCGCCGGGAGACCCGCTTGGCCCTTGGGTGGAGACCGAGGGCGGTCTGCACTACGCCAGCGAACTGATTGAGCTAATTAAGGCCGAGCCGGAGTTCGAGAAATTTGAAATCGGCATTGCGTCGTTCCCGGAGGGACATTACCGCTCGCCGGATTTGGACCATGACACGCAGTACACGCTGGCCAAGCTGCGCGCGGGAGCCGAATACTCGATTACGCAGATGTTCTTCGATATTGAGCACTACTTGCGCCTTCGAGACCGCCTGGTGGAAGCCGACCCAGTGCACGGTGCCAAGCCCATCATTCCGGGGCTGATGCCGATTACATCGCTGCGCTCAGTGCGCAGGCAGGTTGAGCTCTCCGGGGCACAGTTGCCATCCGATTTGGAGGAACGCCTGATTAAGGCAGCAGATGGTGACGAGCAGGCCAATAAAGATGAGATTCGCAAGATTGGTATCGAGTTTTCGACCAACATGGCAGAGCGGCTCATCGCCGAAGGCGTGCCGGGGCTGCACTTTATGACTATGAACTTCGCTCGCGCCTCCCAGGAAGTTTTGCACAACCTCGGCATGGCGCCCGAATGGGGCACCGGCCAGGATATGCTGCGCGGCGGTTTTTAATTGCTAAAAGTCCTGCATGTCGCGAACTCTTCGCGCCCACAGGACACCTAGCACTGAGGCTAGGACACCGGCGGCTGTGGTCACACCGGCAAATAATAGGAATTGATTCCGCTTGGTGGATCCAGCCGGCGACGAAGCCCATACATTATGGTTCTCGCCACTGGCGAGCTGCCATTCCACCTTGTTCGGTTCGGTCTGGCGGCCATTGGAGTCAGTAACCTGCTCCGGGAACGCGACGACGAAATCAACCTTCGCGCCGGGCAGGTGAGTCAAATCCATGTGGCCGTTCATCGAAATCTTGCCGCCACCGGTACGGTCTAGGTCGATGTCTACGCGATCGTCGGAAAGCTGTCGGAGCGTATCGGTGAGTGCAATGAAGTGCAGCTCGTTGAACGAGACTTCCATCTTTCCTGTGGAGGAGTCGATTACTCCCTGCGAGACGCGGTCGGAGAGATCTTCCGGTACTTGCCACTGCTCAAATTGGGAACGGACTTCCTCCGTGGGTGTTACGTGAATTGTGCCCGAGACTCTGTCGTCGCCGGAAATGGTAATGCCAGCCTGTGCGTCAAAGCAGCCGCTGAGCGGCAAGATGGCGGCAATTCCGGCCATTGCTGTGGCAATGCGCAGAGGCGAAAGTCGTTGACGTGGTGTGGAAGGTTCACTCGGTGATGATGTCACGGGGAAGATCTACTCCTAGAACTGCGAAGGGACGAGAGTCCCCTGTGAAATAAAAGTTCCTTAAAACATCTTTGAAACCAAATTGGCGGTAGAGCTGCCATGCCCTATTGGCCTCATTCGGGTATTCCGGGGTTGACAACAGAACTCGCGTCTCCGGGCGGGAATCGACCAACTCGTGGAGCAACCGTTTACCGAGTCCCCGCCCCTGAAAGCTGGGGTGAATGTGAATCTCAGACAGTTCGGCGTAGTTGCCCAAGAGCTTGACGACGTCCGGTAGCGAGCGCCCGTCCATGAGCAGTCCATCTCTTACCTGGCGATACCACCAGTGCGTGTCCAATCCTGTACGGCAGTAGCCGATGCCGACCAACCTGCAGCGCGGGTCGCGGAGAGCGTGGGCAGGGGAGAGCTCTTCGGGGTGAGCTATGGCTGCAGCAGCCATGAAGCCGGGTTGAGTGGTTTGCTTCTGCCATTCGTGGAGACGACCGGGCAAGATCGCGGGGTTGTACTGCATCGCGGTGATGTAGAGAGCCACTGCTTCTTGCAGGCGGAGATTGAAGTCTCCTGCTGTCATCGGAACCACGCTGTATTTCACAGTGACCAGATTAGCGACTTAGACGAACTTAGTTGTGAGATTACTGCAATAACATCGAGTCGAACAGTTGTGCGAAAGTATGCCTGGCGTAGTCCGGGGTTGGGGATAGATTGCAGTCAATCCCGCTAAGGGGAAGCGGAAAATCCGTGCTCATGTGAATGCTGTGTGAAAGGAGAAGCAGGGTGGTGGCAAGGTCGAACGTGGTGGAGTTTAGGGCGATTTCGCAGTCGGGTTTGGTCGCCCCGGTCGGTGTCTCAAGGCAATCGCTGGAGCTGCTGGGGCGGGCAGAGGCTCTGCTAGCGAATGCTTGGAATGCCAGCTCTGATGAGATGTTGGAGCTTTCCTACTGTGCGGCGCTGCGTTGCGCAGGCGCGCTGTTGAATCGCGACGATGTGTCGGTGGCTGGGGGTTCTGGCTCGGGCGCTCGTTCGGGCTCGGTAGTTAAGCGTCGTCGTTCGGCAACACAGAGTGCCTGGTTGCGTTTAAAGAAAGAGCAGCCCGAATTTGATAGCTGGGTCACCAAGTTTGAGCAGTTCACCGCGCTGCGTGAGGAAGTCCGGTTGGGTATTTCGCGTCGCATTGACTCTCGGCGGGCGCAGGAGTTGTGGGATTTAAGTTGTGCATTCTTGGGGGCTGTCCGGGCTGAGCTGGGTGTTCTGTCCGCGGCTGCGTAAGCCGGTGGGGGCGTGTTAGAGCGTTGCTTTCCTAAATAAATGGGGGATTGTTCGGATTCATGGAACAATAGAGGTGAGTCGCCCGTTGAAGGGGTAAGAATGAAGCTAACGGACGCCGCGTTAGCAGCACGTGGCCTGTTATTAGCTTTGTTGTATCGGCATTGTTAGTTGAGGGGTCAAGGCTCGCCAGTATCGCGGTGGGCAATGCTCAAGTAGGCGATGGAGGAATTGTGGGACTATCTGAGCACGAACAGCGGATGCTCGACGAAATCGAGTCTGCACTCTACGCTGAGGATCCTAAATTTAGTTCGACGATGGCCGGAAATGCGTTCAGCTTTCCGGAGGAAAACAGCGCACCTCGTGGGTTTTCCATCCAGGTTTTTGCGCTCATGCTCCTCGGTCTGCTGATGTTGATTGGCGGCGTCGCTCTTTTCTCTGTGAGCAATTGGTTCATTGTGTTATCGGTTGCCGGCTTTGGCCTTATGTTCGGTTCCGGCGTTTGGGCTCTGACCGGCGCCGGTAAGCAGGAGAAGGCTAGTTCTGCTTCGGGGCTGAGCTTTGGAAAGTCTAAGTCCGGGGCGGCAAAGAGTCGTCGAGGGACCTCGGGTAGCCGTGGCTCCTCTGGTGATTCCACGTTGGAATCGCGTTTCCGTGGCCGCTTCGAGGGGCGTTAGGGGATAAGCCTCAAGAATTAACAAGTGAGGGCAAGCCAGCGATGGCTTGCCCTCACTTTTTTGTTTTTCTAGACGTGAATCGTCTCCACAAGATCTCACCCACTTTGCCCCACCCCGAGTCCCCACTTTCCTCCACTTAGCTATTGGGGTGAGGGAATTCTTATCTTCGGTCGTTGCTGGTATTTCCGAATGTTTGGCTCTGGCGACACAAAATTGCAGGTCAACGCGCTAATTCTGGCGATCAGGTTCAATCTGGATAGTTTCTAGCAGGTAGGTGGTGGGTAGTGGGGCGTAAACTGCTTTCTGTTAACAATGTGGTTGGTGTGGCGTCGTTGTCGGCGTGGTCGCGGGTGGGTGCCCCACTTTTTATTCGCACTTTAATTGTCGAGAGGATTCTTTAAAGTCCCAGGTCAATTGGGTTAAAATGGATGTCCTGGCGGTGGGGTTGCGCTGATGCTGTGACTATTTTTCTCCTTCTTGTGTTGATAGTGGCAGATAGTGGGGTAAAGTGGGGCGTGATGTTGATTGAGGTTGGTCAACATTGCAGAAGTGAATATCCGATTTGCGCTTAAAGTTTGGCGAGATTTTGGCACAGCGGGAAAGCACAGCCCTCTGGCTCTGCTTGAAGGCAACGCCTAAATCCCTGAATTCGGTAAGCGTTTGTGCGTTGACATTGAGGTTGACACGGGGATAGGAGGCCAGTGACGCATGTTTCTGGGCACCTATACGCCGAAGCTTGATGACAAAGGGCGCCTGACGTTGCCGGCGAAGTTCCGTGAGGATCTCGCAGGTGGCCTGATGGTCACTAAAGGGCAGGATCATTCTCTGGCGGTGTATCCGAAAGAGGAGTTCGTCAAATTAGCTCAGCGGGCTACTAAGGCCTCTCGTACGAATGCCAAGGCGCGAGCTTTCATCCGAAATCTTGCGGCGAGCACAGATGAGCAGCGTCCTGATGGCTCGGGGCGAATCACGTTATCGATGGATCACCGTCGGTACGCGAATCTCTCCAAGGAGTGCGTGGTTATCGGCTCTATTGACTTTCTGGAGATCTGGGACAAAGAGTCCTGGGAGGCCTACCAGGCGGAGCATGAAGCTGATTTCTCCGAAGGTGAGGATGACTCGCTGTTCGGCGTTTTATAAACCGCTTGGAATAACCGAAAAGAGGGAATGTCCGCATGGACTCTGCCTGATAGCCCCTGGTGTACTTCCCCGATACCAGGTTCTGTCAGGCGGGGCCCTGTGAACATCCCCGCTTTTTGTTTTAAGCACCGATAGCAGCATTCCCAGTAGTGCTCATGAGGTGCGGTCTGGTTGCTGGCGCGGCACTCGTCGTTAAGCAAACCGGGAATACACTCGATAGATTCTCTGACCAGTGCGAACATACCCGGTGAGGAGGGGAAATGAACGGATCGGCACCTGCGGATGATCGCAAGTCCGGCGAGTTTGGTCATGTCCCCGTTTTGCTTCACCGAGTAACTGATTTATTGCGCCCGGGCATCGAGGCACTGGGTGACGACGCAGTAGTTGTCGACGGCACTCTTGGTGCCGGTGGACACACGGAATACCTGTTGGAGCAGTTCCCGAAGCTCTGCGTTGTTGGACTCGATCGCGATGACAATGCATTGCGAGGGGCAGAAGAACGTCTCGCGCGCTTCGGTGATCGCTTTGTAGGGTTCCGTGTGCGTTTCGATTCGCTCGCCGAGGTGCTCAGTGGTGAAATTTCTGCAGCCGCTGGTGGAAGTGGCGCGGAGGACATTCTCGCCCGCGCCGCTGAGAAGGGCATTGCAGGTGCGCTTTTCGACCTCGGTGTTTCCTCGATGCAGCTTGACCAGGTCAATCGTGGATTCGCCTACCGAGTCGACGCCCCGCTGGACATGCGCATGGATGCAAGCCAGGGGATTACCGCAGCGGATGTGCTCAATACCTATTCGCACGGTGATATCGCGCGCATCCTATCGACTTACGGCGACGAGCGCTTCGCCGGCAAGATCGCCTCGGCAGTCCTGCGTGAGCGGGAGAAGGAACCGTTTACGACTTCCGGTCGTCTGGTTGAGCTGCTCTACGAAACCATTCCGGCGGCATCTCGTCGTAAGGGCGGACACCCGGCCAAGCGTACGTTCCAGGCTCTTCGTATCGAGGTAAATCGTGAGCTTGAAGCTCTGGAAAATGTGCTGCCGCAGGTCTGCGATGCACTCGCAGTCGATGGGCGTGCAGTGTTCATGAGCTACCAGAGTCTGGAAGACCGCATCGTCAAGAAGGACTTTGCGGAGCGCGTGAAGTCGACAACCCCACCGGGGCTCCCGATGGAGCTTCCGGGGCATGAACCGCACTTTGCTCTCATCACGAGAGGTGCGGAGAAGGCGTCGGCAAGCGAGATCGAAGACAACCCCCGAGCCGCACCGGTGAGAGTTCGCTGTATCGAGCGAATTCGAGCCGATTGACCCAAACCTTTCAACCGCACCAAACGCACCCTTAACGATCTAAGTACTGGGAGAACTTTCGAGCATGGCAACGACAATCACGGAGCACGCCCCCACCCGGCGCACCTCCCGCGGCGCATCTGCAACCGTCGCCGGTGCCAAGACGAAGACTCGTCAGCGCGGTCGCAGCGCCCGCACGAAACAGGATCTTTATCAGC
Source organism: Corynebacterium sp. MSK032 (assembly GCF_030232065.1). Taxonomy (NCBI): domain Bacteria; kingdom Bacillati; phylum Actinomycetota; class Actinomycetes; order Mycobacteriales; family Corynebacteriaceae; genus Corynebacterium; species Corynebacterium sp. MSK032. The sequence goes on along the minus strand of NZ_JASPJR010000002.1, from coordinate 144,470 downwards.
GCCGGCGGTTTGGGCGCACAGGTTCTCAGCAGGTCATCTCGGTGCGTGGGCGTCGCGTTACGACGTCCTCGAGGGATAACCACAAGTTTGCCGGTGCGGCCGTGATGATCATTCTCGTCGTTGCCGGAATCGTGGCGGCGATGTGGCTGTCGGGTATTTCGACCTCGACATCCTTGCAGCTGGATGCTGCGCAGACCAAGGAAAAGGAGCTGCGTAACCAGCTTGAAGTGCTCGAGCGGGATGTTGCTTACATGAAGTCAACCGGTGCTATCGCGCAGCGTGCTGTGGAAGAGGGCATGGTCAATCCGGAGCAGCCTGCCGTTTTGACGACTGATCCGGAAGGCAAGGTCGTGGAAGTGCGACCGGGCGATGAGAAGCAGCAGAAGATTGTCGACCTCAACAGTGAGTCGCCGAATAATCCGCATGCGCCGTCGTCGAACCCGAAGGACACCGAGAATGTTCCGGGGATGCAGGCACCGGCTATTGAGGAAGCGCATCCACGTCCGAACGGGTTGCCGGCTACTGCTCCGTATGCGCCGCAGAACCACGCACCAGCACCAGCACCAGCACCTGCGCCGGCTCCGGCACCCGCGCCTGAGGCTGAAGCGCCAGCGCCAGCTCCGGAAGCGCCCGAAGCGCCAGCCGCGGCGCCGGAAGCACCGGAAGCTCCGGCACCCGAGCCAGCTCCAGCACCGTAGGAACTTAGAAAACAAACTGGGCCAAACTGGCCAACTGTCCGATATTCTGGCGGTTCCACTGTTTCTGGTCAGTCGACTGTAGACTAATTAATTCAGTACTCGCGATGGCAGGGAATACCGCCTAACGTTATCGCGCGCGGGAGAATCGACTTAGTAGAAAGCACTAGCGCATGATTCGATCTGAAGACGACTACCCCAACCGTGGAGGGGGGTATGACTTCGGCGAACGTGCTTACCGAATTACATCCCGTGAGCGCAGAGGCCAAAGTCGCGTTCGGGATGGTCAGCGCAGCCGGGGGCTCGATGCTAAAACCAACCGAAGCGTGCCCCCGCGCGAAAAAATGCGCATTAGTAATAAGGACTTCATCCGACGTCGCAACTGGCTGCAGTTTATAGGCGCTATCGCAGTTGTAGTGCTGGTCTCCCGTTTGGCTTGGGTGCAGCTCGTCGCAGGTCCTGACCTGTCGGCGGCGGCGCAGAATCAGCGCACGGTGGAAGTTGTTGATGCAGCTCGGCGCGGTGCGATTCTCGATCGTAACGGAGCTCAGCTTGCCTTCACTATGGAGGCACGCAGTATTACCGTTCACCCGAACACTTTGCGCAAGTGGATTGGGGACGCCCATAAGCAGCGCCCGGATGATGTCGCTACCTACGATGAACGCCTCGAGCAGATCGCCAAGGATTTGCCGAAGCTACTCGACGTGGCCGACATCGACGCGGAGAAGTCGGGAAGCAGTCGCCGTCGTCAAGCGGAACCCGAAACCGAGGAGAACTCGGTGATGAGCGCGCCGTCCCGGGTGAGCTCGAAGGACATTCTGGAGAAGCTGCGCAATGAGGACAGCACCTATGAGGTGCTCGTGCGTAATGTCGACCCGGACAAGGCCGCTGCCATCGTGGAAAAGTATCCGGAACTGGTGGCGGAGCGTCAGGATATTCGCCAGTACCCGAATGGGGCGACGGCGGCTAACGTCATCGGCAAGATTGGCATGGATGGCGTCGGCCAGTTCGGCTTTGAAGCCTCTCGTGATGCCACTTTGCAGGGTATTAACGGTGGCAAGACCATTGATATCGCCTCTAACGGTGTGGCAATCCCGGGATCCACGCGCGATGTCCACGCAGCTGTGGACGGTACGACTTACGAGCTGACCCTGGACCTCGACATGCAGTACTTTGTCCAGCAGCAGGTCAACCAGGCGAAGGCCAACTCGGGAGCGAAGGATGCGTCGGCAGTCGTGCTCGACGCGAAGACCGGCGAAGTGCTTGCAATGGCGCAGGCGGACACGGCTAACCCGAATAAGGATATGGGGGCCGAGCTCGAAGAGGGGCGCACTATCGGAAACTCCGCTGTATCGAACCCATTTGAGCCGGGCTCTGTAGCAAAGATCATTACCGCCGCGGCCGCTATCGAAGATGGCAAGACCACACCGGATGAGGTTCTGCAGGTCCCGGGCACGATTGATATGGCGGGTGTCACCGTGCGCGATGCATGGGAGCACGGCACGGAAGCTTTCACGACGACCGGTGTATTCGGCAAGTCCTCCAATGTCGGCACCCTAATGCTGGCAGAGCGTTTGGGTCAGGACCGCTTCGCTGAGATGCTGCATCTCTTCGGGCTGGGGCAGTCCACGGGTATCGAGTTGCCCAGTGAATCGTCCGGCTTTGTGCCACAGCGTCCGCAGTGGTCCGGCGGTACATTTGCGAACCTGCCCATTGGTCAGGGTATGGCCATGACACTGCTGCAGATGACAGGAGTTTTCCAGGCAATCGCCAACGATGGCGAGCGCATCCCGCCGCGTATGATTCGTTCGACAATTTCCCCGGACGGCACGAAGACGGCAACAGAGCGCCCGGAAACAGTGCGTGTGGTTAGCCCGGAGACCGCCCAAACTGTGCGCGCTATGTTTGAAGGCGTTATGCAGTCTGATCCCACGGGGCAGCAGTCGGGTACCGCGGCCGGCAATAGTATTGAGGGATACTCGCTCACAGGCAAGACAGGTACGGCGCAGAAGTTTGACCCCGACACCGGCGCGTACTCGAATTCCAAGTACCACATCACGTTTGCAGGCATCGCGCCTGCCGACGATCCCCGTTTTGTCATTGGCATTATGCTTGACGAACCCCAGCGTGGTGTCCATGGTGACGGCGGTCAGTCAGCAGCCCCACTGTTTAAGGACATCGCCGCTTGGGCGCTTAACCGCTACAACGTACCGCCGTCGCCACCCCGCGAGGGCAAGTTGTTGCTGCAGCCGTAACGAGGTCACCACCACAATGAAGTTACCGCGACAGCACTAATACACAGACTTTTATTACTTTGGTTTCTGCAAAGTGAATCTCTTGAATTTTTCCAACCTGTTGTACACCAACGACTGACTTGAAAGAGGGAACAGCCAATGACCGCCACCCTTGCGAAATTGTGTAACCTCGCGCATGGCCGACTTGACGGCATTACCGAATCCGCGGCGGCAGGAGCGGATATCGCCGCAATCGAACTCAACGCTGCCGAAGTGCCTGAAGGCGGAATGTTTGCTGCCGTCCCAGGTACTCGCACGCATGGTGCGCGCTACGCGCAGCAGTCGGCTGCTACAGCGATCCTGACTGATGAGGAAGGTCTGAAAACCCTGCGGGAAGCAGGGGAGACTCGCCCAGTCCTGGTTGTCGACGATGTCCGGGCCGTCATGGGGCACGTTGCTGCAGAAATCTACGATCATCCCTCGGATTCACTGACCATCATTGGGGTTACCGGCACCTCTGGCAAGACCACCACGACCTACATGCTGGAGGGCGCGCTGCTGGCAGCTGGATGCTCGACAGGCATCATTGGTACTACCGGCACGCGCATCAATGGCCGTGCCGTTCCGTCGAGCCTGACTACCCCAGAGGCTCCAGCCCTCCAGCGCCTGTTCCACCAGATGCTCTCCGAGGGTGTGACGCACGTTGTCATGGAGGTTTCTTCCCACGCACTGTCGTTGGGACGTGTAGACGGAGTCAGTTTCGACGTCGGCTGTTTCCTCAACCTCTCGCAGGATCACCTGGACTTCCACAAGACCTTGGAAGAGTATTTCCAAGCCAAGGCCAAGCTCTTTGATCCTGAAGGTCCGACACATGCACCGAAGGCTGTCGTGTGCATCGACGACGACTGGGGTGTCCGCATGGCAGATATCGCTGCCGGCGACCCGGATGTCCAAGTCACCACTGTCCATACTCAGCATCGCGTAACCGACAAGACGCCAGCTGCCGAGGTCTTTGCAGAATGGCACGCCGCTGCAGCCACTGTCGCCACTAACGGTGTCCAGCATGTGGAGCTAACGCGAAACAACACTGACACAGTTGAGGTGGAAGTTCCTCTGCCGGGTGCTTTCAACGTTGCCAATGCCGCAGTCGCATGGGCTGTGCTCGATGCGATTGGGCATGCCAATGACGCGGCCAAGAGCGGTCTGGCACAGGTGCGTGTGCCAGGCCGCATGGAGCGCATCGATCGCGGACAGGACTTCCTGGCTGTGGTGGACTATGCCCACAAGCCAGCCGCAGTAGCTGAAGTGTTGGCCACCTTGCGTGCACAGACCGAAGGTCGCGTGCTGGTTGTCGTCGGCGCCGGTGGCGACCGCGATAGTGCCAAGCGTCCAATTATGGGAGCTGAGGCTGCATGCGGTGCCGATGTCGTCATCATCACCGATGACAATCCACGCTCCGAGGTGCCCTCTGAAATCCGTGCGGCCGTGGTCGCCGGTGCGAAGGAAGCGGTTGCCAGCAGCAAGGCCAGTTCTGACACGGTTGTTGAGGAAATCGGCGATCGCGGCCAGGCAATTCGCCGTGTCGTCGAACTTGCCCACAGCGGCGACAGCATCGTGGTGGCAGGCAAGGGACACGAAACCGGCCAGGATATCGGTGGCGTGATTCACCCGTTCGATGACCGTGAGCAGCTGGCCGAAGCACTCACACAGCGACTGGAGGGATCCGCTGATTGAGATTGCTGAAATCGCTGAGGAAGCGCACCACCTGACATGCCTACCGCGAACCATTCGCGGTAAGCGAATAGAATCAAGAAATCATCCTTTACTAGGCGCCTGGAACTCTAACCAACAAGGACTATAGACATCATGATTGCCCTGACCGCCGCGGAAATCGCTCACATCGTGGGAGGTGAACTCGCCCACGTCGATGATGACGCCACAGTGACTCAGCCCGCAGAATTCGACTCCCGAAAGATTCGCGAAGGCTCGCTCTTCCTCGCCCTGCCGGGCGCGCGTGTCGACGGCCACGACTTCATCGATCAGGCTGTAGCAGCTGGAGCGCCGATGGCACTGGCGGCACGAGATGTTGGGCAACCTGCGGTCGTCGTCAAGCCCCTTGGTAAGCAGGACTCCAATGCCGACGCATTTGCACACGATCCGGATGGTTCCGGGGCGGCGGTGCTGGAAGCGCTTGGTAAGTTGGCGCGTTACGTCGTCGACGAGCTGAAGAAGGATCAGCTGCATGTCGTCGGTGTGACGGGTTCGGCGGGAAAGACGTCGACGAAGGACATGATGGCGACGCTGCTGCGTACCGACGGTCCGACGGTGGCGCCGAAGGGGTCGTTTAATAACGAAATTGGGCATCCGTACACGGTGCTGCAGTGCACTCCGGAGACGAAGTACCTGGTTGCGGAGATGAGCGCACGCGGAATTGGGCATGTGGCCCACCTGGCGCGCATCGCGCCACCGACGATCGGTGCGGTGCTCAATGTTGGCACGGCGCACCTTGGTGAGTTTGGCTCGCGCGAGGCAATCGCGCAGGCTAAGGGCGAGCTCGTGGAAGCGCTGCCGGCTGCGGAGCAGGGCGGTGTGGCCGTACTCAATGCCGACGATGACTACGTCACTGGCATGGCTCCGCGTACCCAGGCGAAGGTGGTGTTCTTCTCTGCCGATGAGAACTCCGAACGCCACGCAACCGCGGATTACCGCGCCACGAATGTGCATCTCGATGATTTTGCTCGTGCATCTTTTGACCTGCATGTACCGGATGGGCGTACATTCCCGATCCAACTGCAGGTCTATGGTGCGCACCAAGTGGCCAATGCCCTGGCGGCGATTGCGGTGGCAGTGGAGTCCGGTATTGATGCTGAGCAGGTCGCAAAGGCGATGGCTGCGCATGTGGCAGCGTCAGAGCGGCGCATGGATGTCCAGCAGCTCACTGGCAATATCGTCGTAATTAACGACTCCTATAATGCCAACCCTGATTCGATGCGTGCGGGGATTGACGCTCTGGCACGTACAGCAGCTGGCCCAACGCACCAGGACGCCTCATCGTGGGCCGTGCTGGGACAGATGGGTGAGCTTGGTGATTCCGCTGAAGATGAGCACTCGTCGCTTGGCGAGTACCTTGTGGGCCGCGGCATCGATCGACTAATTGCAGTCGGAGAGAGTTCTAATGTGCATGCCCTGGCCGACAAAGCGGAAGAGTTGGGGTTAAATACTTCTAGGGTGCCGGATACATCCACTGCCGCGGATTTGGTGGCGGCCGAGGTGCGTCCGGACGATGTGGTGTTAGTCAAGGCCTCCTATGCGGACGGTATGTGGCGGGTCGCGGACTCGCTGGCTGCCAAGGTTGGGACTACGCCCGAAGGTGAAAGCGGAGAGGAAAAGTAAGTGATTCAACTTATTCTCAGTGGTGCGATTGCATTCCTGGTGAGTGTCTTTTTAACACCAGTGCTTATTCGCAAATTCTCTGCTGAAGGTCTTGGCCAGGAGATCCGTGAAGAAGGGCCGAAGAGCCACCTGCGCAAGCGTGGAACTCCGACCATGGGCGGCATCGCCATCATCGCCGCAATCGTCGCTGGCTATTTCCTCTCACACCTCGTTACGTATATCCAGACTGGCGTAGGGCCGTCCGCCTCCGGTCTGTTGGTCATGTTCCTGGTTCTGGCGATGGGCGCATTGGGTTTTGCCGATGACTTCATCAAACTCTACAAAGGACGCAACCTGGGGCTGAACAAGACAGCGAAGCTGGTTGGGCAGCTGGCGGCAGCGCTGATTTTCGGCGTGCTGCTGCTGCAGTTCCCGGATGCGTCTGGCTTGACTCCCGGTTCGACGAGCTTGTCGCTGATTCGAGATATTCCGTTCCTGAATCTGGCACCGGGGCCTGTGTGGTTCGGCATGATTGTCTTCCTGGTATTTGTCTTCATCGTCATTGCCGCATGGACGAATGCCGTCAACCTCACTGATGGCCTTGACGGCCTGGCCGCTGGCGCCACCGCGCTGCTACTGGCCACCTACACGCTGATTTCCTTCTGGCAGTTCCGTAACTCTTGCGAGGCTTCGCTGGGCAGCGGTTGCTACAACGTCCGCGATCCACTGGATATCGCCGTTATTTCCGTCGCGGGTCTGGGCGCCTGTTTGGGCTTCCTGTGGTGGAATGCAGCGCCGGCAAAGATCTTCATGGGAGATACCGGTTCGCTGGCTCTTGGCGGTTTGGTAGCGGGTCTGTCATTTGTCACCAAGACTGAGCTGCTGATGGTTATCATTGGCTTCATCTTCGTGATGGAAGTTGCTTCCGTGGCAATCCAGATCGCGGTTTTCCAAACGACTGGCAAGCGCGTATTCCGCATGGCTCCTCTCCATCACCACTTCGAAAACGGAGGTTGGGCGGAGACAACTGTTGTCGTTCGCTTCTGGCTACTCGCAGGCATTTTCAACATGATTGGCGCAGCCATCTTCTACAGTGACTGGCTCTCTCAGGTAGGCGTATTTCAATGATTAACTCACCAGACCCGACCAACCTCACCGATATCCGAAATCTCGACTTAGTCGCTACGGTGCGCTCTGGTCGAGTTCTGGTGGCAGGTGCCGGGGTTTCCGGTCGCGGTGCCATTGCGATGCTTAAGGACATCGGCTGTCCGGAAGTTGTCGTCGTGGACGACTCCGCGCTCGGCGCACTGGTTGCCGCTGACTTTTCGGTTCGGCATGTCACGACCGCAGACGCTCGCGACGAGCTTGCCGACGCGGTTGCGATCGTGACCTCCCCGGGGTGGCGTCCGACCAGTCCGCTGTTCGGCGCCGCCGCTGAGGCCGGTGTCCCGGTATTCGGTGATGTGGCGCTGGCTTTCGCCGGCGACTGTGCCCAGCTGTGGGGTCCGAAACGGACCTGGTTGGTAGTCACCGGCACTAACGGCAAGACCACAACCACCTCCATGCTGGCCGCCATGCTCGGGGAGCAGGGCGCAGCTGTGGGCAACATTGGTGTGGCTCTGTACGACGCACTGACTGCTGAGCCTCGTATCGAGGTGTTGGCCGCAGAGCTGTCCAGCTTCCAGCTGCACTGGGCTCCAAACATTCGCCCAGATGCGGGAGTACTGCTGAACCTGGCGGAAGACCACATCGACTGGCACGGTTCTTACGAAAACTACGGTCTGGACAAGACCCGTGCGCTGCGCGGTACTGTCGCAATCTACGGTGCGGATGACGCAGATGTCGTCGAGCACGTGGAAAAGATGCTGAAAAACGACGAGCTCGGCAACTCCGTCGTGGGCTTTACCGATGGTCCCCCGGAGGCACACCAGGTCGGAGTTCGCGACGGCATGATTGTCGACCGTGCTTTTGGCGGCGGCGATGCCGCAGCTGACGACTCTGGTCCGGGCATTGTCATCGCACCGGTAGCGGGAATTTCTCCTCCCGGCCGGGCAGGTGTTCTCGACGCGGTGGCCGCCACTGCGATGGCGCGCAGTATCGGTACCTCACCGGAGCAAATTGCAGCGGCATTGGAGACTTTCGAAGTTCGGGCACACCGCGGTCAGATTGTCCATAAGGCAAATGATGTCGTGTGGATTGATGACTCCAAGGCCACCAACCCCCACGCTGCCGACGCTGCACTGTCCGGTCATGAGCGTGTCGTTTGGATCGTCGGTGGTCAGCTCAAGGGCGCGGAAATCTCGCCGCTAGTGGCGAAGCATGCTCACCGCCTGCAGGCCGCCGTGGTTCTGGGCGTCGATAGGCAACTAGTCAGCGATGCGCTCTCCCGCATCGCACCTGCTGTGCCGGTCGTTGTCATTGATGACACCGACAAGGTCGATGCCATGGCGAAGGTCTGTATGGCAGCTAGTGAATATGCCAACCCTGGGGATGTGGTGCTGTTGGCACCAGCTGCCGCCAGCTTGGACATGTACTCCGGTATGGCTGAACGTGGCGACTTGTTCGCGCAATGGGCGCAGAAGGTGACGTCAACTGATGGATAACTCCCGCAAGGCTCGTAATTTAAGCGCTAGCGCCGCGACGGCACAAAAGGGGACGAAGGCTGCCAGTTCACAGCGGCCTTCGTCGTCAAGCTCTAGTGCTCGAGAACGGCCGGCGTGGGTGGAGCGTTTTAACGACTGGAAGTCGCGTCCGCTGTTCGACTACCACCTGCTGATGATTATCGTCGCGCTGCTGACGTCAATCGGACTGGTGATGGTGCTGTCGGCATCCATGGCCAGCGCGGGTAATGACTCGGGCAGCGTGTGGTCGGTGTTCATCCGTCAGCTGGTCATGGTGGTGGCGGGTCTTATCTCCATGTGGATTGTGCTGCGAATGCGGGTGGAATTGATTCGCTCGCTATCGACAGCAGCGCTGATTTTGTCCTTTGTGCTGCTGGTTTTGGTGATTATCCCTGGTATCGGCATCGGCCTGGAGGAAACCGGTGCGCGTTCGTGGCTGAGTATTGGTGGTATCACCATGCAGCCGTCAGAAATCGCGAAGATCGCGCTGGCACTGTGGGGTTCGAAGCTGCTGGCTGAAAAGGTCCGCACTGCTGTGTCCTATACCGATTTGTTCGGGCTGTTCGGTGCGGTCAGCTTCGTGGTATTGGCACTGGTGATGCTGCAGCGTGACCTCGGCATGGTTGCTTCCATGGCGTTCGTCGTGGTGGCGTTGGCGTGGTTCGCTGGCCTGCCGCGCGTATTCATCACCGGGCTGCTTGCCGCTGCGGCTTTCGCCCTGGTGATTTTTACCGTCACCGCGGGTTTCCGTTCGGCGCGAATCAGGGTCTACTTGGACTCGCTGGTTGGTAACTTCAACGACGTGCAGGGCGATGCCTACCAGTCCTACCAAGGCTTTCTTTCGCTTGCCGACGGCTCTCTCACCGGTGTCGGTCTCGGTCAGTCGAGCGCGAAGTGGGGATACCTACCGGAGGCGAAGAATGACTTCATTTTCGCCATTATCGGTGAGGAGACTGGTTTCCTCGGCGCGCTGATGGTTATTTTGCTCTACGCAGCGCTCGGCTGGGTGGGACTTCGTATCGCCGGTCGTCAGAACGATCCGTTTCTCCGTCTGCTCGCGGGCACGATTACTGCTGCAACCGTGGTGCAGGCTTTCATCAACATCGGCTACGTCGTTGGTGCGTTGCCAGTGACTGGTCTGCAGCTGCCGCTGATTTCCGCCGGTGGTACATCGGCGATGGTGACGTTGTTCTCGATGGGTCTGCTGGCCACATGTGCCCGCCACGAATCGGAGGCAGTCTCTGCAATGCAGACTTCGGGACGTCCGGGGCTGGACAGGTTCCTGGGTATTCCGGAACCAATCCCGTATGACGAATCGCGTCGCCACGCGCCGAAGGTGCGTGCCCATCGCGATCCGCAACGCTTCGGTCCTCCCGTGGTGACCAGTGGAGCGCGTACTCCACGCGGCGAGGGGGCGCAGGTGCGGGAAACCTACAGTGGCCGAGCTGACCGACCCAATCGGCCCGGCCGTAGTGGAGGCAGCCGCAGTGGTCGAGGTGCCGCCCCGCAGCGTGGCTCCCGAACCTCCGGCAGCTCCGGAAACTCGGGCAGCGTTCGTGGCCGCGAAGTGGATTATTCCCCTCGCAGTGACAACGGACGGACGCGGGGATTTACAGCGAGGTCGCCGCGGGCTGGACGGTCACAGGGCTCCTGGTCGTCGTCAAGCTCAGGCCGGGGCAGTAGGATTCGGGGCGAAGGCCGTGGCGGACAGTCGCGTTCGCGCCAGCGCCCGGGCCGAAACAATAGGAACGGCGGTTCAGCACCGCGGAGGAGGAATCGATAACACCATGGCAGACAAGAATCTGGGCGCAGCCGCTGGGGCGAAAGGCGCTTCGGAGTCTGAGCAGTTTCTCAAGGAAGATGGCTCTGCTCCGACCATTGTGGTGGCCGGCGGTGGTACGGCTGGCCATATCGAACCTGCACTGGCAGTAGCGGATGCGATTTTGAAACTGCAGCCGGATGCCCGCGTCATTGCACTCGGTACGAATCGGGGGTTGGAGTCGACCCTCGTACCGGCGCGAGGCTATGACCTGGAGCTGATTCCGCCAGTGCCGGTGCCGCGCAAGCCGACTGCGGATTTGTTCAAGCTGCCTCTCAACGTCGCTCGTGCGGTGCGTGAGACCCGCAAGGTTTTCAAGCGTATTGACGCTGATGCGGTCATCGGCTTTGGTGGCTACGTATCGGCACCGGCCTACATGGCGTGCCGTGCGGGGAAGAAGATTCCGTTCCTGGTTCACGAGGCCAACGCCCGTGCGGGCCTGGCCAATAAGCTCGGTGTCGCACTCGGGGGCGTCGGCTTGGCCGCCGTGACTGGCTCTGGCCTGAAGGCCGAGGTTGTTGGCAATCCCGTGCGTGCCAGTCTCGCGGCGTTGGACCGCGACGCCAAGCGTGCCGAAGCCCGCGAGTTCTTCGGTTTACCGCAGGAGGGTCCGGTGCTCTTTGTCACCGGTGGTTCGCAGGGGGCACGTTCCATCAACGAAGCTGTTACCGGTGCAGCCGCAGAGCTCGCCAACGCCGGTGTATCTGTACTGCATGCCTACGGCAAGAAGAATCACGTCGAGGTCGAGGCTATCCGCGAGGACGCCCCCTATGTCGCTGTGCCGTACATCGACCGGATGGATCTGGCGTACTCCGCCGCCGACCTGATTTTGTGCCGTTCCGGTGCGATGACGGTGGCTGAAGTCTCAGCTGTCGGCTTGCCTGCGGTGTATGTACCGCTGCCACACGGAAATGGGGAACAGGCGCTCAACGCCACCGATGTCATCGATGCTGGTGGCGGTATTCTCATCGCCGACGAGTCGCTGACTGCGGCATCAGTTTCGGATATCGTGATTCCGCTGGTCACGTCCCCAGAAAAGCTTGCCGACGGGCGCCGCGCCCTGGCCAACATTGGACATGGTAACGCTGCGGAGAACATCGCCCGTCGGGTGCTGTCTGCGGCTGTGAACTCTAAGAAGTAAAGCGAGCATAAACATGAACGTTAATTTCGATGACTTTCAGCCGGTAACGGGAGAGCTGCCCGCAAGTGTCCACATGATTGGCATTGGCGGTGCCGGTATGTCCGGTATCGCTCGCATCCTGTTGGCGCGTGGCATTCGTGTTACCGGTTCCGATGTCAAGGAGTCCCGCGCGGTGGTGGGACTGCGTGCGATGGGAGCCACCATCGCCATTGGGCATGACCGTGCGAATCTTGAGCTTGCTGGCGAGGGAGAGCTGCCGGACGCAGTGGTCATTTCCTTCGCAGCTATTCCGAAGACGAATCCGGAGCTGGCCGGTGCACATGAGCTGGACATTCCGGTGCTCAAGCGCTCCGATGTGTTAGCGCTGTTGATGCAGGACTCCAAGGCTCTCCTGATCGCCGGTACTCACGGCAAGACCTCGACTACGTCGATGACCGTCGCCGCTTTGCAGGCAGCTGGTTTGGATCCGTCTTTTGCCGTTGGCGGTCTGATGAGCAAGGCCGGTGTCAATGCTCACCAGGGCAGTGGCGATGTCTTTGTTGCTGAGGCCGATGAGTCGGATGCCTCGTTGTTGACCTACCAGCCGGAAGTGGCCGTAATTACCAACATCGAGCCCGATCACCTTGACTTTTTCGGTGACGACGAGACCTACTACGCCGTCTTTGACGCTTTTGCAGAGCGCATTAAGGATGGCGGTCATCTGGTCATCTGTGCTGAGGATCCGCATGCGGCCGCATTGGGCGAGCGCGCGGTGGAGCGCGGCATTAACGTGCTGGCTTATGGTGGGGAAGAAGCCTTGGCTCAACACCCGACGCTGCCGGTCGGTGCCGTTTTGCACGGCTGGACTCCGGTCGGTGGTGGTGCCCGCGTGGAGGCCACTGTTGGCTCGACATCGGTGAGGTTTGAACTTCATCAGCCCGGCCGTCACATGGCGCTCAACGCGCTGGCTGCAATGGTCGGTGGCGACTGCGTCGGGGCAGATTTGGGGCGTATGGCGCGCGGTCTCGGTGAATTCACCGGTGTTCGTCGCCGCTTTGACTACCACGGCAGTATCGGCGAGGGCCCATTTGTTGGCGCTCGTATCTACGACGACTACGCGCATCACCCGACCGAGGTCTCCGCAGTTCTGGGCGCAGCTCGGGAGTTGGTCACCGAGGCCGGTCGTGGCAAGGTCATCGCTGTGTTCCAGCCTCACTTGTACTCGCGTACTCGCAACTTTGCCGAAGAGTTCGCTGCCGCCCTGTCTCTGGCGGACAAGGCCGTATTGCTCGATGTCTTCGGCGCCCGCGAGGAGCCACTGCCGGGCGTCGACGGCGCGCTCATTGCCAACAAAATGACCATCCCTGTGACGTATGAGCCGCATTTCACCAGCGTCCCGGCTCGCGTTCGCGAAATCGCCGAACCGCACGATGTCATTCTGACCATCGGCGCTGGCTCTGTGACGATGCTTGCCGACGAAATCGTGCGCGAGCTCAGCGGCGACAACGACGAACAGGTGGAGTCGTAGCACTGTGAAAACCAGCCGAAAGCAATCTCAGCAGACCGACGGTGCAGGCCGGGGCACAACAGCGTCGCGGCGTCGGCGTTCAGCGCGCGCCCCGCGACGCGGCTGGCTCATCGGCGGTGGCCTGGTCGCGATTATCGCCATCGTTGCAGCGGTGGTGTGGTTTTCGCCGTGGCTGGTTGTGAAAAACATCGATGTTGAGGGCGTCGTCCACGGGGATAAAGACGCGATTGTCGAGGCCAGTGGTATCTCCGAGAATCAAAAGCTCATTCGCTTGGACACGGATGCCTCAGCGCGCTCCGTGGCGGGGCAGCCGTGGGTCGATAGCGTGACGGTCAGTCGTTCGTGGCCGCAGGGCGTGACTATTTCGGTACGGGAATTCACCCCGGTGGTGTTTGTCCGTGCCACTGACGGAGAGCATCTGTTTTCCGCAAATGGTCAGGAGTTCGTCACGGCAGCCCCGCCGGCGGGTGTCATCGAGGTTGTTGATGCACCTCGCGTGGATGAGCCAACAGACGGCAAAGTTGACCCCGAACCGCGCGTTATCAAGGCGGTTTTGAACGTCGTCAAGGCGTTGCCAGAGCCCGTTGCACACCGTGTGGAGCGGATTAGCGCTCCTTCCGAGGCAGAAATCAAGCTATTTCTGACCGATGGATACGAGGTGTACTTCGGGTCCTCGGATAATGCGGCAGAAAAGGCACGCGCGACGGAGATTGTGCTGAACCGTGGCGAGAAGATTTGGAATGTCTCCAACCCCCGACTACCCGCTGCTAAGGGAGAGTAGAGAATGGTGGTGTCTGGAGTGATTTCTGTGGCTAAACACTATCCCTCAAGTGCAGGTTTAAGGTAGCGACACGCGCTAAAAGGTCGCTGAATTATTTGCAGTTTTCGACCACAATGGGGTCAACAGCTTTTCGGCCATGATGCACTTCTTCCGTGCGGTGTCATGGAGAGCTGTACTGCCCGGCGGTGCCAATGCTGTCGTGCGGCCCATGTGCAACGTGGCTAGATGAAATTATTTAGGACCTATAGGAAAGGGCGAGAAACGCGCAATGACCTCCCCGAATAACTACCTCGCCGTTATCAAAGTCGTCGGTGTCGGCGGCGGTGGCGTCAATGCTGTCAACCGCATGATCGAGGAGGGGCTGAAGGGTGTCGAATTTATCGCAGTCAACACCGACTCGCAGGCCCTGATGTTCTCCGACGCTGATGTCAAGCTCGACATTGGGCGTGAGGCAACTCGTGGTCTGGGAGCTGGCGCTAACCCCGAGGTTGGCCGCACTTCCGCGGAAGACCACAAGGACGAGATTGAAGAGACCCTCAAGGGTGCCGACATGGTCTTCGTTACCGCAGGTGAGGGCGGTGGAACCGGTACCGGTGCAGCTCCGGTTGTCGCGAGCATCGCCAAGAAGTCCGGTGCCCTGACCGTCGGCGTGGTAACCAAGCCGTTCGACTTCGAGGGCAAGCGCCGTGCACGCCAGGCCGCTGAGGGCATTGAAACCCTCAAGGAGGTCTGTGACACCCTTATCACCATTCCGAACCAGCGTCTGCTGCAGATTGGTGAGCAGGATCTGTCCATGATGGACGCGTTCCGCTTTGCCGACGAGATTCTTTACAACGGTGTCCAGGGTATTACTGACCTGATTACCATTCCGGGCATGATTAACGTCGACTTCGCCGACGTCCGCTCGGTAATGGCTGAGGCTGGCTCGGCTCTGATGGGCGTTGGCTCCGCACGCGGCGACGACCGTGTGATGAATGCCGCGACTCAGGCCATTAACTCCCCGCTGCTGGAGTCCACCATGGATGGTGCACAGGGTGTGCTTATTTCCGTCGCCGGTGGCTCCGATCTCGGCCTGATGGAGGTCAACGCCGCCGCGTCCATCGTGGAGGAAAAGGCTGATCCGGATGCCAACATCATCTTCGGTACCATTATCGACGACAACCTCGGTGACGAAGTTCGCGTCACTGTGATTGCTACCGGTTTTGAGCAGGGTAACGGCAACCCGCTGGACAAGCCAGCCGCAGGTGCCGCTGCACGTCCGGCTGCACAGGATGCCGAGGCGCGTCCGGCCGCTGAGCAGGCACCGCGACAGGGCAGCGCACTGCCGGGCGGTGACAACCTCGGCGCTCCGGCCCCGCGTGCGGAGGAAGAGCGCCCGGTCGCACAGCCGCGCGAGCGTGAGGATCGCGACCGCTTTGTCCCGCGCACCAACCCGAACAGCGGTGGTCTGTTCACCGACAACCCGACACCGCGTACGCAGGAAAACCGCACCTACCGTGGTGCTCACCGTTCCGAGGGGCGCGATGACCGCGACGACCGTCGTGGCGGCTACCAGGCTTCCAGCGACCTGCCGGAGTGGGGCTTCTAAGAAATCATGACTGAATCCCGCCGCAGCCGAAAAATTCTGACGAATCGGCGCGGCGGGTTTTCGCTGCCACCATATGATTCCTTCAATCTTGGAGATCATGTCGGCGATGACCCGTCCGCAGTCGAACGCAACCGCCAGCGCTTGGCCGATTCTCTGGGAATCGACCGTGCCCGCTTCGTCTATATGGAGCAGCTTCACACCAACACGGTCACCGTCGTCAACGAACCACAAACTGAGCCTGTCCCGGCCACCGACGCCATCGTCACGACCACGCCGGGTCTCGCGCTGGTAGTACTCGTTGCCGATTGCGTTCCCGTCTTGCTTTCCGACGATCATGCGGGTGTCGCCGCTGCGGTACACGCGGGGAGGACCGGCGCCCGCAACGGAATCGTTCGTAAATCTGTCGAGAAGATGATTGAGCTCGGTGCCACGCCCGAGAATATCCATGCGCTTCTCGGTGCGGCGGCTTCTGGCCACAATTACGAGGTGCCTGAGTCGATGGCCGATGACGTCGATAAGCATTTACCCGGAGCGAAGACGCGAACGAAGCAGGGGACTGCCGGTGTCGACGTGCGCGCCGGCCTGATACGCCAGCTCTATGACCTCGGTGTGCGGCATGTCAACGTCGAGCCCAGCTGCACTATTGACAATGAGCAGTACTTTTCCTACCGGCGGGAGGGGAAGACTGGCCGTCAGGCGGGCATCGTAATCCTGCCTGAGCAGGGCTAAGTTTCAAAGTTGTAATTTTGGCGCGCCAAATTTGCGCGTGTCTATGCGATATTGCCAACCCAGCCGGTAGGTTGTGGGTAGCACAGACTTAAATTCGCACACTAAGAAGGACGTAGCAGAAGATGGCTGATTTCTTCCGTGGGGTTTCAAATTTTTTCGGTCTTACCCCGACTGATGACGCGGCTTACGACGAGCACTACGACGAGTTTGACCGCCGTGACGAGGAGCGTTTTGATGACTCCTATGCCGACTCGCGTCGTGCGGAGCGCCACCGCTACGAGCTGCGCGAAGAGGCTCCACGTGAGACTGCAAGTGTGAACTCCCGCGAGGAGGACTACCGCTACGGCAACCTGCACTCCGTTGCTGAGACCAAGGAACCGGAGCAGGTCTTCATCAAGCCGGAAAGTGGTTTCCAGGACAAGTACTCCAAGGCTCCGGACATCGGTTCGCACTTCCGCGACGGTGACATTGTCACCTTCGATCTGAGTGAGCTTGACCCATCTGAGGCTAAGCGCTACGTCGACTTCGTTGCTGGACTGGTTTTCGGTCTGCGCGGTCGAATCAAGGCTGACGGCTCCGTGTTCACCCTGTACCCGCATGGCTGCGATGTCAACGAGGGCCAGTTCGACCGGATGTCCGGCTAGTCAGCCGGCTCGCATGGCTTGTTAGTGTTTCGTATTTCGATTAATTAGCTAGACTGTTTATTCGTGTCTTCACTACTGCTAGTTCTGCTAATCCTGCTGAAGCTTTTCACCTATCTGCTGTTGGCTCGCATTGTGATTGAAATGATTCAGTCATTTTCTCGCTCTTGGCGACCAGGCAGGGTGTTTTCGTCGATTGGCGAAGTTGTTTTTGTCATTACCGACCCGCCGGTGAAGCTGTTGCGCCGACTCATCCCGCCTATGCCGATGGGCAACGTGATGGTGGACTTGTCTGTGCTTGTTTTGTTCTTCATCCTTATGATTCTGCGAATGGTGCTGCAGGTAGCTCTCGGCGCGGTGGCGTAAATATCGCTAACTGTTTGCTTGGGATCCACAATGTGGATTTCGGTGGAGCTGTGTTGTTTTGACTGTCCCGAATGCGATGTTCTCGGGCATTGAATTGCCGCCGGGGGTGTTAATCGGGGGCAACAATAGGAACCCGTTGGGGATTGTAATCCCCAATGGGTTTTTATTGTGTCGGGGGTAAAGTTCTGTGGCTAAAGGTGCAGGGTAAGGGCGAGGTTTAACGTTTTACTAGAACTTTGCCATTGGTTAGAACGTGGGGGATAGAGTCCTGCCCAAAATAAATGGGGTGAGGACTGTGACTAGAGCAGGTAGGATTGGCCGGGTAAACAGTACTACTGGAAATAATTCTCTTAAGATTTCTTAAGAACTGTCCGCTCAAAGTGTTAGGGGAACTCACCATGCCGTTGACTCCGGCTGATGTGCATAATGTGGCTTTCAGCAAGCCTCCGATTGGCAAGCGTGGTTACAACGAGGACGAGGTCGATCAGTTCCTCGACCTCGTGGAGGACGCACTGGGTGAGCTCCAGGATGAAAACGCTGAGCTGCGCCAGCGGGTTGAGGACCTTGAGGGTCAGCTAGAGCAGGGTGGCGGCGCAGACTACGCTGCTTCCGGTGCTGCCGCTGCGGCGCCGGCTGTCGATGAGGACAAGCTGCGCAAGGAAATTGAGCAGGAGCTGCGCGCTGAGTACAACGAGCGCCTGAGCGCTCAGCAGCAGGAGATTGAGGCTCACTACCAGGATCGTCTGGATGCTCTTGAGAAGCGTGCTTCTGAGGCAGAGGCTTCTGCACAGCAGGCTTCCTCCGCAGCTGCGGAGCAGCCGCAGGCAGTTGCAGCAAGCACCGGCACCGAGTCGCAGGAAGTTAGCCTCCGCGCTGCTCGTATCCTGCAGGCTGCTCAGGACACCGCTGATCGCGTCACCACTGACGCCGACGCTGAGGCCAACAAGCTTGTCACCGAGGCTCGTGAAAACGCTGACCGCACCGTGGCAGAGGCCAATGAAGAGGCCGAGCGCACTATCACCAACGCTCGCAATGAGGCAGAAGCAACTTTGGCTGATGCCAAGAAGCGCAGTGAGCAGCTGTTGGCTGATGCCCGTAACGAGTCTGAGTCGACCCTCACTGACGCTCGCCAGCGCAGCGAGCAGATGATCAGCGACGCAGACGCTCGCTCTAACGCCACCATCACCGCAGCGCAGCAGAAGGCAACCGCGCTGCAGGACGATGCAGAGCGCAAGCACCACGAGATCATGACCACCGTCAAGGAGCAGCAGACCGCTCTGGAGGGGCGCATCGAGGAGCTGCACATCTTCGAGCGCGAGTACCGCACTCGCCTGAAGACCTTCCTGGAGTCCCAGCTCGACGACCTGAACTCTCGCGAGTCGGCTGCCCCGGCCGACGGCTACAACAACTAATTACGTAGCCAACACGTAGAAAACCACCACGCTCGGCTCCCCAGGGAGGGGAGGCAGAGCGCGGTGGTTTTTGCTATCTTTCCCTGTGAACCAATCGCATTCTTTGTTCCGGTCAGGGTTGTAGTAGTTGCCTGAGACACTGCTATACTGACACCCATACGCGCAATGAGCCGGCCATCACCGGGGAGCGTTTCGGAAGAACAGTCCAGTAGAAAATGGGCCCAGTAGAACCGAACGGTTTGGCACCGTTACAAAGCCTTATTAAATAAGCGGGCTATCGCGTGAAGCCGCATGGTTCTTGTTCGCAAGAACCGTCGTAAAGCGTGATGCCAAGCGGGGTGGTACCGCGCGAGACTCCTTTTCAGCGTCACCAGTAACAACGCCGAAGGGGCTAGGCACGCGTCCCCGTGGTGAGTATTAATGATGTTCGACCACGGAAGCGACGTAAAAACGGTGTCTAATTCGAACGATGTAAATGCCTCTGCTGAGGCCACTCCGGCAGGTGGCGCATATCCGCGCACTGCTGACTTTGGTAAGTACACCTCGAGCCCGAAGTTCCCGGAACTGGAAGAAAAGGTCCTGGACTACTGGGGTAAGGACAGCACTTTCCAGGCCTCTATCGATCAGCGTGATGGTGCTGACGAATACGTCTTTTATGACGGCCCTCCGTTCGCCAACGGTCTACCGCACTACGGTCACCTGCTGACCGGTTACGTTAAGGACATCGTTCCGCGTTACAAGACCATGCGTGGCTACCAGGTTGGCCGTGTCTTTGGCTGGGACTGCCATGGTCTGCCGGCTGAGCTGGAGGCAGAGAAGCAGCTCGGTATTAAGGACAAGGGTCAGATCGAGGAAATGGGTCTGGCTAACTTCAACAAGTACTGCGCCGAGTCGGTGCTGCGGTATGCGGGCGAGTGGAAGGAATATGTCACTCGTCAAGCTCGTTGGGTTGATTTTGACGGCGGATACAAGACCATGGACATGAGTTACATGGAGTCCGTGATTTGGGCCTTCAAGGAGCTCTATAACAAGGGCCTGGTTTATCAGGGGTTCCGCGTGCTGCCGTACTCCTGGGCAGAGCACACCCCGCTGTCCAACCAGGAGACTCGCCTGGATGACTCCTACAAGATGCGGCAGGACCCGACCCTGACCGTGACCTTCCCGTTCACCGGCGCCAAGGCTGGCTCTGCAGCGGAGAAGACGCTGGCGGACAATCCGGTGCTCGCTGACACTGCAGCTATCGCTTGGACCACCACGCCGTGGACGCTGCCGTCCAACCTTGGCCTGGCCGTGAACCCGAAGGTCACCTATGCCGTAGTTAAGGTCGGAGGGGATTCCTCCGTGCCGGAGTTTGCAGGTAAGACCTTCCTGCTGGCAGAGGCGCTGATTGGTGCCTATGCCAAGGAATTGGGTGAGGAACACGAGGTCGTGGCTACGTTCGCTGGTGCTGACCTGGAAGGTCTGACCTACCAGCCGATCTTCGAGTACTTCGCAGATCACCCGAACGCCTTCCAGATTATGGTGGCCGACTATGTCACCACCGAGGACGGTACTGGTGTGGTCCACCAGGCACCGGCATTCGGTGAAGACGATATGAACACCTGTAATGAATATGGCATCGATGTCATCATTCCGGTGGACATGGACGGTAAGTTCACTTCGCAGGTGCCGGAGTACCAGGGCAAGTTGGTCTTCGACGCCAACAAGGACATCATCCGTGACCTGAAGGCCGCTGGCCGCGTCGTCCAGCACCGCACCATCGAGCACTCCTACCCGCACTCCTGGCGTTCGGGCGAGCCGCTGATCTACATGGCACTGCCAAGCTGGTTCGTGTCCGTTACCAAGATCCGCGAGCGCATGGTGGAGCTCAACCACAACGAGATTGAGTGGATGCCGGAGCACGTCCGCGACGGTCAGTTCGGCAAGTGGCTCGAGGGTGCACGTGACTGGAATATCTCCCGTACCCGCTACTGGGGTTCGCCTATTCCGGTGTGGGTTTCCGACAACGACGAGTACCCGCGTGTCGACGTCTACGGTTCCCTCGATGAGCTGGAGGCGGACTTCGGCGTTCGCCCGACCACACTGCACCGCCCGGAGATTGACGAGCTGGTGCGCCCGAACCCGGACGACCCGACCGGCAAGTCCATGATGCGCCGCGTCCCGGATGTCCTGGATGTCTGGTTCGACTCCGGTTCCATGCCGTTTGCGCAGTTCCACTACCCGTTCGAGAACAAGGAGTGGTTCGAGTCCCACGCACCGGCCGACTTCATTGTGGAGTACATCGGCCAGTCCCGCGGCTGGTTCTACCTGCTTCACGTCCTGTCTGTTGCACTGTTTGACCGCCCGGCGTTCAAGAAGGTCGTCGCCCACGGCATCGTGCTGGGTGATGACGGCAACAAGATGAGTAAGTCCAAGCGCAACTACCCGGATGTAAACGAGGTCTTCGACCGCGACGGCTCCGACGCCATGCGCTGGTTCCTCATGTCCAGCCCGATTCTGCGCGGCGGCAACCTGATTGTCACCGAGCAGGGCATTCGCGAGGGCGTGCGCCAGGCGCTGCTCCCGATGTGGAACGCATACTCGTTCCTGCAGCTCTACGCTTCCAAGCCGGCCGAATGGTCAGTGGACTCCGACAACATCCTGGACAAGTACATCCTGGCCAAGCTTGCAGCAACTGTCCGTGCTGTCACTGAGTGCCTGGACAACACCGACATTGCTGCTGCCACCGATGAGGTCCGTCAGTTCTGTGACGCACTGACCAACTGGTACGTGCGCCGCTCCCGCGACCGCTTCTGGGCCGGCGATGTCAAGCACCCAGAGGCGTTCAACACCCTGTACACGGTGCTGGAGGTTCTCACCCGCGTGGCTGCTCCGCTGCTACCGATGGCCACCGAGGTCATCTGGCGCTCGCTCACTGGCGGCCGCTCGGTGCACCTGGAGGATTGGCCGGACGTCGACAAGCTGCCGACCGATGACGAACTCGTTGAGTCCATGGACATTGTCCGCAATGTCTGCTCGGCAACATCGCGCATCCGCAAGGCCAACCAGCTGCGTAACCGCCTGCCGCTGAAGAAGCTAACCCTGGCATTCCCGGATGCCGAACGTCTGCGTGATTACACCGACATCGTTTCCTCCGAGGTCAACGTCGACAAGGTGGAATTCACCTCCGACGTGGACTCGGTGGGACGTTTCGAGGTCTCCGTCAACGCTCGCGTGGCCGGTCCGCGCCTGGGTAAGGATGTCCAGAAGGTCATCAAGGCTGTGAAGTCTGGCAACTACGAGGTTGTCGACGGCGCGGTTGTCGCCGATGGCATTCCGCTGCAGGAGGGCGAGTACACCCGCAACCTGGTCGCGATCTCGCCGGATTCCACCGCTGAGGTCGACGGTGTCAATGGTCTGGTTGTGCTCGACACCGAGCTCGACGAGGACCTGGAGTCCCGTGGCTGGGCCGCTGACCGTATCCGTGGTCTGCAGGATGCCCGCAAGAACGCTGGCCTCGAGGTCACCGACCGTATCTCGGTGAAGCTGCAGGTCCCGTCCGAGCGTGAGGAATGGGCCAACCGCCACGCTGACCTCATCGCCCGCGAGGTTCTCGCAACCGCCTTCGAAGTCGTCGCTGGCGGAGAGCCACTGAGCTACGACGTGGCGGACGGCTGCTCGGCGGATATTGCCAAGCAGTAGGGGAGAGTAATCTCAATGCCGACTTCCGGGCGGTGGGTCCTGCACATCGACATGGACGCGTTCTTCGCGTCCGTCGAGCAGCTCACCCGCCCGACTCTGCGCGGGCGGCCAGTTCTCGTCGGCGGACTGGGTGGTCGAGGTGTGGTCGCCGGTGCCTCCTATGAGGCCCGCGCGTACGGCGCGCACTCGGCTATGCCGATGGCCCGCGCACGTCGGCTCATGCCACCGAACGCAGTGACGGTCAGCGCGCGCAAGGGCATTTACGGGCCGGTGTCGCGCCGCGTGTTCTCTATAATCCGCGAGCGCGTGCCCGTGGTCGAGCAGCTCAGTGTCGACGAGGCTTTCATGGAACCCGAAGAGCTTCAGGGAGCCTCGAAGGAGCAGGTCATTGCCTGGGCGGAGCAACTGCGGGCAGATATTCGGCGGGAGACCGGCTTGGCCTCGTCGATAGGCGCGGGCGCGGGCAAGCAGTTCGCAAAAATTGCGTCAGGCCTGGCGAAACCCGATGGCGTGTACGTGCTGGACCCCGCACGCAATCACGAGCTTCTACACCCATTACCGGTAGAGAAGCTCTGGGGCATCGGCCCTGTCACCGCTGCAAAATTGCACACGCTGGGCGTGGAGACGATCGGTGATTTTGCCGCCATGTCCCAGCGCGATGTCGAGGTTTCGCTGACATCCAAAACCGGTGTGATGCTGTGGCAGCTGGCGCAGGGGACGGACGATCGGCCGGTTAAGGAGCGAGATGTCGCCAAGTCTGTATCGGCGGAGTACACCTATCCTGAGGATCTGGAGTCGCAGGCCCAGCTCCACGCCGCCATCGATCGCGCGGGTGAGTCCGCTTTTCGACGGCTCAAAAAAGATGGCCGTGGTGCTCGCACCATCACTTGCAAGGTGCGTCTGTCTGACCTGAGCATCCATACCCGATCTGAGACGCTCGCCTACGCCACACAGGATTTCGACACCCTCATGGCAGTGGCGCACCGAATCGCGTTCACGCCCGCGGAGGTCGGCCCAGTGCGACTGGTGGGCGTCGGTTTCTCCGGGCTGGATTCGCACATACAAGAAGTCCTGTTTCCTGAGCTCGACCGCGCTATCACCGTCGAAGATCGAGTGCCAGCACCTGCGCTTTCCGACGCTCCTGCCGGACTGGTCGAGCTATCTGGAACCGGCGCGTTGCCGACCGTTCGGCTTTCCGACTCTAAGTGGGCACCCACCTCGGATGTGCACCACAGCGAGTACGGACATGGTTGGGTACAGGGGTCGGGGCACGGGATTGTGACCGTCCGCTTTGAAAGCCGCACCAGCGGCCCCGGGCGCATGATCACGCTGAAGGAAGACGACCCGGAGCTGCGCCCGTGCTCTGCGGTGTGCAGTTTGGACTGGCCGGAGTGGCTGGCATCCGACGAAGCAGCAGCTCTCGACTTGCCGCAACCTGAGCGGGAAAGCGAAGACGAACTCGGCCCCGACGCGGATGCGTGATGCGGTTGCCTGCCTCGATGCCGTTCGCGGCGCTCTGTTTATGCGCTGTCCGTAAATTGGGGCACTATGACTACCGAATCCCGCATTGCAGAGCTCGAGGCAGCTCGCCGCGCCTCGTTGCGCAACACCGATCGAGATCCGAATCCGTCGACCACACTTCCCGACGACGGTCTGGATAACCGCCAGCGCATGTTAAACGGTCAGTGGTATATCGCGGACCATCCGGAATCGCAGGCTCTGAACGTGCGAATTGGCCAGGTGGCTGCTGAATTTGAGGTCGCGTTCCGCGAAAACCAGCAGGCAGCACAGCAAGTGCTGGCACCGGCATT
The DNA here is from genome assembly GCF_030232065.1 of Corynebacterium sp. MSK032. NCBI lineage: Bacteria > Bacillati > Actinomycetota > Actinomycetes > Mycobacteriales > Corynebacteriaceae > Corynebacterium > Corynebacterium sp. MSK032. The sequence goes on along the minus strand of NZ_JASPJR010000002.1, from coordinate 120,072 downwards.
GGGGTCTTTCGGAGAGAGCAGCACCGTTCGCCCGCCCATTTACCTGGACTACGGCGATAACATCCACATCGGCGACAACGTTTTCATCAACTTTGGGCTCACCGCACTTGACGTGGTGAAGGTGACAATCTGCGACTACGCGCAGCTCGGGCCCAACGTGCAGCTTCTTCCACCAGTACACCCACTGGGAGCTGAGGCCCGCGCCGCTTATCTAGAGTCTGGAGATGAAATCATCATCGGACGCAATGCCTGGATCGGTGGCGGAGCCATCATCCTGGGCGGTGTACACGTCGGCGACAATTCCGTGGTCGCCGCGGGTGCCGTGGTGACTAAGGACGTTCCCGCGGGCGTAGTCGTGGCTGGAAACCCGGCGAAAATCATCCGCATCATCGAGGCGTGAATTAGAACAGCGTCTGCGGATGCACATTCGCAGCCAGCGCGGCGGCGAGAATGATGCGCGCCTGCGGTGCATGCACGCAACCAGCGCTAATCACACCGTGCCGAGCCAGCGTCGCACCGCCACCGGCACCGCCGTAGGCGGCGTGGACATCACCACGCGGGACGCGCGTTGCCATCACGACGGTCACATCAGCGGCAATGGCCCGGGCAATGGCAGCGGCAAACTCATCGGAGACATTGCCCGACCCCAGGCCTTCTACGACAATGCCGCGTGCACCGGCGGCGACTGCCGAATCCAGCAGTGATCCATCTGCACCCAAGTAGGCGGGGATAATCTCTACCTTCGAGCCCGCCAAAGCCGCCAGAGGCAGCGGATCTGGACGAACCGGCTCCTCCGGTGCATTAGTGGCAAAAGCCAAAGGATCGGTTGTGTGCCACTTCGTCGCACCTCGTACCGGCAAGACTGCGTGGCCAAAGACAATAAGAACGCCAATTCCCTGCGCAGAGGCATCGGAAGCAATGGTCACGGCCTCAAAGAGGTTCCCCGGTCCGTCGGTTTCCGGATGATCATAGGGAAGTTGTGCACCAGTAAAGACAACCGGACGCGAGTCAGCATGGAAAATATCGGCAGCCATGGCCGTTTCCTCCATCGTGTCCGTGCCATGAGTTACGACGACACCGTCCACGGAGTCGTCATCAAGCACTTCGTGAATAGCGGCGAGAACACGGTCAACGTCGGTGAACGCGAGATTCGACGAGTCCAGCATCCCGAGCTCACGAACTTCCAGCTCTAACATGCCCTCTGGATAACGCTGCGCGACCGCTGCGACGAGCTCCGTGCCCGAGATGGTCGGGGTTAGCGCACCGCTGCGATCTGTGGTGCAGGCGATGGTGCCGCCGGTGGTGATGACAACGATTCGGCGAGGGGAGGCCGTGCTAGACGAGGTCGAGCTAGCCGGGGAATGATCCTGAGTCGACATGTCCACCATCTTACCCAGGCGATGTTTTGGCCTTGTGTAGGATTATGGAAGGCGTGAAGCCAGCGAATCTTCATGCAGATTTTATTGGAGTAGTGCACATATGAAAGTCCCCTGCAACCAGCGCGTTAGCGGAATGCGTTGGCGCACAGCGCGTGGTGTGACAGTAGCGGCGATGGTCTCGGTCAGCGCACTTGGGCTAGCTGCCTGCGGTGGTGGCAATACTGCAGCGCCGACGACTGAATCGAAGACATCCAGCTCGGCGGAACCCGTCATCATGCTGCCGACGCGCGCAGAGCTTAACGACGTCCTCGCACGCCTTATCAACCCCGATTTACCTATCGAGGAAAAGGCGCTGACCATTGAGGACGGCGATACTGCCGGCGATTTCTTCGACATTGTCACCAATAGTGCCAATGAGCAGGAAATCAGCTTTGATGTCATTGATCCGATTACGCCCGGCTTCACGACGAAGCAGGCCGTAGCCGGTGTCAATATCCTCCGCCCGGAGGAAGATCCGATGCTCGTGGATCAGGTGGACTTCATTTACAGGGATGGCCGTTGGATGCTGAGCAAGGAATGGGCCTGCAACCTGGCATCGACGCTTGATCCGGAGCACAAGCCTGGGTTCTGCCTCGCGCCGGGCGAAACCCCTCCGCCGCCACCTGAGCCGGAGGAAGAAGCCCCAGTTGAAGAGGCTCCGGTTGAGGAGGCCCCAGCACCGGTCGAGGAGCCAGCCCCGGCTCCGGCGCCCGAACCACCCGCTGAGGAAGTTCCGCCACCCGCGCCTGAACCGCCGGCTGAGGAGGTCCCGCCACCGCCAGCTCCGGCTCCGGCGGAGGACGCGCCTCCTCCACCTCCACCGGCTTAGGTGCCGTTGGCCCAGGCATCACAGCCTAGCCCGGTCGGGTGCACTGGGGCAGACAAAAGAAAGTGTCTAGGTTTATGACAGTTCCGCCCATTTTTTGGGAAGAAAAGTGACATAAACCTAGACACTTTCTCGTCTTCTAACCTTGCGCTGGCCAGAGCTATTTCTTCTGGGCTCTGGGCTACTTCTTCGACTCGCTGCCGTCCTTAAACTCCAGCCCGCGGTGCGTCTGCTGAGTGATGCGCACATCGGAGTTGCCGTCGCCGTAGGTCACGGAGGTCACAAAGTCGATGTTGCCCTTCATCGGAAGGGGCTTAGTCAGGTCGATGGTGACGCGGTCGGCAAGCATGTCAGTCGTGGCCTCGACAACCTTCAGTGCACCCTCTCCGCCAGTGTCCAACTCCGTGACGGTCGGCACCTGCTTGACATCGACCTTCAAATTAACAGTGTCGCCCGCACGGCTGAGCAGGGTATAGGTCACCTTCTGCGTCATCGTGGTCTGGCCTTCGACCTCGCTTTCGACCGTCCAGGTCGCATCCTTTCCGATGTCCTCGGAAGGGAAGACGATAGGTACGGAATGCAGCTGCTGCAGCGCCATCTCCACACCAGCGCGAGCGGTGTCGGTCGCCTTCTCCGGCGCTCCCAGCTTGAGTTCCTTGACCTCACCAGTGGCTGTTGTTGACCAATCAGAGATAAAGCCCTGTGCGGTAGCGATATCCTCATTCAGCTCATCGTTGGAGCCGTGGGGTTTACCCACCTCTGACGTCACCACACGAGTATCGTTATCGCTGGTAACAGTGCTGGTCAGGGGGATTTCCAGGCGGGTGTCCGGGAACGTCTGGTCGCTATCGGCGTTTCCGCCACGCTGCGCGAAGCCCTGCGTCACCGCCACGGTCGACTCCTGCTCTGCACCGTCGTCCTTCCAGCGCACGCTCGCCAGCTCACCGCTACCAGCACTGGTCAATTCGACCTTGGGTTGTGCAACGTCCACGGGTTGCGTTTCCACCGAGCTTTCCGACGAGCACGCGGCCAATGACACCACAGTGGTAGCGGCAACAACAGCGGTGCCGACCCTCGCCAGCAGGCCACGCTTGGTGTGACCAGGCTGGTCGCTGCGGCTAGGTCGACGGAACCACGAGGAGGTGGTGCCTCCTGCACGTCGTAAAGCAGAGGAGGCCGGAACAAACTGAGATTGGAAACGTCGAGTCACACCGGTTAGCGTACCGGTTTCGTGGTGGATATGAACCACCCGGGCGGTGTCAGTTGGCTGAATATGGGTTTGTTAGGCCATTATGGGACAGTGACTAAGAAGGAAACGAGGACATATTTCCCGCGGCGGGGGATTCTCGCTGCGGTTATTGTGTCAGTTGCGATCATTGATCAGCTGACCAAGATTATCGCTTTGAAGACTCTCGATGGCCGTCCTGCGGTGCAGGTCATTGGCGATCTCTTCGAGTTGCGGCTCGTTTTTAACCCCGGTGCAGCCTTTTCCTTTGGCACGAACGCCACCTGGGTTTTTACCACGTTGCAGCTGGTTTACATCCTGGCTGTGATGTGCTTTTCCCATTGGCTGCGCAGTCCTATATCGGCGACTGCAGCGGGGCTTATTGCTGGTGGTGCGCTGGGCAACCTCATCGATAGGCTGTTTCGGGAACCCGGTTTCTACGTCGGCCACGTCGTCGATTTCCTGTCGGTTAAGGGTTTTGCCGTATTTAATATCGCGGACTCCGCGATTACTGTGGGCGTTATTATCCTCGTTATCTGGATGGTTTTTTCCAAGGAGCCGGATCTCTTCGCTGATCAGATTGCAGCGGAGAAGAAATCTGCTCAGCAGGATCAGAAGCAGTCGGCGGAGGGAGGACAGCAGTGAACGACAATGCAGTAAATGGTGGTGCAGCACTCGGGGGAGCGCACCAGCCCGACCGAGAAACCCGGCAGATGCCCGTTCCACCGGGCTTGGCTGGTATGCGGGTAGACGCCGGTGTGGCTAAGTTGTTGGGGCTCTCGCGCACAGCGGTGGCTGATTTGGCAGCGGCTGGGGACATCACGGTCGATGGCGTGAGCGTTGGCAAGTCCGACCGATTGGAAGAAAACGCTTTCCTCTCTGTGTTGTTGCCGCCGGTGGAAAAGCCATTGGTTCCCAAAGAGGAACTCGTCGAGGGCATGGACGTGCTCTACCACGACTCCGATTTGGTGGCTGTTCACAAGCCTGTCGGTGTGGCCGCACATCCGTCAGTCGGTTGGGAAGGCCCAACGGTTATCGGCGGACTGGCGGCTGCTGGTTTCCGCATTTCTACCTCCGGTCCGCCCGAGCGAAAAGGCATCGTGCATCGCCTCGATGTTGGCACCTCTGGCGTGATGGTTGTCGCCTGCTCCGAACGGGGCTACTCCGTGCTCAAGCGGGCGTTCAAAAACCGTGAGGTGTCCAAGACCTATCACGCTCTGGTTCAGGGGCATCCGGATCCGCTGTCCGGGACAATTGATGCGCCGATTGGCCGTCATCCGTCGGCGGGTTGGCGCTTTGCCGTCCGCCAGGATGGCAAGCATGCTGTGACGCACTACGAAACGCTTGAGGCCTTCGCCCCAGCAACGCTGCTGAAGGTGAATCTAGAAACTGGGCGTACGCACCAGATTCGCGTGCACTTCTCTGCGCTGAATCACCCATGCTGCGGCGATCCCATGTACGGTTCTGATCCGGCATTGGCCAAGCGGCTGGGGCTCAACCGCCAGTGGCTTCACGCGGTCTCGCTTGGTTTCCACCATCCGGCAGATGGTCGCTGGATGGAAATCGAATGTCCATACCCAGATGATTTGAACCACGCATTGGAAGTTTTGAGGCAGAGCGCATGACGCAGACCCCATCGGGATCCAAGACCCCACCACGCCGTGAAACTCGTGCGAAAAGCACTGGTGACGGCAGTATTTCGCCAGTGATGGCACTAATCTCTGGTTTCTGTGTTGTCGTATTGGTGATTGTGTTAGCAGTCGCTTCGACCTCCGATCGGGTAAGCAAGCCGCAGAACCTCAACGGCGATGCGCTCGGCCCGGACCCGTGGGAAGCAACCGAGCAGTACGTAGAGCGTGCCGACAAGTCCCTCGAGAATATGAAGAAAGAGGACCACCGGCTAAAGACAGGCCAGCCAGTCGTGGAGGACCCGAAGTTCTGGGCGATGGTGACTTTTGATCGGCTGCTTGATGCGCAAGAAGCGGCACAGGTCTATGAAAAAGAGCCCTCTCTGCGAGTATCGACTGCAATCATCGGCGGTGTGAGCACCCGGTATTTGCCGCAGCCGAGTAAAACAGCTAGCGAAGAAAAGCTGCTGCAAGATCAGCTGGAGTTAGCGGCTGCTTACGCGGACGTCGCGATTGACGACGAACGGCTCGGCTTCAACGGTTTACTGGTCTATGGTGACGCTGAATCGTTGATGGATGTCAAGAAAATGCCCGATGTGAAAGCTGTCGAGGCGCTGCCATCAGATGCGGCGCGTGGCCGCTTTGGTATTCGCCCGGTGCTGAGTTCCGGCTTCACGGATAAAGATCCGCTCTTTGCGCCAGGGCTGAGCCAGAACTAAGCGGCCAGAACTAATAGAAACCAGAACTAAGTGTCCTAAATCCAAACGACTAGGATGAAGCGGCTAGAACTCTGCCGCCAGTACGCAGTCAGTTTCAACAAGAACGAAAAGGAGTCAGTCAACAGTGATTCAGGCATTCGGTGCGTACCTTTTGTGGGCGCTGTTTCCGCTCTATTTCCCCTTGCTGGAACCAGCAGGGGCCGTAGAGATTTTGGCGCACCGATTCGTCTGGACCCTTGTCTTTATGGTCATTGCCCTCAGCTTCATGCGCGCATGGCCAGAGCTGAAGGCCGCGAGTGCCAAGACCTGGGGCACTATTTTTATTGCCGCACTGTTGATCTCCGTCAACTGGGGTGTGTACGTCTACCTGGTCAACAATGGGCAGGTGGCGGAGGCCGCGCTCGGCTACTTCATCAACCCGCTGGTCAGCGTTTTGTTGGCGATGATTTTCTTCCGTGAAAGCATCTCGCGGTTGCAGCTCGGCAGTGTCATCCTGGCAACCATTGCGGTCATTGTTCTCACAATTGGTGTGGGACATCCGCCGTTGGGTGCGCTGGCGCTGGCGTTCAGTTTCGGTTTTTACGGACTAATGAAGAAGCGGGTATCGCTTTCCTCCGCAGCTTCGCTGACGGCCGAGTCCGCCGTAATCACACCGATTGCTCTGGCCTACATCCTCTGGTTGACCTACAACGGGCAGAGCACGTTTAGCTCCGAAGGAACAGGCCACACGCTGCTCATGATGAGCGCCGGTGTTGCTACCGCCATTCCGTTGCTGCTCTTCGGCGAAGGTGCCAAACGCCTGCCGCTGGCCACCTTGGGTCTGATGCAGTACCTCACTCCGGTTCTCCAAATCACCCTGGCAGTCACTGTGCTGGGCGAGCAGCTCGAACCGGAGCGCTGGATCGGGTTCTTCATCATCTGGGGTGCCGTCGCGCTGTTCATCTGCGACCTCATCTTGAAGATGCTCCGGCAGCGTCGGGTTCGCCGGGAACTCCGCAAGGCCGGTGTTGAACCGGCCGCGGTTTCCGACGATGCCGCTGACCAGGCGGATGGGGCGGTTACCCGGGACGTCGTAAAGCCGGCAGATAATTAGCAGAAAAGTTCGCGCAGGTGCTCGTTGAGGAAGATTCCCTGCGGGTCGACCTTTTCCCGTAGTGCCTGGACCTCGCCGAACAGCGGATAACGTTCCGCGAAATCCTCCGCGCGAAGCGTGTGCAATTTGCCCCAGTGCGGGCGACCTTCGTGGGCCTTGAAAATCGGCTCGATGAGGTTGAAGTACTCTCGATAATTTTCCTTCCAGTAGCGGTGGATGGCGATGTAGGCACTGTCGCGACCGTACGCAGTGGATAGGGCCACATCATCGGCTTTCGCGGAGCGCACCTCGATGGGGAAGGAGACTTTCATCCTCTTGCGGGCAATCGCGTCGCGGATTTCCCCGAGGACATCGGAAGCGGCCTCGAGCGGGACGGAGTACTCCATCTCGGAAAAACGCACTCGGCGCGGCGAGACAAAGACCTTGTGCGCCTCATTGGAGTAGCTGCGCTCTGGCACGGTGTTGGTGGCAATCCGGTTGATGGTATCGGTCGTAGCGGGAATGGCCTTAGCAATCTCGCAGCACGCCAAGAGTCCCATGTTGTTGACGACTTCGTCGTTAAGATACGTACGCGCGCTGCCCAGGCGCTGCTTCAGGCTATTGCGGCTCGGGCGGCGGTGGCGCTGCGGTTCAATGCGAGTATTGTGCTTGACCAGCGTCTCGCGCTGTCCCGGGAACCAGAAAAACTCCAGGTGGTCAGCTTCTTTGCAGCGCTCGGCGAAACTCTTGCGCAGGGAATCAAACTCTTCGCGGTGCTCGTCGGCGTGCAGATCAAACGCTGGCACGACGGACATCGTGACCTCCGTAAGCACGCCGAAGACACCCAGTCCCAGCCGTCCGAGGCGGTAGAGCTCGCCGTCGATTCCCTCAGCGTCCGGATGGCAGTGCCTGACGACGCCATCCGCGGTGACAATCTTGAATCCTTTCACGGTGCCTGCGAAGCCGGTGAATCCAAGCCCGGTGCCGTGTGTGCCAGTAGAGATAGCACCGGCCAGCGACTGCGGATCGACATCGCCCTGGTTGGGAAGTGCCCAACCGAGCGGGCGCAGAATACCTGGAGTGTCGCGCAAGCGAGTGCCGGCACGCAGCGTGGCGGTCTGGTTGGCGGCGTCGAGTTCGACCAGACCAGAGCAGCGATCGAGTTGAATGCGGTGCCCATCGGTGGTGGCCACGGAAGTAAAAGAATGACCGGCCCCTAGCGGGCGCACCGTAGTTCCTTCGGTCTTCGCCGCTTTAATTACCGAGATAACGCCCTCATCATCGTGCGGCTGATGAGTGTAGGACGGGGTGCACGATTGCGTGTGCGCCCAATTGCTCCAATGAGAGTTGGCGACGGCTTTTGCCTGCGCACGCCGACGTACGCGTGGTACGCGGGACTCAACTGTAGAGACTGTGAAGCGGGCGTTGTTGCGTGAATTGCTCATGTGAAGATCAATCCCTTTCCTCGGTACGTGGGCCAGTGGGCGATGATGGCGCCATCTCGAACTGCAATGACTTCTTGTGTGTGCTCGGCTATTTCGCCGGCCTTGGCGTGGCGGAACCACACGGGATCTCCCAGCGAAATTGCGTCGGCGGTCTTGCCGAGCAGCGGAGTCTGCACCTCACCTGGTCCTTCCTCTGCCGCGTAGCGCAGGCCAGTGGGGTACCAGGGGGTTGGCAGCCGGTCAGCTCCCGCCGGTCCAGAGGCAATTCGACCACCGCCGGACACCGTGACCACGCCCTTCTTAGGGCGTCGCGTCGCCGGCAACACAAACCAGGACGCCGGGCGCAGATTGAATGCGCGATAGTTATCGAAGAGGGTTGGTGCCAGGAACCCCGACCCCGCCGCTGCCTCGGTGACTGCGGCCTCGGCGCACGTCGACTCCAGCGACCCCGTGCCACCACCGTTGACAAACTCCAGCGGCCCCGCCACTTTCTCGACTGCAGCGACAACCTTCGCGCGGCGCTTTGCCAATTCCTTCTTTGAGACGGCCTGCATCACTCGAATTGCGCGCGCACGCAGGGAGTTTCCGGCATCGCCCACTCCGGCAATGTGTCCCTCATACATCATGATTCCGGCCAGCTGCAGCTCCGGGTGGGCAATGATCTGCTTGGCAAACGCCGCTGCCTGCTTCGGCGAGAACAGGCTTGAGCGCAGCGTACCGATATGCACGCCGGGGAGGGGACGAAAGGATGCGTCGACGTCCATGCACACGCGGATTGGCGCATTTTCGCTTGCCGACGACGCCAGCGCCTCCAGATGCTCGGGACGGTCAACCATGACGCAGATGGCGGCACGCGCTGCATCATCGTCGGCAAGCTCTGAGATAGCGCGGGCGTCAAGAGTTGGGTAGGCGACGACGATGTCGTCGCTAATGCCTTCTCGGAATAGGTACAGCGCCTCTGCCAGTGAATATGCCAGCACGCCCTGGAAACCGGGGAAGGCCAGGACGTGCGAAATAAGCTGTGGAATGCGAATCGATTTCGAGGCCACGCGGATAGGCATCCCGTTTGCACGGCGGAGCATATCGCGGGCATTGGCTTCGACCGCCGCGAGGTCGACGACGACTGCAGGAAGGGAAGTGCAGTTAAGCAGCGTGTCGGTAGCTAGTGGCGGGCGGGCTGTCTGGGGCGTCTGCGGCGGCAGCGCTTCAGGCAGGTGAGACATCGATGTCGGAGCCGGGCGGGATGTGTCCGAGGACTCCGGGGCAGAAGCTCGAGAAAGTTTCATGCCCTAAAACGTAATCATTGAAAACCTGTACTGTCTTTGATTTTGAAAAGAAAGTCAGAATTTTCCAGGTCTGCGCCCTTTTAGACCAGCCAGCTGTAGCGGGCGGCATCCATGTTGGAGGTGATGACATCGCCATCGATGAGGTAGCCGGCGGCAACTGGGCGGCGGTCGATGGTTGCAAGAACCTCGTCAAGCTCGGGCTTGGGGAAGTAGGTGAAGTGGCCATCGGAAAGTGGTGCGAACACTGTATTGCTCCTTTGGTTCTTTGCTCGAGGGCAGTGCGTTTCTTTGTGGCCGCGAGGAAAACATGAGAACTTCCTCACGAACCGTGGTGTCGAGTATTGTTAACTGGTTTTGAAAAGTAAAGGAAAAGTAAGAGTGATGTTGCACACGTCTTTAGCTATAACTGTGCAGGCATAAGGGGCTGCTTCATTTTGGGTGTTCGAAGGAATCTTGTTCAGTCCGGGGGATTGTCTACAATCTGGACTCATGGCTAACTCCTCCTTCGTGCACCTCCACAATCACACCGAGTACTCCATGCTCGACGGTATGGCGAAGATTGATTTGCTCGCCGACGAGGTTGCGCGACAGGGAATGCCTGCGGTCGGTGTCACCGACCACGGCAATATGTTTGGCTCGAATGCGTTCTATCGGCAGATGAAGTCCAAGGGCATCAAGCCAATCATCGGCATTGAGGCATATATGGCGCCGGAGAGCCGTTTTAATAAAAAGCGCATTCAGTGGGGTGAACCGCATCAGCGTCGAGACGACGTCTCGGGTCGCGGTTCCTACTTGCACCAGACCATGTTGGCTGCGAATGCGCAGGGTCTGCGGAACCTGTTCTACCTGTCGTCGATGGCATCGTATGAGGGACAAATTAGTAAGTACCCGCGTATGGATGCCGAGTTGGTGGCAGAACGCGCCGAGGGCATTATCGCGACCACTGGTTGCCCGTCGGGTGATGTGCAGACGCGTCTGCGTCTGGGGCAGTTCGACGAGGCTCTGCAGGCCGCCGGGATGTGGCAGGACATCTACGGCAAGGAAAACTACTTCCTTGAGCTGATGGATCACGGGCTGGATATTGAGACCCGTGTGCGCAGTGAGCTACTGGAGATTGGCCGGAAGCTGAACCTGCCGCCGCTGGTTACGAATGACTGCCACTATGTCACCCGTGACCAGGCCAAGGCTCACGAGGCTATGCTCTGTGTGCAGACGGGTAAGACGCTCAATGACCCGGACCGTTTTAAGTTCGACGGTGACGGCTACTTTATTAAGTCCGCCGAAGAAATGCGCGCGACCTGGGATCACCTAGTCCCGGGTGCCTGCGATAACACGCTGCTCATCGCAGAGCGCGTCGAGGACTACGACGAGCTGTGGGAGGAGCACCCGCACGATCGCATGCCGAAGGCGGACGTTCCGGAAGGGGAGACGCCGACGACATGGCTGCATCACAACGTGATGGAGGGGCTGCGCAAGCGCTTTGAAGGGCGCGAGGTACCGGAGGAGTACATCCGGCGCGCGGAGTACGAAATTGAGGTGATTGACGGTAAGGGCTACCCGTCGTACTTCCTTATCGTGGCGGAGTTGATCCGCCATGCCCGTGAGGTGGGCATCAAGGTCGGTCCGGGGCGTGGTTCCGCTGCCGGTTCTTTGGTTGCATACGCGACGTGGATCACCAATATCGACCCGATTGAGCACGGTCTTCTCTTCGAGCGATTCCTGAACCCAGAGCGCCCGTCCGCGCCGGATATCGATATCGACTTCGATGACCGCCGCCGCGATGAAATGATTCGCTACGCCGCCGATCGCTGGGGCGAAGACAAGGTGGCGCAGGTGGTCACCTTCGGTACGGTGAAGACCAAGCAGGCTCTGAAGGACTCGGCGCGTGTGCAGTTCGGTCAGCCGGGTTACCAGATTGCAGACCGCATTACTAAGGCGCTGCCACCTGCGATTATGGCTAAGGACATTCCGCTGAGCGGCATCGTCGACCCGGAGCACCCACGCTACGGCGAGGCCGCCGAGGTTCGTCAGCTTATTGAAACCGACCCGGATGTGGCTCGAATTTACGAGACGGCTCGTGGTCTCGAGGGCGTCGTTAGGCAGACCGGCGTGCACGCCTGTGCCGTGGTGATGGCGTCGGTGCCACTCTTGGATCACATCCCGATGTGGAAGCGACAGGCTGACGGCGCGATTATCACTGGCTGGGACTATCCGGCGTGTGAGGCCATCGGTCTGTTGAAGATGGACTTCCTGGGTCTTCGAAACCTGACGGTTATCGGTGACTGTATTGAGCACATCAAGTCCAACCGAGGCGAGACAGTTCTGCTCGATGACCTTCAGACCGATGATCCGAAGGTCTATGAGCTGCTGTCGCGCGGTGACACCCTCGGTGTGTTCCAGCTCGATGGTGGCGGAATGCGTGAGCTGCTCAAACGCATGCAGCCAACGGGCTTCGACGACATCGTGGCATCGCTGGCGCTGTACCGTCCGGGGCCGATGGGTGTGAACGCGCACTTTGACTACGCGGATATTAAGAATGGTCGCAAGCCTTATAACGCCATCCACGCGGAACTGGATGAGCAGCTGAAAGAAATCCTGGAAGAAACACACGGCCTGATCGTGTACCAGGAGCAGATCATGAAGATCTCGCAGAAGCTGGCGAATTACACCGCGGGCCAAGCAGATGGTTTCCGTAAGGCCATGGGTAAGAAGAAGCCCGAGGTGCTGGCCAAGGAGTTCGTGAACTTCGAAGGCGGCATGTTGGAAAATGGTTTCTCTAAGGATGCTGTCCAGAAGCTGTGGGATATTATTCTGCCCTTCGCCTCGTACGCGTTTAACAAGTCTCACGCGGCGGGCTACGGCCTGGTGTCCTACTGGACCGCGTATCTGAAGGCCAACTACACCGCTGAGTACATGGCGGCGCTGTTGACCTCGGTGGCGGATGATAAGAACAAGCTGGCTATTTATCTGTCGGACTGTCGACACCTTGGCATTAAGGTGCTGCCGCCGGATGTCAATGAGTCGGGTATGGACTTCGAGCCGGTCGGTGAGGATATTCGCTTCGGCCTTGGCGCTATCCGCAACGTCGGCCATGATGTGGTCGCGTCGATTGTGAAGACGCGCGAGGAGAAGGGCAAGTTCACGTCGTTCTCGGACTACCTGGACAAGATTGAGACGCTGCCGTGTAACAAGCGCATCACCGAGTCGTTGATTAAGGCCGGCGCTTTCGACTCGCTGGGGCACCCACGAAAGGGCCTTGCGCTCATTCACGAAGAGGCCATTGACTCGGTGCTGTCGACCAAGAAGGCTGCAGACAAGGGACAGTTCGACCTGTTTGCGGGCTTCGGTGGGGAAGAGGACACCGGATCGGAGAGCATCTTTGAAATCCGTGTGCCGGATGAAAAGTGGGATCGCAAGCACGAGCTGACCCTGGAACGAGAAATGCTGGGCCTCTATGTCTCCGGTCATCCACTCGATGGGTTCGAAGAATCGCTGGCCGCGCAGACCGATACCGCTTTGACCACGGTCGTCGGTGGGGAAGTCGCTAACAACACCGAAATCACTATTGGTGGCATTGTCTCTAGCGTTGACCGTCGCGTGAATAAGAACGGCCAGCCCTGGGCGATTATCGGTATTGAGGACCACAACGGCGCGCGCGTGGAAGTTATGGCTTTTGCGAGAACCTACGCGATGATTGCCACCAGCATTGCTGAAGACGCCATCGTGCTTATTCGTGCCCGCGTTCAGTACCGCGATGACCGCATGAGTGTGGTCTGTGATGACCTGAAGCTGCCGGACCTTGGTCGCAATGGCTCCACTTCGGCGCCGCTGCGTCTGACCATGCGCACTGATCAGTGCACTCCGGAGATGATTGCCAAGCTGAAGTCAGTACTGCTGGACAACCCAGGCGACTCCGACGTTTACCTCAAGCTTGTCGACGGCGATTCCCACACCACTTTGGTTCTCGGCGAGCACTTGCGGGTCGACCGGGACGCCAGCTTGATTGGTGATCTGAAGGCGACGATTGGGGCCAGCATTTTGGGGTAGCTTATCGCGGCCCTGATTGTCGCAACCGGTTGTATGACCGAGTAGAGTCATAGCTCATGAGTGAGAATTCTGTGCCTGCTTCCCAGACCGAACGCCGACTTGTTCACGCGGCCGATATTCAGATTGCGCAGGCACGAATTTCTTCGGTTATTGCGGCCACTCCGCTGCAGTTCAGCCCACGTCTTTCCGAAATCACCGGTGCAAAGGTATTCCTCAAGCGGGAAGACCTCCAGGACGTGCGCTCGTACAAGATTCGCGGTGCCTACAACGCCATGGTTCAGGTTACCGACGAAGAGCGAGCAGCAGGCGTCGTTGCGGCATCTGCAGGAAACCACGCTCAAGGCGTGGCATATGCCTGCCGCCAGCTGGGTATTAAGGGGCGCATCTATGTGCCCAATGCCACGCCGAAGCAGAAGCGCGACCGTATCGCTTACCACGGCCGCGATGCCGTTGAGATTGTCGTTGTCGGGGACTCCTTCGATGAGGCCGCCGCTGCGGCGCGTGCTGACGCACAGCGCACTGGTGCCACCATGGTGGAGCCATTCGACTCCTTCAACACCATCGTCGGACAAGGCACTGTCGCAGCTGAAATTATTGCGCAGCTCTCCGGTCAGGGGTTGACTCTGGATACCATCTGCGTACCGGTCGGTGGCGGTGGTCTGCTCAGCGGTGTCACCTCTTACCTGTCGGATATGTCGCCGAACACCCAGGTCATGGGTGTGGAACCTGCGGGTGCGGCCTGCATGCGCGCAGCCCTGGAGAACAATGGCCCGATTACGCTGGGGCACACCGATCCGTTCGTCGATGGCGCCGCGGTGGCCCGTTTCGGTGACCTGCCATGGCACATCCTGGAGGCCAACCGCAACCGCGTTCATCCGATGATTGCGCCGGAGGGCGCGGTCTGTGAGGCGCAGCTGGATCTCTATCAGAACGAAGGGATCATCGCTGAGCCGGCCGGTGCGCTGTCTGTGGCAGCTCTGGAGCAGATGCAGTTTGAACCGGACGAGGTTGTTGTCTGCATCATCTCGGGCGGTAATAACGACGTGCTGCGCTATGCCGAGATCATGGAGCGCTCGCTGGTCTACCGCGGCCTCAAGCACTACTTCCTGGTCAACTTCCCGCAGAAGCCCGGCCAGCTGCGTATGTTCCTCAGCGATGTTCTCGGCCCGGATGACGACATCTCGCAGTTCGAGTACCTCAAGCGCAACAACCGCGAAACTGGCGCGGCTCTTGTCGGTATTGAGCTACGTCGTGCCTCTGACCTCGAGGAATTGCTGGCACGCATGGATGCCTCGCCGCTGAAGTGCCGCCGACTGGTACCCGGCACACCAGAGTATGACTTTTTGACCTAGACTTGCTGGGTCCAGCTGGGAAACCTCCGAGGAAGTCCTCCCAGCTTCGTTAATTAAATGAATCTTTTCGAGCAAGCTTTGTAGCGAAGGGGAGCGTCCACCCACTATGACTGGGGCAAGCAGTGTCGACCAGGGTGTCCGAGTGGAAAATACCGTGATTGTCGAAATGTGGCTGGCTGCCGCAGAGCAGGACCTGGCCACCCGGATTCCGGGTCTGCTGGAATCCGCCACACAGGCCAAAGTTGAGCCACTGTTTGTCTGGTCAGGGCTGGCGATGGACGAGGTTGAGCGTATCGACCGCTTCCTGGGAACGCTCCTGGCCCATCATCTGGTGGGTGGTACTGCTGCCGATATTGAAGCTGCGAAGAGTGTCGTTGACAATCACCCGCTGGTCACCCTTGCCTCGCTGGTAGGACGCGCCGCGCGTGTTGCGTCGGCAAGCGAAATGTGGCTGGACTGGCCAGCCGCTCTGCAGCTGGATCCAGACGCTGACACTACCGGCGCGCTCATCGAGCACCTCGCCGCCGCAGTGCCGACAATGCTGGCCAATGCTGGTTTGCCTAACGACGTCGACAGCAGCCAGGCCGACGCGGATCCGCTGCAGCGGGCAGCGCAGGTGCTTCTTCTGCACGCGGGTGTGCAGCTATCAGTGATGCCACTGATTATCGAGCGCTGCGAGGAACTTGCCGGCGTATCGGAGCTATCCGACCCTTCATCAAATGACCTGGTACAGGCGCTGTCGAAGGTTCATCCGCTGCTCGAGGAGCTGCTGACCGAAATCGCAGAGGCGGAAGATGGTGTCTACCCACTGGCGCTGCGTCAGTTGGCCAGGACGGCACCTCGTCAGGCGCACAAGTTGTTTAAGGCAACCCTCGGCTATGCCATTGCCACCGCCGCTGATCCGGCCAACTGGGAGGCTCGGGAAGAACTCGGCCAGCTCGATGCGGGGCTGCCGCCTATTCTGGTGGCCGCTGCGCGTGAAGAGCTGCGTATGCGTCCGGCGGGTACTGCGAATCGTCGTGAAGCCGTGGGCGTGGTGGCAACGACCGGCCGCCCGCAGCTGTACTTCGATGAGCTGACGCAGACCGTTGGCGTACAGCTACCGACGCCGCTGGATCCGGCGGGACGGACCTGGCGTGTCACCTTCGGCGGCACGGTAGCAACGACGCCGGTGGTGGGCCTGCAGGATTCGCTGCCGCGTCCAGTGGTGACCATCGATGAGCCGGTGCGCGATGTGCTGGTGGAAATCGGCGATGAGAAGCACTGGCGAGTCCCCGCGATTAGCACTGAGGACCCGATTCTCATTTTCGGTGCCGACGGTCAGTCAGTCACAGACAAGGTCTCGCTACACTCGACGTCCGCTACGGTGGTCTACCCGGTTGATGCCACACTCGTTGACCCCGTCACAGGCGCTGAGGTGCCATTGCTATCGGACCCGCGCCCATTTAACTGGGAGCTGTGGCAAGTCGCTGAGATCGACCTTCGCGATGTTCATGCAGTTCAGGTTCGTCGGTCCGGGGCGGCTGGCGAGGTTCGCTCGGCATCACCGCAGCGGCAACCGCGAATGACCATGCCCCACGCACGTCTCGACGGCACGGTGTCTGCCTACGGCACCCCGGTTTACGCCGGTGGGCCGGTCGCTGTGTTCCCGCCGACGCTGTCCGGTAAGGACGAGTCCTGGCGCGCCATTGTCACCGATTTTGGTGGCTATGGTGCGTTTACCACGGATTCCGTCATGGTCTATGACCTCGAGGTGCCCGCCGCGGGTGGCGAGGTTGAGATCCTTACCGATGATGATTATCCGTGGGTCGGCGAGTTCGTGGTTCGCCTGGTCAATCCGCGTGGCCGCAGCTTCCAGAAGCACTTCGCCATTGCCGAGCAGGCAGACCTCACGATTACTTACAGCGGTGGTGGCGACGGCTTCCGCATCCCAACCATCGACGGGCTGAGCCCCGCCGACATCCGCGTTGTCTCCGGTGACAAGCCGCTTGACGCCGAGCCCGCTATCGTACGCCTCGGGGCGGACGAAGTCACAGGTACCGTCGAGCTTTCCACCGAAGAAGGCGCATGGCTGCAGTTGCAGGTCACGCCAGGCACGCTGCAGTTTGAGGTTCCGCTTGCCGACGAATCCGTCGCCCGCCGCACCACTACATTGGTCACCCGCCCGAAGCGTGTCGATGCCTTCGGCAAGATTGTCGTCAATGCCCCGGGCGAGTTGCGCCATGCGCATGTTGCAGTTTCCAGCGGTGAGCGCGACATCTGTCGTGTCCCCATCAAGCGTTTCGGCGATACTGGCTACGCGGAGTTCGGCAAGTTTGCCGACCGTATCTCCCTGCTGAAGGCCCTGCGCATCAGTTTGGACTGGACACGTGTGACGGGACGGAAGCGCCTGTCTGTACCACTGGTGGAGGCTTCCTCCCGCGATGCCATCCGCCAGATTGCCTTCA
This sequence comes from Corynebacterium sp. MSK032, assembly GCF_030232065.1. Classification (NCBI taxonomy): domain Bacteria; kingdom Bacillati; phylum Actinomycetota; class Actinomycetes; order Mycobacteriales; family Corynebacteriaceae; genus Corynebacterium; species Corynebacterium sp. MSK032. The sequence goes on along the minus strand of NZ_JASPJR010000002.1, from coordinate 102,607 downwards.
ACGATGAAGCCACTGACATCATCGAGGTTGATGTCGCTGACGACGTTTCGCACTTGCCGATGACCCTGTGGCTCTGGGCCGCCGGTCAGCCGTGGCGCGAACCCGTCGCCCTGGAAGTCGTAGAGGGCGAATGCGAGCTTCCCGCCGAACTCCGCGGCCTTGGCCCATTTGTCGCGCAGGTGACTCTCGGTGTGGAAAAGGAACGCCACCCGCAGTGGCCGGCGGCCGGGTCGACCATTCTGAATCATGTCGATGATGCAGAGGCTATCGACCTCGATGGCGAGGACACCGATCCCGTTGCTCGCGCGCAGGAACTGTGGGGCGAGCTAAATCAGGATCAGCTCGCACGTTTGTGGACACTACTGGCGACCTTGCGGGCTGGTCGTGCAACCGACATGGTGCAGGCGAATCCGCTGCTGGCCGCACCTAGGTTGGGTGCGATCTTGTGTGCCGAACCACGCGCCGGTCTGGCAGCGTTGAACCGTTCAGTCATCGCGCTCGACGATCAGCCGGGTATGTTTATCGCCTCCGGACTCGTGCTGGGAGACTTCAGCGCTACTAAGCCAGTGCCGGGGCGTCGCCGTGTGCCGTGGCTCGGTGCATTGGCAGCATTGGCGGATCTCACTGATGAGAGCGTGGACCGTTCTCGTCAGCTGGATTACCTGCGCACAACTGGTGGCCAGGGACTGCTGGACATTGCTGCCAGCGGCCAGGACACCACCCTGGAGTCCGCTACTATCGACCAGAGCTCGGTGCAGATTACCTCGCTGCCGGAAGCACAGGCCAGCGCTATTCTGTCGCAGGTCTTTGATCCTTACCGCATGGTCCCGGGTCCGCTGACCGACGATGACGCTCGCTTCACCGCAATCTACGAAGTGGTACGCAATCGTGCTGAGATTGTGGAATCCGGTGTCATGACCCAGCTTGCCGCCGCCTCTCGGGTGTTGTTTAAGACGGTATCGAAGGCGTCTCCACGACTGCGCAAGGCGGTCAATGTGCGCTTCCACAAGCTCGACGGCATCGATGCGGATGATCCTTCGCTGCACTGGACTCTGGTGCCGGGAACGTCACTGCTTATTGCAGTGGCTGCCCGCGTATTGGCTCGTACTCAGGCTGAGAACTCTGATGCCAGTGTCGCCGCTGTCCGTGAGCTGATTCCGATGTGGGCTCAGCTGGCGGACCTGGTTCCGACGTTGGTGATGAGCGATATTCTCATCGCAGACGCGTTGGTGGCTCACGTCCTCCACGGTGATGTCACCGAGTTGCCGTGGCCAGCACCCGAGTCGGGTGCAGCGGATGAGGAAGAGTCCGACACCGAGGCTGAAAGTCCGGCTGACTAGCTGAGCGAGACGACAGCGTAGCCCCACGCTGGAAGCGAGATTTCGGGACCGGCAGCTTCGTCATTGACGATGCTGGCTGCTGCGTCTTCAAAAGTGTGCAGCAGGTGGGCGGAACCGAACTCGGAATCCAGGCTGACGCTGGTTTCGGCGTCGGAGAAATTCGCCACCAAAGCGACAGTTTCAAAGGCATCCGAGTTTCGGGCACCCATTTCGCGCTCATCCTGGCTGCGCACAACGACGAGGCAACGATTGTCCTCGTCATACTCAGTCACCACAGATGCCGACCAGGGAGTGCGAAGCGACGGGTGGGACTTCCGCAGCGCGAAGAGATCGCGGTAGGCCGCCAGAATAGTGGCGTGCGAGCCCTCCGAGACCTCCTGCCAATTGAGCTTCGAGTGGTGGAAGGTCTCTGGATCCGATGGGTCGGATACCTCCTTCGGATCCCACCCGGCACGGGCAAACTCACGTAGGCGTCCCTCGCGCGTGAGCCGTTGCAGCTCCGGATCTTCATGGGAACAGAAGAAAGCAAACGGGGTAGAGGCGCCCCATTCCTCACCTTGGAAGAGCATCGGGGTGAAAGGACTGCAGGCGATAACTGCTGCCTTTAAAACCTGCTGCGCCGGAGTGAGGTTCATCGACGGACGGTCACCGACAGCGCGGTTTCCCGTTTGATCATGTGTGGTCGTGTACGTTACGAAAGCATGCATGGGCTGTACAGACAGGTCGAAGAGACGACCATGAGTGCGACCACGGAACGTCGACATTGTGCCCGTATGCCAGAAGCCAGTTTCCAAAGCACTAGCTAGCGCTTCCACCGACCCAAAGTCTGAGTAGTAGGCGTGGTCCTCGCCAGAGACCAGCGTGTGCAGTGCATGGTGGACGTCATCATCCCACTGAGCGTTGAGGCCAAAGCCACCTGCAGCGCGCGGGCGGACCAAACGCGGATCATTCTGGTCGGACTCTGCAATCAAAGAACGCGGAATACCAGTCTCGGCTGCGACAGTGTCTGCGACAACCTGCATCTGCTCCAGAATGTGGAATGCCCCCTCGTCATGCAGGGCATGGACCGCGTCCAGACGAAGACCGTCGACGTGGTAATCCACCAGCCATTGGCGCACTGCATCCAAAATATACGCACGCACCTCATCAGAGTTGTCGCCAGTGAGATTGACAACCTCACCCCAACCCGTCGAACCACCAGCGGTGTAGGGGCCGAAAAATCCCACATAGTTGCCGTCTGGACCAAAGTGGTTAAAGACCACATCCAAGATGACAGCCAAACCCTTTCGGTGACACGTATCAATCAGCTTCTGTAGACCCCGCGGGCCACCGTAGCCCTCGTGCACGCTGTGCCAGGACACACCGTCATAGCCCCAATTACGGTCACCACCGAAAGGCTGCACTGGCATCAGCTCAATATGTGTTACCCCCAGCTCAATCAGATGGTCTAGATGTTCCACCAAACCTTCGAAATCACCAGAATCGCTGAAGGTGCCCACATGCAGCTCATAAATCAGACCTCCTGGCAGAATCCGGCCCGACCAGGCCGAGTCCTTCCACTTATAGGCACCCAGGTCAACGACCTCGGAGAAACCATGCGGACCATCCGGCTGCGACTGGGAACGCGGATCTGGCAGCGGTATTGTCCAGTCACCGACAGCAGGGGAGGAGCCGTCCCCCGATTCGTCGTCAGGCGCGCCGAATCCCGCATGTGCCCGCAGCGAAAATGCGTAGCGATCCCCCGGTGTACGAGCCACATCAGCTTCAAACCAACCAGAGTTGGCGCCGTAGCCATCGGTGGCGTCAGCGATTGGATGCATATCAAAAATCGCTGGCGCGTCAGGATTGCCCAACAGCAGACGGACTTCGGAAGCGTACGGGGCCCAGACTCGGTAGTTGCTCATGGGCACCATGGTAGGTCAGTCAGCGGATTGGCACAGGGGAACCGTTTTCGAACACCGCGTATTTGAGGTGAGTCCAAGGTGAAGTCGAGATAGTAGCGAGCGACGGTGATTGGGTGTGCACGAAGCCCATAGGCAACAATGGACACTATGACCACCGAGCCATCCACTTCGACCGAAGCGACGCAGAAGCAGCGCGACATCGAGCTGATTGTCCCCGCCGGCGGTGACATCGTCACGAATGAAATCGAGATTAAGAAATCTCGCTTCATCACGTGGATCGCGCGTGCTGACGACGAAGACAGCGCCCGAGAGGTCATCAATTTGGCCAAGGCGGAGTACCCGGATGCTCGCCACCACTGCAGCGCATACATTCATGAGGTCGTCGGAGGGAATCGGGTGGAGCGATCCTCAGATGACGGTGAACCTGGCGGCACGGCAGGGCGCCCAATGCTCGATGTGCTCCAGGGCTCTGGAATGACGAATGTCACCGCCGTAGTGATCCGCTATTTTGGCGGCATCAAATTAGGCACGGGTGGGCTTGTGAGGGCCTATTCGGATTCGGTCTCAGAGTGTCTAGAAAAAGTCACGCGCATGCGGCGCGTGCAAAGAGCCTTGAGAGTAGTGAGTGTCTCCGCCGCAGATGCCGGTCGCATCGAAGCGGAATTGCGTGCTCGTGGTTATGAGATCGTGGAAACGCGGTGGGGCCAGAACGTGGAGTTTTCCATCGCGGTGACTGCCGATGGGATTGCCCAGCTTGACGGCGAAATGCAGGCGCTGACTAAGGGAGCTAGCGAGCCGTCTACGGACGGTGGCGAAATCTGGTGGGAGCTGCGCGCTTAACAGCCGCTAACCCTGGTTCGGGGATTCCTCGCCGTTGTGTGCGCCGCGATGGCGCTTGAGAATTTCCACCAGTTCGTCCTTATTTTCCGCAATCTTTTCTGGCCGACCGAAAACGCAGACTGCCGCGACAGTAGCACCGTCTTCCTCCACTGCGATAGAGACACCGTCAACGCCACCGCCTTCGGCAATACCCGGGGCAGCACAGACGCCGGTCTCTGCGATTTCCCCGGCCTGGCGGAGGAAATCATCCACATAGACCTGGTCTTCCGGCCGCGCGGAGTTCAGGTAGGACCACAGTTCGCGCTTTTCAAACCGACTCATCAAAACCCAACCTGCAGAGGTGCGCAACAGCGAGCGCGGCAGGAAGTTCTCCGTCAGGTACTGGTAGCGCATGGATTCACCGACGGTTTTGAGGTAGAAAAGCTTGCCACCAACCGGCAGTGCCAGCACGGTAATCAAGCCAGTTTCGTTGTGAATCGCCTCGAGCTCAGCCGTCGGAACGTTGACCATGCGACGACCGGCCATGACATTGAGCAGAAACGGCGCCATGCCGAGCGTGTAACGCTTGTTGGACTCGTCAAGGTAACCTGTCACAGTCAGACCGTTGACAAGGCCCTGCGTGGTACTGAGCGGATAGTTCAGCGTGTGGGCGATGTCAGTGAGGGTTAGACCTTCGTTAGAGCGCGCAACGAGTTCGAGGATCGCCGCAACGCGGTCGACCATGCGGTGGCGGGGGCGGACAGTTTCTGTCATAGGACTAACACTAGCAATCAACCTACGCCATTGTGTTAATTACCTACCCAAATAGGAATATCTAGCAGGTTTGCTATAGCTGTAGAAATTTTTCCCGAATTGTACGCCCTATCGACCTATGCGATGCGTCAGGGCGACCAGAACGCTCTAATATGTACTCCATGAGCTATCTTCAGCCCCAACCTCAGAACCCCATTGAGCTCCGTAAGAACGCGGTGCGAAAGTACTCCCGCAATGCCGTTGTGTGGGCAGGCAGCGGTGTCGTCGGCGGTGCAGTGCTCGGACTTCTAGCCGGAAGCATGTCCCTATTCCTCATCCTGGCAGTAGTCGGCCTGGTCGGTGGTTTTCTCAATTGGCAAAAGGTTCAGCGGATTGTGAACTACAAGGATCCGCAGTAAATGCCTGCTCAGCAGCAATTGTCTACCGAACCAGTGCGTATCGATGCCTGGATTTGGGCGGTCAGGTTGCTGAAAACTCGCTCATTGGCCGCAGATGCGTGCCGTGGCGGCCACGTCAAAGTCAACGGCGAAGCCGTGAAACCCTCAGTTCTGGTCGTCCCCGGGGACAGAGTGCGACTGTGGGCAAACCACCGCGAACACATTGTTGAGGTCACCAAGACGGTGAAGAAGCGGGTCGGAGCTCCGGTGGCCAGGCAGTGCTATATCGACCACTCTCCGCCGCCGCCCCCGAGGGAGATTCTCGCATCGATGCCGACGCGCGACCGCGGTGCCGGGCGGCCTACGAAGCGCGATCGCCGTCAGCTCGATCGTCTTCGGGGACGTCGCTCATAGGCATCCCGGCCTCCGCTAGTTGCTGCAACCGTGCGCGCAAACGGGCTGGTCGACGCTTCGGGTTATGGCTGGTATCTGCAGTGGCCTTGATGTGCTTTTCACCGCGAGCCGCTAGTAGTAGGTCATCGATAACACGCACATGGCCTGGGTTAAAGCGGTACTTCATGGCCTTGCTTACCGCGCTGAGGCGCTGCGGATTAAGTAGCTCTCGCAGCTGCCCGACAGTGCGAATGCCATTGCGCTCCAGCAGTTCTTCTGCCCAGCCGTAATGTTCTGATTTCGATCGGGGCGCATCTGGAAGCAGCATCGTCAGCACGCCGGGTAGGGTTTCCTCAGTCACCACAATGTCATCGGCTGTGGTCTTTGCCGGAGCTGAGGGCTGTTTGCCCTCTCCCTGCGCGGAATCGTCCGGCGTGGATTCCTCCAGCACGGCAACGACTTGGTCGAACTGCTGATCCGCGAGCTCAATAAGGCCAGCGGCCAGCGCAAAAGCTCGATCAATCCGCGGGTCTGTCGCTCCCTCAGGGGCCTTATAGCGAATATCGTGCTCAAATTCCGCCCACGCATGCTGCAGCACAGTGCGCAGTTGCACCTCAAACTGCATATCCGCATATGGAGCTAGCTCTGACGGCGCCGCCGTCGACACCTTGCAGATCAAGTGCTGGGAGCCGTATCCCAACCGGCCGCTGATTCGTGTCTCCGCGGTTTTGTCAATCCTACGCAGCACAGTCAGCGAATCTCCCAGCGCATCCATGATCGCGGGAATCTCCGTCGAATGGTACGTGGTTACACGCACACCGATGATGTCGTGGATACCGTGCCACGGGTCAGGGTAGACGTAGTTGCCGTCCGCTTCACGACGCAGGGCCTTCTGCCGCAATGAGCGGAAAGACTTCACCCGCGCCGTGACATTGTCAAAGGCCAAACCGGCATCGGAGAGAATCTCTTTAATCGCATCGACAAAGTCCTGCGCGGCGGTGGGGTGCCGAGTTGCCCACGAGTCGTACTTCGACTGCAGTGCACGTGTAACCTCTCGATCCTCCGCCAACTGAGTCTTGCGGGTCTGGTCGCGGGAATCGTCGGGAAGCGAATCCTTCATTCGATTAGTCGTCATCGTCCTCGCGTACCAGCAGTGCTACTGGGAAGGAGCTGAACAGAGAAGCCACGGCGATGGTGCCGGACCAAGTATGGCCAGTGAAACGGTCGGTCCAGAATCCCTTGGGAAGTGTCACTGTAGTGTCGCCCCAACCGCCTTCGCGTTGCAGCCCCAGCGGACGGCGCGTCACCAGCGCGATAACATCTTCCGGCTCGCCCTTCGGTCCACGTGCTGCACCGACCAAATGACGCTCGCCGACACCCACGGCGAATACTGGCTGGTAGGCGCCGCCGACGAAGGACTCCGGGCGTTCCGCACGCAGCTTCACTCCGTGGTGAGTCACCATCAGCTTTGCGACGTCCGCATCGGCATCCGTAAAGTCCTCCGGCAGCTCAGCTGGGTGCTCTGGACTCTTAGTTACCGACGTGACCTCATCGCGAGCAACCTTATCCAGCGCCGCGACGCGCGCATCGTAGTCGACGAACCGGCGGTTGTCAGGATCAACCAGGGAGTCCTCTGTGAACTCCGTCCCCTGGTAGGTATCGGGGATGCCGGGGCCGACAAGCTGGAGGAGCTTGCGCGACAGTGACGTGGTCAGGGCAGCTGGCGCAATGGAGCGGACGAACTCTGTGATGGAGTCGGTCAGGGGGCCGTCGAGAAGCGCGTCAATCCAGCTGCGGATGCCGAGTTCGAACTCCTCGACCGGCTCCGTCCAGGAGGTGTGCACATCTGCCTCGCGGATGGCCTTAATGGCGTAGTCGTGGAGGCGTTCGCGCAGTTCATCGGTAATCACGCCGTCGGTCGGCCAGACTCCGATGATGTTCTGCAGCAGGAAGTAGCCGGTGGCATCGTCCGGGGCGGGGGTGATGGCCATCCAGTTGCGGACATTTTCAGCCCAGTCGCCGGAGACATCGGAGAGCTGGAGGATGCGGGCTCGGACATCTTCGCCGCGCTTGGTGTCGTGCGTGGACAGCGTGGTCATGGTTCGTGGCCAGAGGCGAGCACGTTCCGACTGCAACAGGTGGAACTCCGCCGCCGACATGCCGTAGCGACCCAAATCACCGCCGACTTCGTTCAGGCTGATCAGGCGGCAGGCGCGGTAGAAGGTCGTGTCTTCGACACCCTTTGCCATGACCGCACCACAGACCTGCGCGAACCGCGTGGCGGCCTCACCACCGGCTACCAAACCTGCCGAAATGAGGTCGAGAGCAAAGACACGCGAGGGGAAACGCGCTGCCATCTCACCAATGACCGTGGAAGCCACTCGCGACAGGGAGACATAGTCCGAACGGTAGACAGGCATGGCAGCGACCAGCTTGCAGATGGTGTCGATAAGTACCTCATCGCTGACGCTGGTACCGCTGATAGACCAGTTATCGCGGCGCAGGGCACGTGCTAGACGACGGACTTCTGCAGCCAACTCGTGAGCAGCGACATCGTGCTTGAGAGCCTGCGCAGTTGCCTGCACGGCAGTCTTGTCCCAGGTTGAACCGGACTGCTGCAGAGCCAACATGCTCATGGCGTCTCGGGAGTCGCGGTTGACGAAGACATTGTCGAACTCACGCAGGGCGTCGTAACCCGTGGTGCCGTCAACCTGGAGCCTCGGATCCAGTGGCTCTTCGGCACCCAGAATCTTCTCGATAACCAGCCACTTGTCATCGCCGAGTAGACGGCGCAGCTCGCTGAGGTATCCGAATGGGTTGCTGAGGCCATCTGGGTGGTCAATGCGGACACCGTCAATGATGTCCGCAGCTAGCAGCTCGCGGATGATGCGGTGTGTGTGCTCGAATACCACCGGGTTTTCCTGGCGGATGCCGGCCAGACCGTTGACGCTGAAGAATCGACGGTAGCCAATGACCCCGTCCTTCCAGTACATCAGGCGATAGGCCTGGCGATCATGTACTTCCTGCGGGGTGCCGTCCTCGGTGCCGGGGCGCACCGGGAATGCATTGTCGTAGTAACGCAGAAGTGGCTCGTCACCAGACGTGTCGAGCTCCAGCTTGTCGATATCCTCCGGGGAGCCCAGAATCGGCAACCCCATCTTGCCGTTGGCACCGTTGTCCTCGTGCCAGTCGATGTCGAAGTATGGCTCGAACTGAGAATCCTTGCCATAGGTCAGAACGTCCCACCACCAGGCATTGAGCTTGGGCTCCTCAACACCGAGGTGGTTCGGTACCAGGTCGATAATGATGCCCAGACCGGCCTTGTGCGCCACCTGCGCGAGCTTCTGCAGCTCTTCCATGCCGCCGAGCTCCGGGTTCACCGTCGTCGGATCGATGACATCGTAGCCATGGTTAGACTCCGGTACGGCGGTGAGGATAGGCGACAGATACAGGTGTGAAATTCCGAGGTCTGCCAAGTAGCCGACCTGTTCAGCCGCGTCAGCGAACGTGAAAGCGCGCCCGTTTGGGTCGGCCTTGGGGCCACGGAGTTGGAGACGGTAGGTGGACGTAATTGGTCGGCGACTCATGTTCCCCTTTATACCGCCCACCAGGAAAAGCTGCTGCCTGACCGCTGTGGCAGCAGCTAGCCCCAGAGTCTGCGCCTGCCGTCCGAATGCGAATTTCTTCTCGTGAACGTGGCCTAGAAGGGTGGCATTCCGTCATCGCCGGGCAGGGAAGTAGAACCGAACAACGGAACCGACTCACTGGAGTTGTTTCCGGCGCTGGCGCTAGGTGTCCCTTCCGCAGTGTCTCCTGCTTCGGACGCGCCATCCTCTTCCGGATTCAGCCCGAGTGCGGTGAAGAGCTCCTTCTCAGTCCAAATCTGGATTTCCTGGCCTTCGGCCTGCAGCTGTCGAGCCCTCTTCTCCTTCGACGTCACCGAATCCCACGGACCGGCGACCAAAATTGTCGTCTTCTTCGTGACACCCTTATTGATATTCGCACCTGCAAAGGCGATCTTATCCCACAGAAAGCCCTTGTCATACGGGGCAAAATCGCCGGTCAGCGTCACCCGCTGCTGGTACAGCAGGCCGCTTGGATCCGCGTCCGGATTCGGGTCTGGAACGGTGTCCGGTGTCTTGGCCGCATCCCACTTCGCATTGCGACGCGGCCGACGTGACGGCGCGGAACTGCCGGACTGCGCACCAGCACCAGTACCAGTTCCCGCGTTGGTCCCGGCTCCAGTGCTGGCGACACCAGACGGGTCATAGCGCACCATCCGCACTCGTCCACTGCCAATCTGGCCCAAGCTCAGCGAGACCTTCTTGCTCAAATCAGCCACCGATGTCGCGTGCTGCTGCTCCATCAACCACAGCGCTACCTCAGCACATGCGACCGCATCCGCCGTCGCATCATGATGATTCTCCAGCGACGCTCCAGCGGCCTCCGCCAACGTCGGCAGCTTCAAGTTGGGCAGCCCCAACTGCATCTGCCGAGCCCACATATAAGTACACGCAAAATTCAACTTTGGTGCCGCGACGCCCTCAGCCCGGCACGCCCGCGACAGGGCTGTGAAATCAAACCGCGCATTGTGAGCAACTACGTCCAAATCCCCGACGATGTCAACAAACTTCGCCAGCTGCTCCGGAAATGACGGCTCACCGGCCACATCTGCTGCCGTGATGCCATGAATCGCGACATTGGCTTCATCAAAATACTCCAACCCCTTTGGCGGACGGCACATCCAGGAATAACGCTCCGTCACCTTCCCGCCACGCACGACCGCAACGCCAAGCTGAATAATCGAGCCGGTGTCTTCGTTCGCTGTCTCTACATCGAACGCGGCAAACGGTGCGATGTCCGACATCGCAACCTCATCCCCCGAAGGAAGCGGCGCAAAAGGCACAGAGTGCTTTACGACGTCGCCCGCGCCCTCAACCACACTCACGCCTTCGGTGACCGCCGCGCGCTGTGCCACCCACGGCATCAACGTGGAAGTAAAAGCATCTGCTGAGCTGTAGAACTCCGGATTCTTGGCCATCTCCGCCATGAGGTCTGCCAGCAACTGCGCCGCTGCCTGGCGATGAGACATCACACGGGCCTTGGGCAAAGTTACTCCGAGGTCTACCGTGCCGGGGAAGAAGCGGTTGGCCGGAGTGTAGACACCGTTTTTACTTGCCGATGCGACCTCGGCAACGTCGGCAAGCGGGAGGGGCTTCGCGGGGGCGGTGCTAGCCGTGTTGATGGTGTGGGTAAGGCGGAGCCCATCTGCGGTAATAGTCACCGTGTCGCCGGTGAGCTCGAAGACGACGGCGGGCTCGGAGGATGGCGTGGTCGTAGTCATGCACTAGATGGTAGCGCCGATGGCGGATTGAGCCCCATAGAGGCTGCGGTACCTGCGGTTCTAGCCGAGTACATGTGGCTTCCGACAATGTGGAAATGTCCACAGAAATAGGAATATTTATGGAGTGTTCGGACAGTGGGGGTGTCTGTACCCCTGAAAACCACATGTTTTGGGAGGTTAAATGTCCGGATGCATTTTGAGCGGGCGCTCCTTATACTTTTCGACGAACGGCGGTAACTGGTCGTTCGAGCTTTCGAGCTCAAGCGAAGGGCAAAGCGGAAACAACGTATGCCAGTGAAGCGATGAAATAAGGAGTAAACATTTTGAGCACGCATCCTGTGCACCCTGGTTCTATCTTGAACGATAATTTCCTCGAGCCGCGACACCTCTCTATCTACCGACTGGCTCTTGCCATCGGCGTGCCAAGCTCAACTCTGGAGCGCTTTCGCACCGGCCGCACTGCGGTCACTACTGACCTCGCAAATCGACTGTCCGACTACTTTGACACCGAGCCGGAGTACTGGTTGAACTCTCAGGCGGAGTTTAATATGCGCGCATCTGCGTAAGAAGACTTCACGCCAGCTCGGCTCCCGCGGTGCTGTGTTGACCCAAACCCTGTTTTGAGTTGAACTCAGAGCCGAAAATCCCCTGTCAGTGGAAGAAAAGTCTTCCGCCGACAGGGGATTTTTTGTGTAGGACCCAACGCGGACGCGGCTAGTGTCGCTCGATCAGCACGATGGTAGAACGGGCTGGCACGCGGAGCTCGCCTTCTGGCTCAACGATGCGCTCGCGGGTCGGTCGACCCGTAATCTCTGTGGTGTCGATGATGACTTCCCAGCTGTGTGCGTATTCGGTGCCCGGAATTTGGAACATGATGTCCTCGTGGTGGGCGTTGAAGCACAGGAGGAAGGAGTCATCTTCAATCCGGTGACCTCGGCGATCAGGTTCAGTGATGGCATCGCCGTTGAGCCAGACCATCAACGACTTGCCGAAGTCGAAGTTCCAGTCATCGGTAGTCATGACACGACCCTCATAGGTCAGCCAGGCAATGTCACGATCATCGGTTTCCGCACCGAGCGGGCCACCGCGCAGGAAGCGGCGGCGCCGGAAGACTGGGTGTTCTGCACGCAGTTCAGTCAGGAACTGGGTGTATTCGACCAGTTCAGAGTTAGTACGAGTCTGATTCCAGTCCACCCATGACAAACGGTTGTCCTGACAGTAGACGTTGTTGTTGCCCTTCTGGCCACGTCCCATTTCGTCGCCATGGCTAATCATCGGAGTGCCCTGGGACAGTAGGAGAGTGGTCAGGAAGTTACGATGCTGACGGGAGCGCAGAGAAAGAACGCGCTCGTCGTCGGTCGGGCCTTCCACGCCGCAGTTCCACGAACGGTTGTGGGACTCGCCGTCGCGGTTGTCCTCGCCGTTGGCCATATTCTGCTTCTCGTTGTAGCTGACCAAGTCGTTGAGAGTGAAACCATCGTGCGCGGTCACGAAGTTAATCGACGCAGTTGGGCGGCGGTCATTGTTTGCATACAGGTCCGAGGAACCGGTGATACGCGAAGCGAACTCGCCGAGCGTGGATGGCTCACCGCGCCAGAAGTCACGGATAGTGTCGCGGTATTTACCGTTCCATTCAGTCCACTGCGGTGGGAAGTTACCGACCTGGTAGCCGCCTTCGCCGACATCCCACGGCTCTGCGATGAGCTTGACCTGGCTGACAATCGGATCCTGCTGCACCAAGTCAAAGAAGGCGGAGAGGCGATCCACATCGTGGAATTCTCGAGCCAGGGTGGAGGCCAAATCGAAGCGGAAGCCGTCGACATGCATCTCGGAGACCCAGTAGCGCAGCGAATCCATAATCAGCTGCAGGGAGTGCGGGTGGCGCACGTTCAGGGAGTTACCGGTGCCGGTGTAGTCCATGTAGTGCTGTCGGTCACCTTCGACCAAACGGTAGTAGGCCTCGTTGTCGATGCCTCGGAAGCAGATGGTTGGGCCCATGTGGTTGCCCTCAGCGGTGTGGTTGTAGACCACGTCGAGGATAACCTCAATCCCCGCATCGTGAAATGCGCGCACCATGCCCTTGAACTCGCTGACTGCGCCGCCTGGCTTTTGGGAAGCCGAGTAGTCCTGGTGTGGCGCCAGGAAGCCGAAGGTGTTGTAGCCCCAGTAGTTGCGCAGCCCCTTTTCGCGCAGGTGGTCGTCCTGGAGGAACTGGTGGACAGGCATCAGTTCGATAGCCGTGGCACCAAGGTCCTTGAGGTAGTCAATAATCGCCGGATGAGCGAGACCGGCATAGGTACCGCGTAGCTCCTCCGGAATATCCGGGTGAGTCATGGTCATGCCCTTGACGTGGGCCTCGTAAATCACGGTCTCGTTGTACGGCGTGCGAGGTGCGCGGTCAGCGCCCCAGTCGAAGAATGGGTTGATGACCACGGAGGTCATGGTGTGCCCCAGGCTGTCCTCGGTGTTGCGCTTCGAGTGGTCATGAATGTCATAGTTGAACAGTGATGGGTGACCGTCGAATTCGCCGTCGAAAGCCTTGGCGTATGGGTCGACCAGCAGCTTGTTGGGGTCACAACGCTTACCGTTTGCCGGATCGAATGGGCCGTGTACACGGTAGGCGTAGCGCTGGCCCGGCATGATGGACGGGATGTAGCAGTGCCAGATATGCGCGTCGACTTCTTCCAGCGCAATGCGTGTTTCTTCGCCTTCGGCGCTAATCAGACAAAGCTCCACCTTTTCCGCGACATCGGAAAAGAGCGCAAAGTTGGTGCCAGCGCCGTCGTAGGTAGATCCGAGCGGGTAAGGCTCACCCGGCCATACTTGATAATCGCCGACTGTATTTGCTTGGTTCATGTGACTACCTTAACCGCTTTGTAAAAAACATGAGCCATTTTCAGTCCCGTGTGGGCGCGCAAACCGTCCTATTCGTCGAGCGCACTTCGCAAAAACGACCCCCAGACAAAAAGTCGAGTTGAACGGTTAAGCGCGTAAAGTTCGCGCGAAAATAAGTATTTAACCCTGCAAGTGGGCAATTTGACACTCTAAACGCACCTTGGTGGGCGCCGAATCCCCAATATTCGCGGTCACCAACGCGCGAAGATTCCCAAAGGCCTTTACTTTTGGAGTTATGAGTCCACGAACCATTGGTGTAACGGAAGTAGCGTTCCGAGACGCTCATCAGAGCCTCATGGCAACGCGAATGGCTATGGAAGACATGGTCGATGTCTGTGAAGAAATGGACAAGGCCGGTTTTTGGAGTGTGGAGTGCTGGGGTGGCGCAACCTTCGACGCTTGCATTCGCTTCCTCAACGAAGACCCCTGGGAGCGACTGCGGACATTCCGCAAACTGATGCCGAACAGCCGCCTGCAGATGCTGCTGCGCGGTCAGAATCTCCTCGGCTACCGCCACTACGAGGACATGGTGGTTGACAAGTTTGTCGAAAAGTCCGCTGAAAACGGCATGGACGTATTCCGTGTTTTCGACGCCCTCAACGATCCACGCAATCTCGAGCACGCCATGCGCGCGGTCAAGAACGTCGACAAGCACGCGCAGGGCACGATCTGCTACACGACGTCTCCGCTTCACGACGTCGACGGGTACGTTAAGCTCGCTGGTCGTCTACTGGATATGGGGGCGGACTCCATTGCGTTGAAGGACATGGCAGCGCTGCTGAAACCCCAGCCGGCTTACGACATCATCCGCGGCATCAAGGAAACTTACGGCGAGGACACCCAGATTAACGTCCACTGTCACTCGACCACCGGTGTCACCATGGTGACTTTGATGAAGGCCATCGAAGCTGGTGCGGATGTCGTGGACACAGCAATTTCGTCGATGTCGCTGGGGCCGGGACACAACCCGACCGAGTCGCTGGTGGAAATGTTGGAGGGAACCGACTACACCACCGACCTGAACATGGATAATCTGATCACCATTCGTGACCACTTCCGCAAGGTGCGTCCGAAGTACGCAGAGTTCGAGTCGAAAACCCTGGTCAATACCGACATTTTCATGTCGCAGATTCCTGGCGGCATGTTGTCGAACATGGAAAACCAGCTCAAGGCCCAGGGCGCGGGCGACCGCGTCGAAGAGGTCATGCGTGAAGTGCCGATTGTCCGAAAGGACGCCGGTTACCCGCCGCTGGTGACTCCGAGCTCGCAGATCGTCGGCACGCAAGCTGTGTTTAACGTGCTGATGGGACGCTACAAGGTTATGACGGCTGAGTTCGCCGACCTCATGCTCGGCTATTACGGGCAGTGCCCGGGTGAGCGCAACCCAGAGCTGATCAAGCAGGCAGCGGAGCAGACCAAGAAGGAAGAAATCACGGTTCGTCCGGCTGATCTCCTCGAGCCAGAGTGGGACGACCTGGTCGAGCAGGCCAGGGAACTCGACGGTTACAACGGCACCGCCGAAGACGTCCTGACCAACGCACTGTTCCCATCTGTCGCACCGGGATTCTTCACCGCGCGCGGCGAAGGGCCGAAGAACGTCGGCAAGACCGCCGAGCAGCTCAACCGCGAGGCAGAGCAGGCCTCTGGTGCAGCCAATGCCATTCGCGAGCCAATTCGCTACAAGGTCACCGTTGGCGGTCGTTCGCAGACCGTCCAGGTGGAACCCGCCTAGGAACATCGGGAGAAGAGATAGCAATGTCGCAAAGTTCAGCAAACCAGCCGAATTCGGCGGATGCCGTCGCGCCGGGCGTCGATGCCTCGATGGCGGAGCGCCTGGATTATTTGGATGCTCAGCGTCGCCGTGTTGAGGCCGGTGGCGGTGAAGCCCGCCAGGCCAAGCAGCACGAACGTGGGAAGATGACTGCCCGCGAGCGTATCGACAACTTCGTCGACGAGGGCACTTTCCGTGAAACCGGGATGTTCATGACTCACCGCACCACCGACTTCGGCATGGATACTGCCGAAGCGCCTGCCGACGGCGTGGTCACCGGCACTGCCGCGGTTCTCGGCCGGGCAGTGCACGTGGCCTCCCAGGACTTCACGGTCATGGGTGGCTCCGCTGGTGAAACGCAGTCCCGCAAGGTTGCGGCCACCATGCGCGCTGCTGCCGACAACGGCACTCCGTTCGTGTTTATCAACGACTCCGGTGGTGCTCGCATTCAAGAGGGGATTGACTCTCTGTCGGGCTACGGCCAGGTCTTCTACAACAATGTCTGGCTTTCCGGTCTGGTGCCGCAGATTTCCATCATTGCAGGTCCATGTGCTGGTGGCGCTGCCTACTCGCCAGCGCTGACCGACTTCATCATTCAGACTCGCAAGGCACAGATGTTCATCACCGGCCCGGGCGTTATTAAGTCGGTGACCGGCGAGGAAGTTACCTCCGAGCAGCTCGGTGGCGCTGATGCGCACATGGCCAAGGCCGGCAATATTGACTTCGTTGCCGACGATGACGAGCAGGCCATCCTGATTGCGCAGAAGCTCTTAAGCTTCCTGCCACAGAACAACACGGAAGAGCCGCCAATCGTGGATCCGGTATTCGACGCCGAGCCGGATCCAGAGCTCCGCGACATCGTTCCCGTCGATGGCAAGAAGGGCTACGACGTCCGCGAGGTCATCATCCGTATCGCCGACAATGGCGACTTCCTCGAGTGCCAGGCGGGTTTTGCCACCAACCTGGTTGTCGGCTTTGGTCGAGTTTTGGGCCGTACCGTGGGCTTTGTCGCCAACCAACCGAACGTGATGTCCGGTGTGCTGGACATCAATTCCTCGGACAAGGGCGCAAAGTTCATCCGCTTCTGCAATGCCTTTAACATCCCGCTGGTCACCCTGGTTGACGTTCCTGGCTTCATGCCGGGCGTCACCCAGGAGCATGGCGGCATCATCCGCCACGGCGCAAAGATGCTCTACGCATACTCCGCAGCGTCTGTGCCCAAGGTGACCGTCGTCATGCGTAAGGCCTACGGCGGTGCGTACCTGGCGATGTGCTCGAAGGACCTCGGTGCGGATTACGTATTCGCATGGCCGACCGCGGAAATTGCGGTGATGGGCGCAGAGGGCGCGGTCAACGTGGTCTTCCGAAAGGAAATTGCCGCCGCGGGCGACGAGGAAGAGCAGGCGCGCGTGCGCGACGAGCGTATCGCCGAATACAAGACACGCTTCTCGACGCCGTATGTCGCCGCCTCGCGAGGACTGGTCGACGACGTGATTGACCCGGCCGAAACCCGCCTGCGCGTGGCTGACGCACTGTCGGTTCTGCGTAACAAGCGCGAGGTTCGCCCGGCCAAGAAGCACGGATTGGGGCCGCAGTAATGTCTGACGGCATCGGTGAGATTAAGGAGCTGCGAGCGCTCGTCGCTGAACTGACCGACCGGTTGGATGCGACCTCGACAAGCTTGCAGAAGGCCACGGCACGCCTGAATCAGGCAGAAAGCGAGTTGGCTGAACTGCGCAAACGCGTGGACGCAGATATCCCCGAGGATACTGTCATCGCCATTTCGGCAGCGGTGTCTGCGTACCTGGGCAATCGCGGCAAGGTGAAGGCAATTCGATACAACCGCCATAAGACGTGGGCTGCGCAGGGACGCCAGATCCAGCAGCAGCGCAACCTGCGTTAGTTGGAAATTTTCGATAACCGACTTATTTGAGTCTGACTCATTGACTTTTGCTACGTGAGGATTGTTGAGCCATGAAATTGAAAGTGACTGTCGGCGGCATTGCCTACGATGTCGACGTTGAAGTAGTTGAGGAGCCCAAGCGTCTTTCGCCCATCGTGTTGGGTGGATCGTCGAGCGCTTCCGTTGAGCCGGCCACCGCTAGTGTCTCGGGTGTCTCCGCCAATTCGGTGGTGGCGCCACTGGCAGGTTCGGTCAGCAAGGTTTTGGTCGAGGAAGGCCAGAAGATTGAGGCTGGGGAGGTGCTGCTCATTCTCGAGGCAATGAAGATGGAAACCGAGATTACGGCCCCGGCTGCAGGCACCGTCGGCTCTATTCAAGTTGAAGTCGGCGACGCAGTGCAGGGTGGCCAGGGACTCGTCTCGATTGATTAGCCGCATTAGCCGGGGTGTAGAGATTTTGGGGTGAAATCTTTCTAACCCCGGTTGCTGGAAATACTTAAGGTTGCCTTAATATTTTCCTTATGAATGCCGTTCTTCTCGCCGTTTTGGTGATGCTAATCCTGGCGGTCTGCCGGGTACACGTTGTGCTAGCGCTGTTTATTGGCGCCTTGGTCGGTGGTCTTTCCGCCGGTATGGGGCTCGATGCCACAATGGTTGCCTTCCAGGAAGGCCTCTCTGGTGGTGCGAAGATTGCCCTGAGCTATGCCATGCTGGGTGCCTTTGCCATGGCAGTGGCATCCTCCGGGCTGCCCAAACTGCTGGCCGATTGGCTGATTGCCAAGATCGGCACGGAGGATGAAGGCGCTAAATCTAAGGCAGAGGCATGGACCAAGTGGGGTATGGTCGCCGGCATTTTGGCCATGGCGATCATGTCGCAGAACCTCATCCCAGTTCACATTGCGTTTATCCCGCTGATTATTCCGCCGCTGTTGCCGGTATTTAACCGCCTCAACATCGACCGCCGAATGATTACCAGTGTGATGACCTTCGGTTTGGTCACCACCTACATGTGGGTTCCGGTCGGATTCGGTTCTATCTTCCTGAACGACATTCTGCTGGGCAACATCGAAAACGCTGGTCTTGATGTTTCCAATATCAACATCATGATGACCATGGGCATTCCGGCTCTCGGTATGTTGGCCGGTCTGGCCATTGCCGTATTTTTCTCCTACCGGAAGCCACGGCATTACGAAGATCGGCCGATTGCCCAGTCCTCACACGCAGAAACCCAGTCTGACGAACCGGTGTCGAAGTACCGAGTTATCGTTGCTCTCGTTGCAATTGTGGTGACCTTCGTCGTCCAGATTGTGATGAATTCTATGGAGACCGATGCCGATCCATTGCTGATTGGTGCACTCACTGGTCTGGCAATCTTCATGCTCACCGGTGCCGTGCGCTGGCGTGAGGCGGACGACGTGTTCACCGCCGGTATGAAGATGATGGCCCTGATTGGTTTCATCATGATTTCCGCACAGGGCTTCGCCTCGGTGATGTCGGAGTCCGGCCAGGTCGAGCCACTGGTGACCGCTACTGCAGAGCTGTTTGCGGGCAACAAGCCTGCCGCTGCATTCGCCATGCTGGTCGTTGGTCTGGTGGTCACGATGGGTATTGGTTCGTCCTTCTCGACGCTGCCGATTATCGCCATCATCTATGTGCCGTTGTGTGTATCGCTGGGCTTCTCGCCGATGGCTACCGTCGCCATCATTGGTACTGCAGGTGCTCTGGGCGATGCTGGTTCGCCGGCATCGGACTCGACGCTCGGCCCGACGATGGGTCTCAATGCCGACGGGCAGCACGACCACATTCGCGATTCGGTTATTCCGACCTTCCTGCACTTCAACCTGCCGCTGCTGGCAGCTGGTTGGGTAGCAGCTCTGGTGCTCTAGCGCCGCGGCTTGACCGTGAGTGTGATTGCTCCAGCGGGGCTTAATGACCTGCGATTCCCTTAGTCCCCGCAACCCCCGCAATTCCGGCGATAAAGAGCTCGGTTCCCAGTGCAATGCGCTGGCGGCCGAGCTCTTTTGCCTGTGCAGCAGTATCTTCAGAGGAAGTCTCGACCTCAAGATCCTTATCATCGGCGTTCTCGCCACTGGTGTCGCCCTTGTTGGAAACGCCCTTGGCGCCGTTCAGGTCAAGCGCGATGGCTGTCTGCTGGTCGACTGTCGCACCGAGAATGAAGTACACGAGGACAGACGCGGTATCAGCCGCTGAGGGGGTGTTAATGGAGGTTTCGGGTGCATTCTCCAGGGCGTCGGCAAGCAGTTGTTCGGGGCGAATCGTGGCGGTGCCCGTAGCGAGTGCGGCCGAGACGACCTCGGCGCCATCCCGATGAGCGGTGAGGCAGGAGTAGAGCAGCTCGGCGACGGCTTCGATGTCGGCACGCCAATCGCCGGTGGCGGAAAACTCTGTGCAGGGAGCCAAGATGCGGTCAGCGACGGCACCCAGCAGTGCCTGCTTGGAAGGGTAGTGCCAGTACATTGCGCCAGCGGCGGTACCCAAGTGGCGAGTCAGGCGGCGGATCGTGAGATCGCCGAGTCCGTACTCGTTGAGAATGGTAAGAGCTGCGTCGACAATGATGTCCTTGGTCAATTGCACACTGCCTACCGTAGACGAAAGAAGAATCATCTGGAAGATGCCTTAAGGCTGAGATGCGGAGCGTAAATCCGCGACACGACGGGAATTGAACCCTGTTCGACATTCTGTAGCTGCGGTATTAAGTTTGATAACTGAACAACTTCTGAAACGGTGTTCAAGTTTTATCCCCAGCCTCAAGGAGCGTCACCCCCATGACTCAACAGCAGCAGGACATTTTGGAACTCGCCCGAGAAAAGGTGCTCGGCCGCGGTGAGGGGCTGAACTATGAGGAGACCCTGGCAGTTCTCAATCTCGATGACGACAGCATCGAGGATCTGCTGGCGCTGGCTCACGAGGTGCGCTTGAAGTGGTGCGGCGAAGAGGTCGAGGTTGAAGGCATTATCTCGCTGAAGACTGGCGGCTGCCCAGAGGACTGCCACTTCTGTTCGCAGTCGGGTCTGTTCGAGTCCCCGGTGCGTTCGGCATGGCTGGATATCCCGGCGCTGGTGGACGCCGCTAAGCAGACCGCAAAGTCGGGTGCGACTGAGTTCTGCATCGTTGCTGCAGTAAAGGGGCCGGACGAGCGACTGCTCAGCCAGATGGAACAGGCCGTCGCCGCCATTCAGGCAGAGGTGGACATTAATGTGGCCGCCTCTATGGGCATTCTGACGCAGGAGCAGGTGGATCGCCTGGCCAAGGCTGGTATTCACCGCTACAACCACAACCTCGAGACCGCCAAGAGCTACTTCCCGCAGGTCGTGACCACCCACACTTGGGAAGAGCGCCATGACACCCTGCGCATGGTCGGCGAAGCCGGTATGGAGGTCTGCTGTGGCGGCATCCTGGGTATGGGAGAGACCCTTGAGCAGCGTGCCGAGTTCGCTCAGGACCTGGCAGCCCTCAACCCGACCGAGGTGCCGATGAACTTCCTCGACCCGCGCCCGGGCACTCCGTTCGCCGGTCGCGAGCCGATGCCAGCCAAGGACGCACTGCGTGCCATCGGTGCCTTCCGTCTGGCACTGCCGAAGACCATCCTGCGTTTTGCTGGCGGTCGTGAGCTCACCCTGGGCGACCTGGGCGCAGAAAAGGGGCTGCTCGGCGGTATCAACGCTGTCATTGTCGGTAATTACCTGACCACTCTGGGCCGTCCGGCGGAGCAGGATCTAGACATGCTTGGCAAGGTACGACTCCCAATTAAGGCTCTCAATGCAACTGTCTAAGCCTCGGACATCTAGCCCGCGCTCGCCGCGGAGTAAGAAAGTCGACTCCACAGAGCTGCTCCAGGCCATGGTGCTGGGAGATGAGCCCAAGTTCGATCCTTTTACCGGCGCCGACCTCGAAGCTGGTGAAGTGCGCGAACGCTCCTATGGTGCAAAAGCTGGACTGGAGGCGCCTCGGTTCTGCCAGCTCTGTGGGCGCCGGATGGTGGTGCAGGTGCGTCCGGACGGCTGGACTGCAAAGTGCTCGCGCCACGGCGAAGTGGACTCCGTTATGTTGGAGCAGCGATAAAAGGCGCTGGTTGTGCTAGTGCGCCATTCGGGCACGCTAGTACTGGATGTGCGCCGTGAGGTAAGTTAGTCAACTATGACTATGAAAAATACCCGAGTCCCACACGTTGAAAAGCAGAGCGTGGCAATGGCCTCGGGTATTGTTCTCTTTTCCGTTGTAACGGGAACGATAGCCGGAGTGGCCTGGGCATTCTTACGCCCCAAGCAGCAAGTGCAAATGCTCCCGGATAACCAACTAGCGATTATTCAGGAAACCGTTGACGCTGGTTTTATTGGGCTGCTCTGGTTTGTTGCTGTCACTGCCATCAGCGGCCTGGTGCTGGGAATTACTACCTTCCGAAACCGTGCCATCACGACGCCTGTGCAGATGCTCACAGCAATTGGCTGGGCAGGTTTCTCCGCGTTGATGAGCGCAGCAGTGACGTACCTCGTCGGTCAGTCGGTTGCGGCATTGCTCCAGCCGGATCTGGCGGGCATGCAGCCGGGCGATAAGTTCTCGGTGATTCCAGACTTCAAAACCTATGTAGCACTGCTCGTCGCGCCACTGGTTGCCATGCTCGCACTGTGGTCCCGGGTGTTGTTCCAAACGGACTTCACGGAAGGTAACGAGAGCGCTGCGGACAATGTTGCGGACGCAGATTCGGTCACTAAGTGAGGCAGTGAGGTTCTGCGCGGGGGCCGTCGTAAAGCACTATTTCCTACTGAACAGGGGTAGTTATTGGGAAATAGGCTTATACAAGCCTTACAATTTTGGGAAATAGGTTCGTCTTCGATGTCAGTATTCGCCCCGATTTAGGGGCTTTTTCGATATTGTGTGGCGAGCTTAGGTCTCTTGCACTTGCCCGTTTGAGTCCGCTGCGAATGCCTCCGGGGACCGTTGCCGGTAACGGTGACGGCGTTTTTTCCGGTCGTAGCCACAGCCCATTGAAGTAAGGACGTAGTTTTCCGTGAATACCAGCCTTGCGGCCAATGCTTCCAGCCTGCCGCGCCTTGAATCGGATCTGTACGAATCGGTAGTCGATAAAGATGGCCGCTACGGTGGCGTAATTGCAGATGAGCGCTGGGCCCAGGAGATTAGGCGCCTCGCCCGCGAACGCAATGCCGTAATTCTTGCGCACAACTACCAGCTGCCGGAGATTCAGGATATTGCCGATTACACCGGCGACTCCCTCGGACTTTCCCGCATCGCTGCGGAAACCGATGCTGACGTCATCGTCTTCTGTGGTGTCCACTTCATGGCGGAAACCGCCAAAATTCTGAGCCCAGAGAAGACCGTCCTCATCCCGGATGAGCGCGCCGGCTGCTCCCTGGCGGACTCCATCACTGCAGACGAACTGGCCGAGTGGAAGGCTGAGAATCCCGGCGCACTGGTGGTCAGCTACGTCAACACCACGGCAGACGTAAAGGCTCTGACCGACATCTGCTGTACTTCCTCCAACGCCGTCGACGTGGTCAAGTCCATCCCGGAAGACCAGGAGATCCTGTTCAACCCGGATCAGTTCCTCGGCGCACACGTCCGCCGTGAGACCGGCCGCGACAACATCAAGGTATGGGCTGGTGAGTGCCACGTCCACGCCAACATCAATGGTGAGGAACTCGCGCACCGCGCGGAGGAGAACGCCGATTCGCAGCTGTTCATTCACCCGGAGTGCGGTTGCGCGAACTCTGCGATTTACCTCGCAGGTGAAGGCACCATCGAGCCCGAGCGCGTGCAGATGCTCTCCACCGGCGAGATGCTGACCGAGGCGCAGAAGCTGAAGGAGAACAAGCCCAACGGCAAGGTGCTCGTGGCCACTGAGGTGGGCATGCTCCACCAGCTGCGCAAGGCCGCACCGGATGTCGACTTTGAGCCGGTCAACGACCGCGCTTCCTGCTCGTACATGAAGCTCATCACTCCGGCGGCTCTGCTGCGCTGCCTCGTTGAGGGCACTGATGAAGTCGATGTCGAGCCGGATGTCGCCGACAAGGCGCGCGCTTCTGTCGAGCGCATGATCGCCATCGGTAACCCAGGCGGAGGCGAGTAACACGTTTGGTCTGCGCCCATCATTCGACAGTTGGACACTGACGTGTGACTTCCTCGTCATCGGCGGGGGAGTCGCAGGGCTCAGTGCTGCGCGTCGGGCCCTTGAGCTCGGCCTCGACGTGCTGGTTATCGACAGCGTCGAGTGGCGCGTCGGTGCCCGCAAACAGCTACGTTTCGCCGATGCGGCCACGAATCTCGCACAGGGCGGGCTCGCGGTCGTCGGGCTTGACGACGACCCCAGCGGCCATGTGGCCAATGGGTTCGATGACACCACTGATTCCCACATCGCGGATACTCTCGATGCCGGTGCCGGCCACTGCGATGAAGGGGCCGTGGCTTCTATCATCCGTGCTGGCGCTGCGGCGACCGAGTGGCTGATAGGGCTAGGCGCTACATTCGACCCGGCGCGGGATAACCCGGCCGTATATTCCCGCACCAAAGAGGGCGGACACCACGCGCGGCGCATCATTCATGCCGGCGGTGACGCCACTGGTGCTGAAATCGAGCGCGCCCTAGAAGCCTCAGTTACCGGCGTGCGAGTACTACAAAACGCCACAGCGCGCCAGCTCATCGTTGGCAAAGACGGCCGCGTGCTGGGGGCGCTGGTAGCGGATCCCCGTGGGGGTGGAGCTATTCGAGCAGGCGCCACTCTGCTGGCTACCGGCGGCGTGGGCCATATTTACCGCGCGACCACGGCCCCCTCGGGTGCCCGCGGTGAGGCTATCGGCATGGCCTCCGATGCTGGCGCGGAGATTCGGGACATGGAGTTTATCCAGTTTCACCCGACGGTGCTCTATGACGAGCGCTCGGCATCAGATGGCACCGGCCGACGCCATCTCATCAGCGAGGCTGTCCGTGGTGAAGGAGCCATTCTCGTCGACTCCCGGGGCAACAGTGTGACCGCCGGCGTTGACCCTCGCGGGGACCTGGCTCCGCGCGATATCGTCTCGCGCGCCATCGCGACTCGCATGCGCGAGCTCGGCGAGGACCACGTCTTCCTCGACGCACGTCACATCGACAACTTCGCCGCCCGCTTTCCGACGATCACAGCGGGCCTGACCGCAGCGGAGATTGATCCGACCAAGGACCTCATTCCCGTGGCCCCGGCGGTCCACTACACCTGTGGTGGTATTGCCGTCGACCCATTCGGTGCAACTAGTGTGCCGGGCCTCTATGCGGCCGGCGAATGCTCCGCAACAGGGCTCCACGGTGCCAACAGGTTGGCCTCCAATTCGTTGCTGGAGGGCCTGGTCGTCGGCAAGCGGGTGGTCGAAAAAGTCGCTGAAACACACGCTGTGCCGGTCGGGGACGAGGAATTCGCAGCGGCCGTTGAAAGCCTGCCTCAGCCACGGTCAGAACTGGAACCACGGCAGCTTTTCCGGTTGCAGACGGCGATGCAGGAAGGCGCTGGTGTAACGCGTAATGAGCAGAGCTTGCGGCAGGCGTTGGCGGTTATCGATCGGCTCCCGCAATCGGTTCAGGTCGTGGCCGCAAGGAAAGTCGTCGAAGCAGCATTGGCACGACCATATACTTTGGGGTGCCACACTTGGTTTGAAAAGGATGGGGATTAGCTAACCATGACTCTTGAGAAGGACACTCTGCGCGGGGTGCTGAACGAAAACATCACCCGTGGCCTCATTCGGACGGCACTACAGGAAGACATGAGCTTCGGGCCGGATGTGACCTCGCTGTCGACAGTCTCGGCATCTGCGCAGGCACTCGCCCGCCTGGTGGCCCGGCAAGAGGGCGTTATCGCGGCAATCGATGCGGTGGAGTGGACGCTGCAGGAGGTCATCTCGGGTGAGTTCACCGTCGAAAAGCACGTTGAAGATGGCACCCTGGTGCGTCCTGGCACAGTGCTGGCAACGATTTCTGCGCCGACTCGGGGGTTGCTGACTGCTGAGCGGACAATGCTGAATATCCTCACGCACGCCAGTGGTGTAGCTACTGCGACGCGCCAGTGGGCTGACGCGATTATCGGCACCGGTGCGCGGGTGCGCGATTCCCGAAAGACGCTGCCGGGGCTGCGCAACCTGGAAAAGTATGCTGTGACCTGCGGCGGCGGAATTAACCACCGCTACGCTTTGGGCGATGAAGCACTGATTAAGGACAATCACGTGGTGGCTGTCGGTTCCGTGTCCGGTGCGTTGAAGAGGGTGCGGGATCAGTACCCGGAGCTGCCGTGTGAGGTGGAAGTCGATACCCTCGCACAGCTCGATGAAATCCTGCCGATGAAGCCGGACATCGTCATGCTGGACAACTTCGAGGTCTGGGAGACCCAGATTGCGGTGCAGCGCCGCTCGCAGATTTCTCCGGCCACGCAGCTTGAGTCCTCTGGTGGACTGACCATCGATGTGGCTCGTGAGTACGCGTCCTGTGGTGTCGATTACCTGGCTGTGGGCGCGCTAACCCACTCGGCCAAGGTGTTCGATGTCGGACTCGACTTCGACGAGCAGTAGCTGAATCAGCCCCCGGTATCGCTTCGCAGCTTCGCCTACAGGCGACGGGCGATTTCTGCGCCAATCTCGCTTAGTGCCGACCCCCAGCGTTCCCGCGATTGCTCATCACAGGTTTCCTGTGCGCGGTAAAGCGCCTTCTCCGCAGCAGCGACATCGCCCAAATGCAGGTGGCACTGTGCAATTTGTGCAAGCAGAGGCACGGCCTGGATATTGAGCTTGTCGGACTGGAAAAGTCCCGCCGCCAACTCCAGGTGATCAATGGCGCGCCCTTGATGTCCTCGACGAATCTCTGCTTGGCCGTTCAAGGTGTGCCACATCGCCCAGCGCAGGTGGCGCGGTGGGGTGTCCGCAGTCGGCTCGAAGCCGTCTTTCTCCAGGTTATCCAGCAAATCCAACCAGTCCGCGGCCTTGTCCATCAGCTTCGGTGCAGAGCCACGGATGGGGCGCCCTAGACTGTCGGTCTGCGGGGCATCAGCCTTGTCGCCGAGCTCCTCGAACCCCTGCATCAGAGTTAGGGCTGCTTCCCAGAGGTTGTTTTCCTCAGCCAATGCCGTGGCGGCGTCGAAAAGCTGCTGCGGGCTAGAAGTCGCGGAATCACCAGAAGTAGTCATGACCTAACACTCTACTTTGTGCCACCGCCAGCACTGAAGTGGGCGGGGCGCTAGTATTCGTCGTCAAGCGACTGAATGATGATGACGTCAAGGGCATCGAGAACAGGATGGCCTTCCCACACGTCGCGGGGCAGAAGCTCTTCGACGCGCCGGGCGTAGGCGGCGGCACCGTCGGAATCACCCGCGTCGAGACGGTATCGAACCCCCGCCAGCAGCGCGCGGGCGGCTTCCTCGCCATCGCCGGACTGCAGGTAGCCCTTCGCGGCGGCTTCCACATGGTTGATGGCCAAAGTGTCGCGGCCAGCGGAGTAGAAGACGTAGGCGGCATCGTCGTGCCAGTCGGCGAGTGACCAGTCGTCGGAGATGAGCTTCTGAGAACGCAGCAGAAGGTCCTCAGCCTCGTTGAGCGTGTGGTCAATGACGGCGGAAGCGTCCTCGGAGACGATCTCGGCGGTGAATTCGGAGCCCTCTTCGGAAATGACCAGGTCAATGACATGAATGATGGAACGTGCAGCCTGGCGGTAGGCCTTGGCAGCGCCCTTGGTATCGCCGTTGCGTTCAAGGTGCTCGCCGTGTTCGATGAGCAGCTTTGCCGCCTGGCGGGGATTATTGCCGAGACCCGCGGCTGCGGAGGCAATAGAAAAAGCCGCGTCGGTGCGTTCTTCATCGGCGGTAAACGCTGACCAGTGCGCAACTGGTTCGGCAAAGCGCAGCGCCTCGTCAACCTCGTCGGCGTCGAGGAGACTGCGGGCCAGAACGAGCTGGATATCCATGGTGATGGGGTTGACCGGAATGCCTTCGGCGCTGGCGAGCGCGCGGCGGGCAATTGCGGCGGATTCCGCGAAATCGCCGTGGGCGTTGAGAAGCGCACAGAGCAGACGCACGCTGCGAAGCACCGCGACCGTGAGTCCTGCATCGAGACCAGCCTGCACGATTGGGCGTAGCTGGCGGATTGCCTCCGCTTCCTCACCAGCTTCCAGAGAGAGGAAAGCCAGGAATTGGCGAGCTTCAATCGTCGTGGTGACGGGTTCCGACTGAGGGGCTGCCGCGACGCTGGCTGCGATGCGGGCGGCCCTGCGCAGCTCACCACGGCTGTGCGCGAGCTGCGCCTCCAATAGCTTGCGGTCATCAAAACTGCTTCGCTTTGGTGCCCAGCGTGCGGACCATTCAGAGAGTTGACCGGCGATTTCCGCCCGGCGCGCCAGCGATGCTGCGGCGCCGGCAACAGCCGCGCTGACCAGGTAGTAATAGGCCTCCCCGGGCTGTGGAGTGGTGGCGACGATGTCCTTAGTAAGCCTGATCAGCTCGGGGATTTCGGAGTCCTCGGGGCGCCGGCCGGTGATGGCATCACCTGGGTTGGCGTCGATGAAGGCCTCTGCCTCGGCGAATGCTCCGTAGGAGCGTGCGTGCAAGATCGCGGGGCGGATGTTGGCCTCAGTTGCCCAGCGCAGCCACTCGGCGCGTGCAGCAGCGGCTTCTTCTACTAATTCCAGTTGGTCGGCGACTGCGTGCCTGAGTGCGTGGAATTCGCCAACGACATCGGGGGAGTTGGTAGGCGCGTCGGCTAACCAGTGCGTGTGGGCGAACTTGGTGACAGCGCGCCAACTGGTGACGTGGTCGAGCGTGGCACCGGCCCTGCGGGAAATAACCAGCAGCTCCGGAAGTGAGTCCGGTAATGCCTTTAGCGGATTGGGCAGGGGAGGAAAGTCCAGGGGTTCGGACGAGTTCTCCGTTGCTGATGCGTTTTCTGAATTCCCTGACGCGTAGTCGGCCGCGATGCCGGTATCCCAATCGCCAACTTGAATTCCAGACTCAGAGTTTTCTTCTTCCCACCAGACCATTGGACTATCTTCGCCCGTGGCATCGGGAAGATGCAAAAACTGCTTTGTTTTTCAGACCTGTGCAGTCGGGTGCGCTGTTAAGCCGGGTTTGAAAAGCTACGCATTAGTCCACGAACTTCATCGCGCACCGGGTGATCCGGGCCGACTAGGTCGCCGATGCGAACCGCGAACCGGCGGGCGCGTTCCTCATTGTTATCACTAGCAGCAGCACGCACCGCGATGGTCAGTGTGCGGGCGGCGTCGGCAGGGGCGTGGGCTTCTAAGAAAAGCTCGGCAGCTTCGTCGGCGTACTTGTACACGCCGTCGTTGTCCCACACAGACCAGCACAACAGCGCCTGTGCTTCATGCCACTTGGCCGATTCCCAGGACCCAACCACGTAGCCACGTGAGCGTTCCATCAGGTGGTCAGTCAGTTCACTTGTAGCGCCCACGTTACTGAGTGATAGTGCGGCATCCATCAGAGTTTCCGCAGGCGAAATCGGGGACGAGTATCCGGCACGAATATCGGCCAGTGCGTCGAAGAGTACTGCGGCATGCTCAGTATTGCCCTCTTGGACTGCCGATTCCGCCGCAATGGCACAGGAAAAATCAGTACGTGCGGAATCCTGGGTAGGCTCAGACCACTTTGCAACCGACTCCGCTTCCTGGCCGGCATGGTGGAAATCTCCGAGCTCGTACAGTGCCGTTGCCTTCAGCAGCGCGATTTCCATGGTGACTTCACAGTTGGGGTAGTCTGCCGACACATCCTGGGCGCGCTGAGTTAGCTTCAGCATCTCCCCGGCATCGGGCTTGTTGTGTGCCACCTCGAAGTTGATGTCTGCCATCTCACGAACCGCGAGAATATAGTCAGTGTCCAGTCTGTGCTGGTCCGCGACTGCCACGTTGTTTGACAGCATTCGGAACGCGGTATCGCTATTACCTGTCTCTATCGAGTACCGTGCCAAATTCTGCCTCAGCTCAAGGCCCGCGATTACGGAGCGGTTACCGATTGCATTGAGCTGTGAGGCGCAAAGTCGCGCTGCGTCGACGACTTTCCCGGCTCGGTGCAGCAGTGATGCCTCCGTCAGAGTCTTCGCCAGCGCAATCGACTCAAACTTATCCTCATTTGGCAGTGCACGAATCATCTCGTGCAGCTCCCGTGCCAAGTCCTCGCGGTTGACCTTTCGCAGGGCGCTTGCAATCCGAATCAGCGCGTCAGTCAGTGCCGCCCGCTTCTTCCACTGGCGTGGGCTAAACGGCTCCTCCGCTTCTTCGCTTGCCGACGATTCCTGCGGCCGCGGCCCATCCGCATCCGTGGTCACCGCGCTGTGACTGCTGGTTGGGGCATCCAGATCGTCGGCAAGCACGAGTGCCCGGTACGAGGTGATCTCCCTGCTCATGCGTGCGATGAGTGGGATTTCGGTCTCTGCGGCAGCAGAGGTGGGGCCATCGGCGATAAAGGTGGTGTAGCGGCGGGCTTCATCCGCCGCTAGCCGTGCCCGGGCGCGCCAGTACTCCGGGACGTTGTCGTTATCGGATGCCCATACCATCCAGTTCAGGGCGGCATCGTGCGCAGCCGTCATCATGCCGAGCGATTCGGTGACCTCGCGGACTATGCGGTAAAACGCGCCGACGTGTTCGGTAACGCCGTGGGCTTCCGGGTCAGAAAAGAGCTGTGGGTTGTAGAAATGATGCGCGAAAACTGATTCCAGTTGGCGCGTGGCCAGGGAATTGTCGGCTGCGGTCGCGTCTGCATAGGCTGCGACGAGCTCCGGCAAATCCGGGCTGTTTCCTTCCTGGTTCAACAGCTGACCTTTCTACGACTGGTTACTACTTTCCTTAACACTGTAATGGGTCACTGTGGCGGAGCTAACTTGCGCCACAGTATGAGGGGTTAAATGGGGCAATCGGTATGAACCTAACGTGAGAAAGATATGCTTAGTTCATACTCAAGGGTGCCTTTAAGGGCGAATAGTAGCGAAAACCGTGGATAAAGTCTTTGGCTTTGACCCAGATTTTCAATACTTTGTTGTCATTTCTTTGTCACTCTGAAGTGCTCACGTATGAATCCATCGTGCGAATAGGCGGTTACTAATTAATTATGTTGTCCACTATTGATCTTCGCGGTCAGACTCCCACCACCGCCACTCTGCGTCGAGTGTTGCCGCGTGGTGCGGCAGACGTTGATTCGATGATTCCCACGGTCAAGCCCGTTGTCGATGACGTGGCAGTCCGTGGTGTGGAAGCGGCGATGGAGTACTCCGAGAAGTTTGACCGTATTCGTCCGGCATCCATGCGCGTTCCAGCGGAGGTTATCGATGCCGCGGAAGCTGCGCTGGAAGACGATGTCCGCTCTGCTCTGCAGGAGTCCATCGGGCGCGTGCGCGCGTTCCACGCTGCTCAGAAGCCGAATGATAAGACTGTTGAAATTCTGCCCGGCGGCATTGTCCGCGAGAAGTGGATTCCGGTTTCGCGCGTCGGTCTTTACGTCCCCGGGGGCAACGCCGTCTACCCGTCGTCCGTATTGATGAACGTCATCCCAGCTCAGGAAGCTGGTGTGGAGTCCCTCGTCGTCGCCTCTCCGCCGCAGGCCGACAACGACGGCTGGCCGCACCCGACCATCCTGGCTGCCTGCAAGCTGCTTGGCGTGACCGAGGTGTGGGCCGTCGGTGGTGCACAGGCCGTCGCACTGCTCGCATACGGCGATGAAAACGAGAGCCTCGAGCCGGTCGACATGGTCACCGGTCCGGGCAACATCTTCGTTACCGCCGCTAAACGCCTGTGCCGCTCGGTCGTCGGTATCGACGCCGAAGCTGGTCCGACCGAAATCGCCATTCTTGCAGATAACGCCGCTGATCCTGTCTCCGTCGCCTACGACCTGATTTCCCAGGCAGAGCACGACATCATGGCCGCCAGCGTACTTATTACCGACGACGCCGATTTCGCCGCCGCTGTCGACCGCGAGGTCGAAAACCGCTACGAGGTCACCATGAACGCCGACCGCGTTCGTGAGGCGCTCACCGGCAAGCAGTCTGGCATCGTGCTTGTCGACGACATGAATATCGGCATCCAGGTTGCAGATGCCTACGCCGCTGAGCACCTGGAGATCCACACCGAAAACGCACAGGCCGTTGCCGAACGCATTACCAACGCTGGCGCAATCTTCATCGGTCGCTTTTCGCCGGTGCCGCTGGGCGATTACTCGGCTGGCTCCAACCACGTGTTGCCGACCTCCGGTACCGCCCGCCACGCCTCGGGGCTGTCAACGCACACCTTCCTCAAGTCGGTCCACATGATTGACTACAACGAGGCCGCGTTGAAGGAAGTTGCCGACAGCGTAGTAGTCCTGGCCAACGAAGAACGACTGCCAGCGCACGGCGAGGCCATCCGCGCCCGCTTTGAGACGCTTCTCGGCTCTGAGAGCAATGGCGCAGAAAAGGGGAACGACAACTAATGAGCAACCAGCCTGAGAACCAGTCACAGCAGTCGGTAGCCAAGTTGGTGCTGGCAGATTTGCCACTGCGCGACGAACTGCGCGGCGAGGAAGCCTACGGTGCTCCGCAGCTCGACGTCGATGTTCGCCTGAACACCAACGAAAACCCGTACCCGCCATCCGATGACCTCATCGCCGACCTGGTGGCGCAAGTGGAGAAGGTCGCCTCTGACCTCAACCGCTACCCGGACCGTGACGCAGTAGTACTGCGCAGCGCACTCGCCGACTATGTCACCCGCCAGACCGGCGTGGACATCACCGTTGACCAGGTATGGGCTGCCAACGGCTCCAACGAGATTCTCCAGCAGCTGCTGCAGGCATTCGGCGGGCCAGGGCGCAGCGCAATGGGGTTTGTGCCCAGTTACTCAATGCACCCAATCCTCTCGTCCGGCACGCAGACGGAGTTTATCGGCATCGACCGCGACCCGGAGACCTTCGACATCGACATGGATAGTGCGCTCGCGGCAATTGCCGAGCACCGTCCTGACGTCATCTTCATCACGACGCCGAACAACCCGACTGGCAACCTGACTACGCTCGCTGACTTGCGCCGCATTATTGAAGCCGCGCCGGGCATCGTCATTGTCGATGAGGCCTACGCCGAGTTCACTGAGGAGCCGTCGGCGACAACGCTGCTGGTTGAGTTCCCGTCGAAGCTGGTTGTCTCCCGCACGATGAGCAAGGCTTTCGACTTCGCAGGAGGCCGCCTCGGCTACTTCGTTGCTAACCCGGCATTTATTGATGCTGTGATGCTCGTACGTCTGCCATACCACCTGTCGACGTTGACACAGGCCGCAGCCACAGTTGCACTTCGCCACTCGGATGCGACGCTGTCGACCGTCGCAAAGCTTGCCGACGAGCGTGACCGCGTCGTAGCCGCCCTGAACAGCTATGGCTACGACGTGATTGACTCGTACTCGAACTTTGTCTTCTTCGGTCGTTTCGCCGATGCCTCGACGGCATGGCAGAGCTTCTTGGACGAGGGAGTACTCATCCGCGATGTTGGCGTGCCCGGTCGTTTGCGTGCCACTATTGGTCTGCCCAGTGAAAATGATGCACTGCTGGCGGCGGCCAAGAAATTGGCAGCGACCGCGCTGGCTTAAGCGAAATGCTGCTGGTACATCCCACTATAAGGAGAAATCTGACTTATGCACGCCAGTGATAAGGACCATCTGAAGGCAGAGCGCACTGAGCGCGTTGGCCGTATCGAGCGCGCCACCCGCGAATCGAGCATCGTCTGCTCGGTGAATCTCGATGGCACCGGCAAGGCCGATATTTCGACCGGTCTGCCGTTCTTCGACCACATGTTGACCGCTTTCGGCTCCCACGGCAGCTTCGACCTGACTGTGCACGCCAACGGCGACACCGAGGTCGATGCGCACCACACGGTGGAGGATACCGGCATTGTGATGGGGCAGGCCTTCGCCCAGGCGTTGGGGGACAAGTCTGGTATTCGTCGCTTTGGTGACTGCTATATCCCGATGGATGAAACGCTGGCACACGCAGTGGTTGATGTGTCTGGTCGCCCGTACTTCGTTGGCACTGGCGAACCAGAGCAGATGTTGACTGCCGTTATTGGTGGTCACTACGCAACGGTTATCAACGAGCATTTCTTTGAGTCCTTCGCCCTAAATGCCCGTATTGCGCTGCATGTTCGCTGTCTCTACGGGCGCGATCCGCACCACATCACCGAGGCTGAGTACAAGGCTGTGGCCCGTGCCCTGCGTGCTGCCGTCGAGGACGACCCGCGCGTCCACGGTGTGCCGTCGACCAAGGGCACTCTGTAGGTCGCAGCTGAAGTAGACGGCCGCTGTAGGAAACCGGAAAATCCGCCTTAGCTGGCATTTTAGGGGAATCGATGGTAACAACGTCTGTAGACGTGCTTTTAGCGCAGGTGTCTACCGCATCGACGCTGAGCACTTATTTTTTGTTCATTGTCGCTGGTCTGCTGGTGGGCGGAACATGGTCACTCTATAAATCCGGATCGAGGGTCGGAACAATTGTCCTTGGTCTCTTATCTGTGATCGCGCTCGCCGGCGCAATTTTGTGGTTGATAGGAGTGATGGAGTAAATGGCGTCCCGGGTGATGGACCGCAGGCAGTTGGACGAACTGGACAGCATGTGGAAAGCGCCCGGACTAGTACCTACGCTAGTCGCCGTGATGGCCGCCTTCGGTGGCTGGTCACTCCTCATGCCTGTCATTCCGCAGGCAATTCTTGACGATGGCGGTGGAACCTCGCTCGCCGGTGCCTACACCGGTGTTTTTATGGCCGCTACCGTTCTCACACAGACGCAGACTCCACGTATGTGTCGCCGTCTTGGCTACGGCATGACCATGCTGATTTCAGGTCTGTTTCTGGGCTTGCCGACGATTCTGCACATCTTTGGCACCGATGCTGCTTTGGTGCTCATCATTGCGGTTCTCCGCGGTATGGGCTTCGGTGCGTTGACTGTCGCCGAGTCCGCATTGATTGCCGAGCTAGTGCCAATGAAATTTCTGGGTAAGGCCTCTGGCGTTCTCGGTGTGGCAGTTGGTTTATCTGAGCTCATTTTCTTGCCACTAGGACTAATCATTGCGGACAAGACGGGTTCTTACACCCCTGTTTATGTCCTGGGCGCCGTCATCTCGCTTGTCGGTTCGTTGATGGCACTCTTTATCCCGAAGATTAAGCCAGCGCCGAAGGAGGGCAAGGGCGGCAAGGAAGACGTCGGCGATCCTGTGCCCGGATCTGCAGCAACTCAG
The DNA here is from genome assembly GCF_030232065.1 of Corynebacterium sp. MSK032. Classification (NCBI taxonomy): domain Bacteria; kingdom Bacillati; phylum Actinomycetota; class Actinomycetes; order Mycobacteriales; family Corynebacteriaceae; genus Corynebacterium; species Corynebacterium sp. MSK032. Next base: position 67,857 of record NZ_JASPJR010000002.1, on the reverse strand, counting down.
CCGAGCCCCGTTGAGCACGTTGCCACATGGAAGCTGGTGGCCATTCCCGCGCTCGCAATTTGCACGATTGCGATGGGCTTTGGTGGTATTTCCGCATTCCTTGCCCCGGCAGCTCGCGAAATTGATCTGGTCTCCGGTGCGGTTGTGGCTGGCCTGTCGCTGTCTGTTCTCGGTGGCGCGCAGATGGTGTTCCGTTATTTCGCAGGAATCTACGCCGACCGGAAGTCGGAGGCTGGAATTCTGCTGATTCCGGCATTGATCAGTGGTTTTGTTGGCCTGCTGATGATGTCCGGCGTGGTTCTCTTTGATCTGTCGGCCTGGCTGCTGCTGGTTGCGGCCATTTTCTACGGCGCGGGCTTCGGCATAGTGCAAAATGAGGCTCTGCTGCTGATGTTTGCCCGCCTGCCGCGTGACCGTACTGCTGAGGCCAGTGCCTTCTGGAACATGTCCTTTGACTCGGGCACTGGTATCGGCTCGTTCGTTCTGGGAGCCGTAGCCGCGGCTGCACTCCGTCCGTACCCGGCTGTCTTTGCCTTTGCGGCAGCTCTGCTGGCAGTTGGCCTCATTGGTGCGGTGCTCGACCGAATCATCGGAAAGCACCGCGTGGCGGAATACCAGAACACCCGCGCTACGCTGCGTCGTCTGGGAGATGCCGTGAAGCGTCGTACGCCGGAGGCCGCTGTGCGTGTTGCCCGCCCGGCAAAGAATGCAGTGACGCGTTTGACGGTTCGGGACCGCAAGAAGAAGTAACTACACACAAAGAGACATTTGAAAAAGAGTGGCTGCGCAAGTTCTTGCGCAGCCACTCTTTTTGGTTATTAGATTCAACCCCCGGCGTGGGGCAGCCGTGCCTGTTTACGCGACGGCGACGTCCATCTCGGTGAAGAGAGCCCGCAGGCGGGTTTCGATATCGTCGATAAGCGACTGGAGCTCATCGTCTGCGAGATTGTCCGGATCTGCGACATCCCATTCCACGTAGCGGTCGCCGGGGACTGCTGGTGTCTCGTCGATGCCCATGAGTACGACAACGTCGGCGCGGTGGGAAACGCGGGGAGTAATCACCTTTTGGGTGAGGCGTGAGGTGTCCACGCCACGGTCGTGAAGAGCCGCGACGACGCGAGGGTTCAGGCCATCCTCTGGATTGAGGCCGATAGTGCGGATAAAGACTTCGTCGCCAACCAGGTGGTAGGCCAGGGCAGTGGCAATCTGACTGCGGCCGGAACCGCGGCTATCGGCAAAGAGAATCTCTTGGCGCGGGGCGCAGTCCTTGCATCCGCTCGCGGCCTTGATGCGTTCGGTGGCCTCGCGTTCGGCGAGGACGGGGAGGAAGTTAGTCACCTTCGCAGAGCTGGACAGCTCTGCAATGACATCGTCGAGGATGGAATCGATAGTCGCAGCATCGCAGGCTGCACCATAGAGTCGGTGAAGGTCCTCGCGGACAATGGCAAATGATTTACTAAGAACGGATGCGGTAGTCATGGCGTCGGAGCCTCTCTGTGAAAAGTAATCAGGGGTATTAGGGATAAATCAATAACTTAGTTAACCTGTTGTTAACCTTGAGTTTACCAAAGTATTCGGTAGTTGTATACCAGTGCTTTTGCCTATCCAGGCAGTTTTCTTGGGGTAAGTGGCAAACATCGATTCCCAGCGCCTTAAAATGTCCAACTATGGAACAAGTCTCACCTTCGACGAAGACCCCGACCGTTGCCATCCTTGATTACGGCTCCGGTAATTTGCGTTCAGCTGAGCGCGCTGTGGCCACCACGGGTGCCGAGGTTATTGTGACCGCCGATCCGAAGACCGTGATGGAGGCCGATGGTCTGCTCGTTCCCGGCGTCGGCGCCTATGCCGCATGCATGGAGGGTTTGCATCGAGTACAAGGGCCGCGCCTAATCGGCTCACGACTCGCAGGTGGTCGACCAGTGATGGGAATCTGCGTCGGTATGCAGGTGCTCTTTGACCGCGGCGTCGAGTACGCCGACGGCATCCACGCAGCGGAGACCGACGCATCCGCAGCTGTCACCGGCACCCCGGGTTGTGGTGAATGGCCCGGTACTGTCGAGCGTCTCGAGGCGTCGATTCTGCCGCATATGGGCTGGAACACGGTTGAAGTACCGGAAGGCTCAAAGATGTTTAAGGGACTGGAGGGTCAGCGTTTTTACTTCGTCCACTCCTACGGTGTGCGCAAGTGGGACCTTAATACGGATTCTCGCATCGCTCCGCCGCTGGTGACGTGGTCTGCCCACGAATCCGATCGGTTTATCGCAGCCGTGGAAAACGGTCCGCTGTGGGCCACGCAGTTCCACCCTGAGAAGTCTGGTGAAGCAGGGTTGAAGCTGCTGCAGAACTGGGTGGACACGCTGTAGTTGCCCAATCGGTAGTATCTGCCCTAACCGCACTACCTGGTAGGTGACGGAGTTTCGCCACCTAGACCACCTATACTGAGATAACTAGCAACAAGCATCGTGGTGACAATCGCCACAACGCCCAAAAGTCGAAGAGAGTAGAGCCCCCATGAGTTTGACCCTGCTGCCCGCTGTAGACGTAGCCGATGGCCAGGCTGTGCGCCTTGTTCAGGGTGCTGCTGGAACCGAGACTTCCTATGGTGCACCGCTGGAAGCTGCCATGAATTGGCAGAACGCAGGCGCTGAGTGGATCCACCTGGTCGACCTCGATGCCGCGTTCGGTCGCGGTTCGAACTACGACCTGCTTGCCGACGTGGTGGGCAAGCTCGACGTGAAGGTGGAGCTCTCCGGCGGTATCCGTGACAACGCTTCGCTCGAGGCTGCGCTGGCCACCGGCTGTGCCCGCGTCAATATTGGCACCGCCGCACTGGAGAATCCGGAGTGGTGCCGCGAGGTTATCGCCAACTACGGCGACCGTGTAGCCATTGGTCTGGATGTTCTTAACGAAGAGGGGCAGTGGCGCCTGCGCGGCCGCGGCTGGGTCTCCGACGGCGGTGACCTCTGGGAGGTGCTGGAGCGCCTGGATGCTCAGGGTGCATCCCGTTTCGTGGTGACTGACGTCTCCAAGGACGGCACCCTGCAGGGGCCGAATGTGGAACTGCTGCGCGAGGTCGCCGCTGCTACCGATGCTCCAATCGTCGCTTCCGGCGGTGTCAGCAGCCTGGACGACATTGCAGCTATTGCCACACTGGTCGATGAGGGCGTTGACTCCGCAATTGTGGGTAAGGCGCTCTACGCAGGGCGTTTCACCCTGGAAGAGGCCCTGGCAGTAGCTCGCGGCTAAAGAGAACACTTTCGTGGCCGGGCCGGGGAGACGTCGTCAAGCGAAAGCGTTAACGAGCAAACGGCACCCCGGCTGAGACGGCGGATGAAGGACTTAGAAAGTATGGATGCCCTGGAACCGCGGGCGATGCTCGCTATTGCTGAAGCGGCGCTCGATGAGGTTGAAGGCCTGTTCACGCAGCAGGTGGGCGCGGACCCGGTTGTCATGAAGCCGCGCGGAGATTTCGCGACGGAGACTGACCTGGAAATTGAGCGTCGTCTGCGCAAGCTCCTCACGCAGTATTCTGGGCTGCCCGTCTACGGCGAGGAATTCGGTGGCAAAGTCCCCGAGGAACATACCGCCTGGGTCATCGATCCGATTGACGGCACCACGAACTATTCCAACGGTTTTCCGCTGTGTGCCATGCTGCTCACACTCATGCATGAGGGGGAGCCGGTGGTTGGTATTACCTCCATGCCTCTGCTACGCCGGCGTATTACCGCAGCTAAAGGTAGCGGCACGTTCGTCAACGGCCGTCGCGTCAACATCGACGCCGAGGCCGGCCGCCCGGTTTCGATTGCCTTCGGGTCCGTCATCGCGAGTACCGACGGCACACTCCCGCGCAAGTGGCGTCAACTGCTGCTGTCAAAGGTGGGCGAACGCTATCCGACGATCCGAATTACTGGCTCTGTCGGAGTGGACTTGGGTTCCACCGCGATGGGGGCATTCGGCGGCACCGTGACTTTCTCACCGCATGTGTGGGATAACGCAGCTGGTGTACTTCAGATTTCCGAAGCCGGTGGCGTGGTCACAGACTTGGCGGGCAATCCTTGGCGGCATGATTCCGTAGGCGTGCTGGCGGGAACTCGCGATGTTCATGCCACGCTGCGGTCGATTATTGACCAACTGGGTCGTCCGGAGACTTTCCGGAGCTAAACCGTGGGCGACGTCCCGAGCTGGGTGGTTGCGCAAACCGTCGATCCACAACTTTGAGCTAACACGAGGAGAACTTAAAAACTATGTCTCTGGCAGTACGCGTGATTCCTTGCCTGGATGTCAACAATGAGCGGGTCGTCAAGGGGGTTAACTTTGAGAATCTCCGTGATGCCGGCGATCCGGTGGAGCTGGCTCGCCGCTATGGCGAGGAGGGCGCTGATGAGCTGACCTTCCTGGATGTCACGGCTTCCAAGGATGGCCGTGGCACCATGCTCGACGTGGTGCGTCGCACCGCAAGTGAGGTCTTCATTCCGCTGACGGTCGGCGGTGGCGTGCGCAGCGTCGAGGATGTCGATCAGCTGCTCCGCGCCGGAGCTGACAAGGTCAGTGTCAATACCGCTGCGATCGCACGTCCAGAACTGCTCAGCGAGCTGTCGCGCCGCTTCGGTGCGCAGTGTGTCGTCCTGTCGGTGGATGCCCGCCGCGTTCCCGAGGGAGGCACGCCGCAGCCGTCGGGCTTCGAGGTGACGACGCACGGTGGTTCACGCTCGGCGGGGATCGACGCCGTCGAGTGGGCACGCCGCGGCGAGGAGCTCGGGGTCGGCGAGATTCTGCTGAACTCCATGGACGGCGACGGCACCAAGGACGGTTTCGACCTGGAGCTTCTGGAGAAAGTCCGCGCTGCCGTCGACGTCCCGGTGATTGCCTCTGGCGGTGCGGGCAAGGCAGAGCACTTCCCGCCAGCAGTGCGCGCCGGCGCCAACGCGGTGTTGGCCGCATCCATTTTCCACTTCGGCGAGGTCAGCATTGCTGAGGTTAAGGAAGAGATGGCCCGCGAGGGAATCGAGGTGCGCCAGTGACTGGTCTAGCCCCGGGCGCTGCAGCTCACGGCGCCGGCGACGATCCGCGTGAGTACACGCTCCCAGCAGATATCGCGAACATCGCCAAGTTCAACGCTGACGGCTTGATTCCCGCTATTGTGCAGGAGGAATCCACTGGCCGCGTGCTCATGATGGCGTGGATGGATTCCCACGCGCTGGCGTACACCATCGCTACCAAGCGCGGCACTTACTGGTCGCGCTCCCGGTCCGAGTACTGGATTAAGGGGCTTACTAGTGGCCATTTCCAGACCGTGACATCGCTGGCGTTGGACTGTGATGGCGATACCGTGCTGATGCAGGTAGTGCAGGACGGCGCGGCATGCCACACTGGCTCGCATAGCTGCTTTGACGTGCATCCCGTGTTCGAGGGCTAATCAGTCGATCCGGGTTGCCGAGGTGGGGATTTCGTCGTCAAGCGCGCCCACCTCCGGTGAAGTCCGGGGTTAAGTGATGTGCAATCCGGGGTGCGTGGCACAATAGCGGCTATGACTCGTATCACCATGACCACGCGTGAGCGCTTTCGTGAACTGGCTGCACACCATCGGGTCGTGCCCGTGGTTCGCAAGGTTTTGGCGGACGGCGAAACGGCGCTGTCGGCCTACCGCAAGCTCGCGGCCGATCGTCCCGGCACTTTCTTGCTGGAGTCCTCCGATGTGGGGCAGTCGTGGTCGCGCTGGTCATTTATCGGTTGCGGCAGTCGTGCTGCGCTGACGGTGGATGATGCGGGGGAGGCAACCTGGATTGGTAATGCGCCGTCGGGTGCGCCAGAGGGCGGAAATCCGTTGGATGCTCTGCGTCGCACGCTGGAGCTGCTGCACACGGAGCTTCCGCTTGCCGACGATGCCTCGGTACCCAAGCTCACCTCTGGTCTCGTTGGCTACTTCGGGCATGACATTGTCCGCTACATCGAGCCACAGCTGCCGGATACCACTGACAATGATTTGCAGATTCCGGAGCTCATGCAGCTGCTGGTGGAGGATCTGGCTGCTTTTGACCACCACGAGGGCGTGCTGTGGCTGATTTCCAATGCTGTCAACTGGGACGGCTCGGATGAGCGGATTGACCAGGCGTATGACACCGCCTGTGACCGTGTCAATGCGATGGTGGAGCGGTTGTCAGAGCCTTCTGATCTGCGTCCGGCGGAAATTAGCTTCCCAGAGCCGGTGATTCGTCGCCAGCGCGCCGCCGACGACCACATGGATCGTATTGAGCGTTGTAAGGACCACATCCGAGCTGGTGATGCGTTCCAGATTGTGCTCTCGCAGCGGTTCGAGATGGACACGCAGGCGTCAGCTTTTGATATCTACCGCATCCTGCGGGTTTCCAATCCGTCGCCCTACATGTTCCTGGTCAACGTTCCAACCAAGGACTTCTCCGCTACCGCTTTTCAAATTGTCGGTTCCTCCCCGGAATCACTCGTGGCAGTTCAGGGCAGTGAGGTCATCACCAATCCCATCGCGGGCACACGTCCGCGCGGTGCCACGGTGGAGCAGGACAATGCGCTGGAAGCTGATTTGCTGGCAGACGAGAAGGAAAATAGTGAGCATCTGATGCTCGTTGATCTTGGCCGCAATGACCTCGGACGTGTCTGCCGCCCGGGCAGTGTAGTTGTGCACGACTTCCGTCATATTGAGCGCTACAGTCACGTTATGCATCTGGTCTCTACGGTCACCGGCGAGCTTTCCAGCGACGCCACTGCCGTCGACGCGTTCGCGGCCACCTTCCCAGCGGGAACGCTGTCGGGTGCGCCGAAGCCTTCCGCGCTGAGCATTATCGACAAGTTCGAAGACACGCGTCGGGGTGTTTACGGCGGCACTGTTGGATACTTTGACTTCCGGGGCAATACCGATCAGGCAATTGCCATCCGCACAGGTGTGAAGAAGGGCGATACGGTCTATGTTCAGGCTGGCGGCGGAATTGTCAGTGACTCTGACCCGGTGGCAGAGGATGAGGAGACCCGCAACAAGGCCGCGGCCGTGCTGCGAGCTGTCGCGGCAGCTGAGACACTAGTCCCAGCGGAAAGGAGCTAGGTTTTCGATGAAGTCGACAACGATGCTCTCCGGTGGCCTCATTGGTGTGGCCGCAGCGGGAATGTGGTTGTGCAGCCGTAGTGCGTGGCTGACGGTCGATACTGTTGATGACAAGTCCGGTCCAGCGACCACAGATTTGGTGGGCGCAGTCTGGGCTCCAGAGTTGACGTCGATTGCGCTGGCAATGGTGGCTGCACTGTTTGCCACCACCATTTTGGGCTCACTGGGGCGCCGTATTGTCGGTGGCCTCGCGGCGCTGCTCGCAGTTGCGGCGTCGTGGACTCCGATGACTCTGCTTGCCAGCGGAGAAGACGGGGTGGATTCCCAGCGGGCACTGGATTTGTTGACGTCGGGAAGCGCCTCACAGCGCGCCAGTGATGCGGTGACTGTGGCAGACTGGGCGCAGATCTCAGCGATTGAAGTGCATGCGATGGGGCCATCCCTGGCCTTGCTGTGCTGCGCATTGGCGCTGGTCGGGGCGGTATTGTTGGTGCGTCGACCGGGTACTGTGAAGAAGCAGAAGTCCAGCGCGTATGAGACCCCGGAGGTACGCCGTCAGCGTATCGCCGAGGACCTGGAGGAAGACCCACAGTCGGGTCGAGTTCTGTGGGATGCTTTGGATGCCGGTGTAGATCCTACGGATCTGGATAAGGAGTAAGGCCGTGGCTAACGTTCTGGACAAGATTATTGAGGGCGTGCGGGAAGATCTCGCTGCTCGGGAAGCCAAGATTTCCTACGGTGAAATCAAGGAGCTCTCGCTGAAGGCGCCGTCGCCGATTGATGCCGTGGCGGCACTGGCTAAGCCCGGGGTGCAGGTGATTGCAGAGGTCAAGCGTGCCTCTCCGTCGAAGGGAGAGCTGGCTGACATCCCTTCGCCGGAGGTCTTGGCGGCAGAGTACGAGCAGGGTGGCGCGGCTGTCATTTCCTGTCTGACTGAGGAGCGCCGCTTCCGCGGTTCGCTCGCCGACCTCGATGCCGTGCGCCGCGCGGTCAACATTCCAGTGCTGCGCAAGGATTTCATCGTCACTCCGTACCAGGTCCATGAGGCCCGCGCACACGGTGCCGACCTGGTGCTGCTGATGTGCTCCGCTTTGGATCAGCCGACGCTGGAATCCCTGCTGGATCGCACCGAGTCGCTTGGCATGAACGCTCTGGTTGAGGCGCACACCGAAGAAGAGGTCGAGCGTGCCGAGGCCGCTGGTGCCAAGATCCTCGGCATCAACGCCCGCAATCTAAAGACCCTCGACGTGGATCTCTCCGTGTACGAACGCCTTGCGCCGATGTTGCCGGATCATGTTGTGAAGGTGGCAGAGTCCGGTGTCAAGGGGCCGGAGGAACTGCGCTACTACGCCTCCCACGGCGCCGACGCGGTACTGGTGGGCGAGGGCCTGGTTACCGCGGGCAAGCCGGGTGAGGCTTGCCGACGTCTCGTTGCCGCCGGTGTCCACCCGACACTCCGCAGCGAGTAGTGATAGACCGCAGTTGCGATAAGCAGCTGTACCGCGCTGCGAACTGCGCCTAGTTTGGTTGCGTGTCACACCTGTTGTGCTGGCACACCACAGTTTCTTAGGCCTTATGTCCCCGCAACCGGTGGGGATAGTCCACAATAGATAACTGTGAGTGACCAAGATTTCAAGAATCATGATGCCCGCGGTGACCGCCTGCCCACGATGGGTGAGGTTATCGCGGAGACAACGAACCACGAATCAGATGCCATTGGGCACTGGGGTAAGTGGGGCGGCCAGTTTGTGCCGGAGGCGCTGATGGCCGTTATCGGTGAGGTCACCGATGGCTACGCGAAGGCCCGCGTTGATCAGGATTTTCTCGATGAGCTCGACCGGCTTCAGCGTACTTATGTCGGACGTCCCTCGCCGCTGTACTACGCGGAGAAGTTCTCCGCTGATATCGGCGCTGACGTCTGGCTCAAGCGCGAGGATTTGAATCACACCGGTAGCCACAAGATTAATAACGTCTTGGGGCAGGTTCTGCTTGCTAAGCGCATGGGCAAGAAGAACATCATTGCCGAGACCGGTGCCGGCCAGCACGGTGTCGCAACCGCGACTGCCTGTGCGCTGCTCGGCCTTAACTGCCGTATCTACATGGGCAAGGTCGACGCAATCCGCCAGCGCCTCAATATCGCCCGCATGCGCCTGCTTGGTGCCGAGGTTATCGAGGTCGAGATTGGTTCGAAGACTCTCAAGGACGCGATCAATGAGGCCATGCGTTTTTGGGTTTCACACGCCGATGACACCTACTACTGCTTCGGCACTGCAGCCGGCCCGCACCCGTTCCCAACAATGGTGCGCGACTTCCAGCGCATCATCAGCGCCGAGGCACGCCAGCAGATCCTCGCGGAGACCGGCTCGCTTCCCGACGCTGTCGTGGCGTGTGTCGGCGGCGGTTCTAATGCGATCGGCGCGTTCCACCACTTCATCGATGATGAATCGGTTCGACTGATTGGCGCTGAAGCTGGCGGTGACGGTGTTGAGACCGGTCGCCATGCAGCACCGATTTCGGCCGCCGGTAATCCGGGGGTGTTCCAGGGCTCCTTCGCCGCCCTGATGCAGAACGAGGACGGCCAGATTACAGAGTCTCATTCGATTTCCGCGGGTCTGGATTACCCGGGCGTGGGCCCGGAGCACTCTTACCTGGCTGATATTGATCGCGCGTCCTACCTGCCGGTGACCGATACCCAGGCGATGCAGGCATTCCAGGACCTGACTCGGATGGAGGGCATCCTGCCCGCTATCGAGTCCGCACACGCGGTGGCTGCCGCCCGACTCATCAGCGGTGAACTGAATGAAGAGCTGGGCCGTAAGCCGCTGATTATTGTCAATGTTTCCGGTCGCGGTGACAAGGATGTCGACACCGCTGCTAAGTGGTTTGATCTGATGGAGGAGTCCTAAATGAGTCTGAGTGACGTCTTTGACAAGGTCCGTGAGGAAAACCGCGCAGCATTCATCGGCTACTACCCAGCGGGTTTCCCGACCACCGATAAGTCGATTGAGAACATCAAGGCGATTGTCGACGCTGGCGCCGACATCATCGAGGTCGGCCTGCCTTTCTCCGACCCGATGATGGATGGCCCAACCATTCAGGATGCCGCCAACGTGGCTCTGGATGCGGGCTTCCGTACCCGTGAGATTATGCGGGTGGTTCGCGAAGTCACCGAGCACGGCGGTACCTGTGTGGTCATGAGCTACTGGAATCCGATTCTCCAGTATGGTCCGGAGCGTTTCGCCAAGGACTTGGCCGCCGCTGGTGGTCGTGGCACCATCATCCCGGATCTTATCCCCGAGGAGGCCGGCCAATGGCAGCGTGCAGCTGAGGCCAATGGTCTGTCCAACATCATGTTGGTGGCCCCGTCATCGACCAACGAGCGTCTGCAGCTAACTGCCACCGCGTCGACCGGCTTCGTCTACGCCACCAGCCACATGGGTGTCACAGGTGCCCAGGCTAGCGTCGACTCGGCCGCCGGCAAATTGGTTGCCCGCACGCGCGAGGTCACCGATACACCGGTGTGCGTCGGTTTGGGTGTCTCCAATGGGGCACAGGCCGCGGAGATTGCCGAGTTTGCGGATGGCGTAATCGTTGGCTCGGCACTGATCAAGGCCGCGATGAAGAGCACCGATGACCTGGTAACGCTCGCCCGTGAACTCGCCGCGGGCGTACGAGGAGAGAGCTAGCGCATTTATGAGTTCCACCCTTGTTCTCGCTGAAACTGCAACGACGTATCTGGCCAACATTCCCTCTCCGCCGCAGGGGGTGTGGCAGTTAGGACCGCTACCACTGCGCGGTTACGCGATTTCCATCTTGGTTGGCGTACTCGTCGGCATTTATTGGATGCAGCGCCGCTACGCGGCCAGGGGTGGAGACCCGGAGTTGGTCCTCGACATTGCCATTGCGGTTATTCCTGCGGGCATTATCGGCGGCCGTCTCTACCACGTCGCCACTGACTGGGAGAAGTACTTCGGCCTCGGCGCCAATCCCGCCGATGCACTGAAAATCACCAATGGTGGCCTCGGCATCTGGGGAGCGGTGGCGCTGGGGGTGCTGGCCGCGTGGGCGGTCGCTAAGTGGCGAAAGGTGCCGTTTGCGCCAGTTCTTGACGCGGCCGCACCCGCGATCATCCTTGGACAGGCCATTGGGCGTCTGGGCAATTGGTTCAACCAGGAACTCTACGGTGGCCCAACGTCACTTCCGTGGGGCCTGGAAATTTACCAACGAGTTGATGAGTTTGGCCGGGTTGCCCCTGTCACCGGAACGTCGACAGGCGAAGTGCTGGCCGTGGTGCATCCAACGTTTCTCTACGAGATGGTGTGGAACGTCCTCGCCTGTCTGGTCATTGTGTGGGCGGACCGAAAGTTCAAGATGGGCGGAGGACGCGTCTTTGCGCTCTATGTCGCGGCCTACACTTTGGGGCGTTTCTTCATTGAACTCATGCGCGTCGATGACGCAACGCTGATATTCGGTGTGCGTATTAATAACATCACGTCGCTCGTGGTCTTTTTCTGCGCTGTCATTGCTTTGTGGATTCTGCGGTCCAAGAGCCGCGAAACCGCAGCTGAAGTCGGGGGAGAGCGCGAGGCTGCTGAAGCTCACAGTGCTTCCAACTGACGCATAGCCCGTTAAGGGACTAGGCTGGAGGCCGTGCTTAGACGAACGAAGATTGTATGTACCCTCGGTCCAGCAGTTGCTTCGCTGGAGGGGATTACCGGGCTGGTCAACGCCGGCATGGATGTTGCCCGCCTGAATTTCTCTCACGGTGAGCATGAGGACCACGCTCAGAACTACCACTGGGTGCGTGAAGCATCCGACGCTACGGGACATGCCGTCGGTATTCTCGCCGACTTGCAGGGACCAAAGATTCGCCTCGGTCGTTTTAAGGAAGGCTCGACGTATTGGGCTGACGGCGAGATTGTCCGCATCACCGTCGACGATGTCGAAGGCACGCACGACCGCGTCTCCACCACGTACAAGAATCTCGCTGACGATGCCCGTCCGGGCGATCGCCTGCTTGTCGACGATGGCAAGGTGGGCCTGGAGTGCATCGAGGTAGATGGCAACGATGTGGTGTGCCGTGTCATCGAGGGCGGTCCGGTCTCGAACAACAAGGGTGTTTCCCTGCCGGGGATGAACATCTCGGTGCCGGCTCTGTCAGAGAAGGATATCGCCGACCTGCGCTTCGCTCTGAAGCTGGGAGTCGACTTCATCGCGCTGTCCTTCGTCCGTTCGCCTTCCGACGTCGAACTGGTCCATGCGGTCATGGATGAGGTTGGCCGTCGTGTCCCGATTATCGCCAAGCTGGAGAAGCCAGAGGCAGTCGAGTCTCTCGAGGCCATCATCCTGGCTTTCGATGCCGTGATGGTCGCCCGTGGTGACCTTGGTGTTGAGGTGCCGTTGGAAGATGTTCCGCTGGTTCAGAAGCGCGCTATTCAGATTGCCCGCGAGAACGCCAAGCCGGTCATCGTCGCCACCCAGATGCTCGACTCCATGATTTCGAACTCGCGCCCGACTCGTGCGGAGGCCTCCGACGTGGCCAACGCTGTGCTCGATGGCGCAGATGCCGTGATGCTCTCGGGTGAGACCTCGGTTGGTAAGTACCCGCAGTCCACGGTTAAGACCATGGCTCGCATCGTCACCGCCGCTGAGCGCGAGGGGGAAGTTCCTGCGCTGACCCACATGCCTCGCACGAAGCGTGGTGTGATTTCCTACGCAGCTCGCGATATCGGTGAGCGCTTGAATGCCCGCGCTATGGTTGCTTTCACCACCTCGGGTGATACCGCTCGCCGTGTGGCACGCTTGCACTCTCGCCTGCCGCTGCTGGTATTCACTCCGAATCAGCAGGTTCGTTCGCAGCTTGCGCTGACGTGGGGTGCGGAGACCTTCTTGGTGCGCGAGGTTAACAGCACGGATGAGATCATGCAGGTCATCGATGAGCAGCTCTTGACCATGGAAAACTACAACGCTGGCGACACGCTGGTCGTTGTTGCTGGTACCCCTCCAGGAAATGAGGGCAATACCAACATGATTCACGTCCACGTTATTGGCGAGGACGCTCGCTAGCTCTCTGGCGCGTTAGGAAAAGCCGGTAAGCCCTTTTGGGGCTTACCGGCTTTTTGCTTGGAGCCTTTCGACCTGGGCTGTCGGGCTGTTTGGTGGGATCTTTGCGCTGTGCGCGGTGGCAAGCGGCCGGCACGCAGCTCTTACTTTGCCAAGTAGGACAGTACGGCGGCAGCGGCGGCAGAAGTCGCGGAGGTAGCCGTCGGCTCGAAGTCCGGCAGGAATGTCGGCATGTGATTCGACGGTACGTCTTCGACCACGCGGTCGGCAGCAACGGCGGCTTCCCACGTATCCCGAGGTGTGGCGCCAACGGTCCAGTAGACATATGGGCAGTTCAGTCCACGCGGCAGGTCTGAGAAGTCCTCCGATGCGGTCCACGGCACAGCATCGGTGGAATCGTCGCCGAGCACAGCGTCCATGACCGGGCGAATCGTGGCAAACGCCTCCGGATCATTGTCAGTGACTTCGCCGTGATCGGAGTACTCAATCACAGGCTCAACCTCAGTGCCGGAAGCCAGGCACTCGCCACGAACAACGCGCTCAATGCCCGCAATGAGCTTCGCGCGCACATCGTTGGAGTAGTAGCGAATATTCAGCACAATCTTGGCCTGACCGGGGATTGTGTTATTCGAATTGCCGGACTGCAGCGTGCCGACGGACAAAACACCAAACTCGTGGGGAGGAATCTCGCGCCCCACAATTCCTTGCAAGCGCAGAACGATTGCGGCAGCCAAGTACGTCGGGTCAATGGCGTTGTGCGGCATAGATCCATGTGCGGAGCGACCTGTCAGCGTGATGCTAATGGTGTCACAGCCAGCAAGTGCCGGGCCGGGCATGGTCATTACCTGACCTGCGGGGCCGGGAACAATGTGCTGGCCGAAGCACACATCTGGGGTGGGGATGAGGTCTGCCAGGCCGTCGTCAATCATAGCCTGTGCACCACAGGCCAGTTCCTCGGCGGGCTGGAACAGGGCAATGAAAGTACCCGACCACTCAGACTTAGTTGCTGCCATCAGGCTAGCCAGACCAAGACCGGCCGTCATGTGCATGTCATGGCCACAGGCGTGCATGACGGCGGTGGCAGAACCATCGCGGGCGGTACCGGTGGCAGAGGAAGCGAAGTCCACACCGGTTTCCTCGAACACCGGAAGCGCATCGATATCAGCGCGGAACAGCACGGTAGGGCCGGGGCCATTTTCCATGACACCAACGAGGCCGTGACCACCGATTCCCTCATACACCGTGTAAGTGCCCATGTCGCGAAGAGCACCGGCCAGATACGCGGCAGTTTTCTCCTCCGCCTGAGATAGCTCCGGGTGCTGGTGCAGGTAACGGTAGATTTCCCACTGCCTGTCCAATGGCACTCGATGAGTGGCGATGAGGTCGCGAATGCGGCTCAGTCGTGCTTCATTGTTGCTCACCTGGATTAAGACTCCTAACTTCTCTCTACTCTGTGCCAGAGAACTACAGTCGCGACCCGTCTTCGACGAGCGGGTTGTACTTCAGCGAGTTTGGCTGGCACTGGCACTCGGTCGCAATGTGAATGCTGTCCGAAATCTTTCCGGTCTCCCGTAAACGGTACATCTCCGGGACAACGCGGTCGCGCAGATCCCATGGGGAGATGGTGTTCAGATAAATCTTGGTGCCACCTTCAAAACCGGCCAAATTTGAGGTGCGCCACTTAATCATTACGCGCCACGGCATGCGGGCATCCAAATCGACAGGGCGGTGGTGCCATTCCTCGTTACACGGAATGGTGGGCCCGGCAGCGGCATGACATGCGTGAATCAGGTCCGACATTGCGTCTATCTCAGCCCGGGTTTGCAGCCACGGTTCGCAGACATCCGACTTCGAGAAGATCTCCAGCGTCGGGTAGCGGTGTCCGAATCCTGCGAAAGCCACCGCGTGCTCGTTTTCCGCAATAACCAGGTTGTGGCGGGCCGCATAGTCCACTGCGTATTCGTTGTAGATATTCGGGTTCTTGCGCACCGCCTGCACTTCGCGCTTGAGCTGCTCGCCGTGCTCATCGATGGCCACAAGCTGCTTGTGCAAGTGATCGAAGCTTGCGCCTGCCGGTTTCAGCCAGTTTTGGAAAGCGGCCACATAACGCACGTAGCGGTTCCGTCGGTACAGGTCAGCAATCGACTCGACGGTAAACGCAATGAGTGCGCGGTGCTCGGCAACGCTCAATGTGCCAGAAGAAGCCAGCTGGTTATCGTGGGTAGCGCCGTCGACAAAGTGGCGACGGGCAACAATCACATCGTGGCCGCCGGCGAAATAGCTTGGGGCGCGGCGCAGCAATTCCTCGTCGGAAAGCGCGTTGATTTCCTCTTCACTGCGTCCAGCGGCGCGGTAGCGCGTGCGAATGATGTTGAGCACGTGCTCGCGGCCCTTCGGGTCATCGAGGTAGGCCTCCATACGTTGCTGAGTTTCGCGGTCGGGCTCGAAGCCATAGTTTTCCGACCAATAGTCATAGGAGACGATCTCGAACAGGTTGGGCACGCGGCGGAACTCCGCGGTGGTGTCGAAGAGCTGGTCGGGCAGTACTCCGGTCACCGTGCTGTAGCCGCCGAATACCGATTCGTCGAGGACAACGCGGGCCTTCTCCGGCGGGGTTTGCAGCAGGTTGTTCCAGCCAAAGGAGTCGCGGGATCCAAAATCCTCCTCGCTCAATGGCTGCGGATCCGTGTGCTTAATTCCCAACGGCCGATTGCCACGACCTGGGACTGTCCACACCTGGGTACCGGAAAAAGGATTGACTTGCTTCACCGTGCCGTCGGCAAGCGTGATGAGGGGATTGCTGAAAGCCTGCATAAGTCCAACACTACGTCTTTGCTGGCGGTCGGCGCGCCAATGTAGGGGGACAGGGCTTGACGACGGTTAGCTATTGTCTGGCCGTCTCGCGTGGCTTAGCCTGTGAAGTTATGTCGAAGATTGTTTTTCACTGCCTGGTGAAGCCGACCGAATCGGAGGCGCTGGCCGAGGCATTTCGTACCAAGTTGAGTGAGTTTGACCGCGCCGGGCGAATTAGTGACGTGGATGTTTCGGTGGCGTCGGCGGACACTGACGCGCAGTTGGTGGAGCAGTGGGAGCGTGAGAACCCGAAGGAGCCGTTGGGGGATAGGAAGGTATTCCGTTATCTCTTGAGCTTCGATCAGCACGGCGGTTCTCTCAATGAACTCGCTATGGACCTCTCTGAGCTACTGACTCCGCGTGCAGAATTGCCCCCGGACCCAGTGCTGCGTGAGTTCGACGAAATGCTCGAATCTGTTGCGACGTATCCCTGGAATGTTGCCGTATTTAGGTAATTTCCTACCTAATTCGTGAAAAGTGTAAGCCTCCACAGAGTCAGTGATTGGCTTGGCCAACGGGTGTAGCGCAAATCGCTACGAGTTTTCCCAGCAATATGCCGTTGTATAATTATGTCCGCTTCAATATCTACAGTTGCCCAGTCCTTGTGCACACAACCTGTGCCACCGAGTTACGGCAACCGGGAAGTGGTTTACAACCGCTGACGGTTTGTTCTTCGTGGGCGCCATAATGGTTTCGCAGAGAGGTTTATTTTGAATATCGAGCAGAAGGTTTCGGGACTCTATGACCAGATTCTCACCCGAAACGCCGGTGAGCCGGAGTTCCACCAGGCAGTGGCAGAAGTTCTGGAGTCGCTGAAGGTCGTCCTGGAAAAGGACCCACACTACGGTGACTACGGCTTGGTTCAGCGTCTGTGTGAGCCGGAGCGTCAGATCATTTTCCGCGTGCCGTGGGTCGATGACCAGGGGAAGGTCCAGGTCAACCGTGGCTTCCGTGTTCAATTCAACTCTGTGCTGGGCCCGTACAAGGGTGGTCTGCGCTTCCACCCGAGCGTGAACCTCGGCATCATTAAGTTCCTGGGCTTCGAGCAGATCTTCAAGAACTCCCTGACCGGCCTGCCGATCGGTGGCGGCAAGGGTGGCTCCGACTTTGATCCGAAGGGCAAGTCCGAGCTAGAAATCATGCGCTTCTGCCAGTCGTTCATGACTGAGCTGCACCGCCACATCGGTGAGTACCGTGACGTCCCGGCCGGTGACATCGGCGTCGGCGGCCGCGAGATTGGCTACCTGTTCGGTCAGTACCGCCGTATGGCCAACCAGCACGAGTCCGGCGTTCTCACCGGTAAGGGCCTGACCTGGGGCGGTTCCCTGGTTCGTACCGAGGCCACCGGTTACGGCTGTGTCTACTTCACTGAAGAGATGATGAAGGCCAACGGTGCTGACATCAACGGTGCCAAGGTCATCGTTTCCGGTTCCGGTAACGTCGCCATCTACGCCATTAAGAAGGCTCAGGAGCTCGGCGCTACCGTCGTCGGTTTCTCTGACTCTTCCGGTTACGTCTCCACCCCGAACGGTGTCGACGTCGAGCTGCTGAAGGAAATCAAGGAAGTTCGTCGTGCTCGCGTCTCCGAGTACGTCGCTGAGGCTGAGGGCGCTGAGTTCCACGAGGGTGGCAACATCTGGGAGCTCAAGGCTGATGTCGCACTGCCGTGTGCAACTCAGAATGAGCTCAATGGCGAGTCCGCCAAGCTGCTGGTCGACAACGGCTGCCGCTTCGTTGCTGAGGGCGCAAACATGCCGTCCACCCCGGAGGCTATCGAGGTCTTCAAGGCCAACGGTGTCCACTTTGCGCCGGGCAAGGCTGCCAACGCTGGCGGTGTTGCAACCTCCGCTCTGGAGATGCAGCAGAACGCTACCCGCGATTCCTGGTCCTTCTCCTACACCGATGAGCGCCTGAAGCGCATCATGACCAACATCTTCAAGAACTGCGAAACCACCGCCGCTGAGTACGATCACGAGGGTAACTACGTGCTCGGTGCCAACATCGCAGGCTTCAAGAAGGTCGCTAACGCAATGCTGGCTCAGGGCGTCATCTAGTCTGCTAACGTTTCCGCTTTACGACGGATCCTCGGCGACCCCGCCCGTCGAATAGCCGAAAAGCCCACGCTGTAAACTCCCTCCCATGGAGTTATCAGTGTGGGCTTTTGTCTTTATCGTGGCAACGATTTTTGTCGGGGCCCTGATGCAGCGAATAGCCGGTATGGGGCTCGGACTGTTGGGAGGTCCGGTCCTCTCACTGGTTGCAGGTCCCGTAGCAGGAATTTTGATTATTAACGTGCTCGCATCGGTCAATGCGATCATGCAGACCATCTCGGTGCGAGAAAACGTCGATTGGAAGAAGTTCTGGCTGATTGGCCCGGTGATGGCTCTCGGCGCGCTCCCCGGCGCTTGGGTGGTTCACAACACGCCCAGCGGTCCACTCCAGGTGCTGGTCGGCGGGCTCGTGCTACTCGCGCTGCTAGTGACATCCGTTATGCCTCAGCGCATGCGTGTCGACGGCCCACAATACGCCGTTGCCTCAGGCGTGGCCGGCGGTTTTATGAATACCCTGGCCGGCATTGCGGGCCCAGCCATTACCGTTTACGCACAGGCTTCCCGTTGGCCAGCGCAGACATTTGCAGCCACCCTGCAACCGCTCTTCTTTGTTTCCGGCGCGTTGTCCTTGCTGTTCAAGGAAATCAGCGGTGACGTATCTGTCTTCGCCACCACACCGGTTATCCTCTGGCCGCTGTGTTTGGTTGCCATGATTGTGGGTATATTTTTGGGCACTCGCGTTTCCCGACGAGTGCCCATTGTGCAAGCCCGAAAGCTCGCGGTCATTCTGGCGACTACCGGCGCGGCAGTCACTATGTTTCGCGGAATCTCCGCAACTTTTGGCGCTTAGGCTTGCTGTTACTTCAACAGCGAAGACAGGAAGTTGCGGGTGCGCTCGTGCTGCGGATTACCCAGCACCTCATCCGGGGTGCCCTTTTCCACGACCACGCCGTCAGCCATAAACACGACCTGGTCGGCGACTTCACGGGCAAAGCCCATCTCGTGCGTCACGACGACCATGGTCATGCCCTTATCGGCCAGACCACGCATGACGTTGAGAACCTCACCGACGAGCTCGGGGTCAAGAGCGGAAGTCGGCTCATCGAAGAGCATTAGCTTCGGCTCCATGGCCAGGGCTCGAGCAATGGCAACACGCTGTTGCTGACCGCCCGAGAGCTGAACAGGGTAGGCATCGGCCTTGTGCGCCAGACCAACAGTCTCCAGCAGCTCCATGGCACGCTTTTCAGCCTGCTCCTGAGAGACACCCTTTACCAGCACCGGTGCCTCGGTGATATTTCCCAGCACCGTGCGGTGCGGGAACAGATTGAAGTTCTGGAAAACCATACCGATATCGCGACGCTGACGGGCAGCTTCTGCGGCGGAAATCTCGTAGAGGCTGCCGTTCTTTTCGCGGTAGCCAATCAGGGAACCATCGACGTAGAGACGGCCGGCATTGACCTTCTCCAGGTGGTTGATACAGCGCAGCAGCGTGGACTTACCGGAGCCCGAAGGACCAATGAGGCAGGTAACCGTACCGCGTGGAACTTCCAGGTCGATGCCCTTGAGGACCTCGAGACGGCCGAAGTTCTTCCGAACCTTTTGCGCCTCAACCATCAAATCTTTGGTAGTCATTTACTGCGGATCCTCTCGGTAGAAGTGCTCTTCGTCCTTATCGACAACGCGAGCATTTGCAAGCGGCACACCTTCGGCGTCGGCAAGCGCGGCCAGCTGGCGGGCGGTGAGCTGACGGGTAGCGCCGCGGGCGAAGTAGCGCTCAAGGTAGAACTGTCCGACCATCAGAATTGATGTGATGACCAAGTACCAGGTGGCGGCGACAAGCAGCATCGGCACCGGCAGGAACAGCGCATTGGCGATGTCCGTGGAGCGGCCGTAGAGTTCCAGCGAGAACGGCACTGCGATGACCAGCGAAGTGGTCTTCAGCAGGGAGATGAACTCGTTGCCCGTCGGCGGGATGATGATGCGCATAGCCTGTGGCAAGATGGCGCGGCGGACAGTCTGCCACCAGCTCATACCCAGTGCCTTCGATGCTTCGGTCTGGCCCTCCGGGACAGCCTGGATGCCGGCACGGACAATTTCAGCCATGTATGCGGACTCATTCAAGCCGAGACCGACGAACGCCAACACAAAGGTATTGGACAGGACGGTGCTGAGATCAACCTCGGCAACGCCCAGGTCAATCGTCGAGTAGATAGTGCCGAGGAGGCCCCAAAAGACCAGCTGCACGTAGACCGGAGTTCCTCGGAAAACCCACAGGTAGAACCAAGCAACAGTGGACAGCACGGGGTTGTCCGACATGCGGAGTACGGCGACGATAGCACCGCCGACGATACCGATGAGCATGGCCAAGACCGTCAGTGCAATGGTCCAGCCAGCGGCAGCGGCTATTCGTGTGTCGAACAGGTACTGGAAGTAAACATCCCAGTGGTAGGCCTCGTTGCGGGCGGCACCGATGATGAACCACAGGAAGAGCACCAGCAGCACTGCTGCGGTGATCCAGCGACCCGGGTGCGGCAGCGGTTTGGCCTTAATTTCTTCGTTGAGTTCCGCCTGTGTGGCCTCGTAGCGGGCGCCAGACGCAGATGAGTCGCTCACTTAAAGTTCCTCTCCGTTAATAGTGGCGCGTTCCAAAGCACCGTCTTCCAAACCCCATGTGGTCAGGATTTGCTTGTACTGGCCGTTGTCGATGAGGTACTGCAGTGCCTGCTGCAGCACTGGGCCAAGTTCTGAATCCTTCGGAATAGCGAAGCCGAACGGGGCACCATCGTAGATATCTCCGGCAAGCTCGAGTTTGCCCTCAGAGCGATTGACCGCATAGGCACTGACTGGTGAGTCAGCTGCCAGCGCGTCAGCACGCCCCAGCACCACAGTGGTAGCGGCGGTACCGGCATCCTGGTAGGCCAATTTGTTAATTGGTGGCAAACCGCGATCCAGACAATCCTGATTCTTTACCGGCAGGTCCTCCATGTCCGCGACGGTATTGCGCTGAACGGCGACAGTTTTGCCACAGTAGTTGTCGGAGCTGGCGTCGCTGCCCGGGCGACGTGCCCACTGCAGGCCGGTATCCAGGTAGTCGACGAAGTCGTAGGTCTTGCGGCGCTCCTCATTTGAGGTGAAGCCGGAGGCGCCAACATCAACTGCGCCGGCCGACAGGGCCGGAAGAATCAGTGCGAAATCCTGTTCTTGGATTTCCAGCCGCAAATCCAGGACGCTGGCCATGGCCCGCATGAGGTCAATGTCGAATCCGATGATGGAACCGGCGGAATCCTTAAACTCTGCCGGGGCGAATGTTGGGTTGGTGCCGATGCGCAATACTTCGCGCTTACGAAGATCTGCTGGGACCTGTTTCGCCAGTTCGGGGACCGCTGCCGGTTTGATCTCTGACCAGCCCTCGGGGTTACCGCTTTCGTCATTGGTGACGCAGCCTGTAAGCCCTAAGAACAAGGTCGCAGTCAGCGTGGCAGCCGCCAATGCGATGGGTCTTTTCATATCTGAATATGTTACCTAGGCACAGGAATACCTTAAATTCGGTACCCCTATTCAGCTGCGTCTTAGGCTGGTGCAGGAAAACCGCACGCTTTTCAGACTTCCCGGGGAATAGTCAGCGCCGGTTTTCTAGTTCGCTTCAGCTGCAGCAAAGCCATTGCCAGTGACGTCGAGCGGGCCGACCGCGCCGGAGGCCGGGTCGCTCAGCGCAGCATCGCGGACAGCCTTCGCCACGGCCGGCATGACGCGCGAATCCAGCGCCGACGGGATAATGCGGTCGGCACTCAGGTCTTCTACGCCAACATTTGCAATGGCCTGAGTAGCAGCCAGCTTCATGGCCTCGGTGATCCGTTTGGCACCCGCCTCCAGTGCGCCACGGAACAGACCCGGGAAGGCCAGCACATTATTAATCTGGTTCGGATGATCCGAGCGGCCAGTGGCCACGACGGCTCCGTACTTGCGGGCGACTTCCATCGGAATCTCCGGAATCGGGTTGGCCAGCGAGAACAGAATCGGGTCAGCGGCCATTTGGCTAATCGCATCCTCGCCGATACGGCCGGCAGAGACGCCGATGAACACGTTAGCGTCGACAAGCGCATCGTTGATCGAGCCGGTGATACCGCGTGGGTTAGTCATGCCGGCGACCCACTGCTTGATGTCGCTCAGTGGCTCGCGGTCCGGGTGGATGATGCCGCGCGAATCGACGACGACGATGTCGGACACGCCAGCGGACAGCAGCATCTTCGTCGCAGCGACACCAGCGGCACCAGCGCCGGAGATGACCACGCGGAGATCCTGGAAGCTGCGACCTGTCAGCTTGCAGGCGTTGATCAGGCCGGCGGCGATGACGATGGCGGTGCCGTGCTGGTCGTCGTGGAAGATGGGGATGTCGAGCTCTTGGTCGAGACGCTGCTCGATCTCGAAGCAGCGAGGCGCGGAGATGTCTTCGAGGTTCACTCCGCCAAACGACGGCGCCAGCGCCTTGACCGTCTGGATGATTTCCTCTGTATTGAGGGTATCCAGGACGATTGGCACAGCGGAGATGCCGGCGAACTGCTCGAAGAGCTGGGCTTTTCCTTCCATCACCGGTAGCGCGGCCTTGGGCCCGATGTCGCCAAGGCCAAGCACGGCGGTGCCGTCGGAAACCACTGCGACGTTCTGGCTGGTCCAGGTGTAGGTGCGGGCCAGAGCCGGATCTTCGTGGATGGCCTCACAGACGCGAGCGACACCTGGGGTGTAGCCGATGGAGAGGTCGCGAATTGTCTCGAGCTTCATGGTGGAGTGGGAGCGGAGCTTGCCGCCTCGGTGTGCCTCAAAGATTTCCGCATCGGTGATGGTCGACGGATCTGTGGGGGCGGTGTCCTCCGGTACTGCGTGAAGTGGCGTCTTAGCGGAGTTCGCGTTCGCAGTGTGGGCGGAGGAGCTAGAGGGGGAATTCGCAGCAGGCATGATGACAGTCCAAAACGTGTTGAGTACTGAGTACTTTGTACTTTGAGAAAACTCGACCGCGGCGTGAGCTGCTGGTGGGCAGTGCGTAAAGCCGGGAGCAAAGCTTGGCAGGTGATACGTAGTGGTGTGCGTAAAAACTAAACCAGTCTTGCTATACGGGATTGGTATCTCATTATATGGACAGTGGGGTGGAAAATAAAATCTTTGCGGTTGGGGGAGCGGGGATTTGGGAAGTGTCGTGGGGCTGGCGGCCGCGGGCGTGATGCCGGAACCCCGGCTTTTGCCGAGTTCGACGAGTCCTGCCATGGCGTCATCTATGTCAAGAGCTACGCTGCTGTGTTGTTTGCGATGAAGGTGTGCACCGGGGCTTGCTCGGAAGCGTCTTTGTTGGGAAGTGCCTTCGGTGGGGCGTCTATGTGCTGTCGGGTTCCATATAGGCGGCTGTCGTTGGGGGCTCCACGCCTTGGCCGCTTTTGGCCTTCTATTGGTTTGGAAAATGTTGGCGATATTATTTGCCGATATTGAGCAAGCGCTGGCCGGGGTTGAAGGTTAGTTTTTAAAGAGATTAACCAGTTCCAAGCCCTGTTATATGGGGTAGAGGCCTGGTTTTTTCTTACCTTCAGTGGTGCCGTATGGTTCGCGAATCGAAAATATTTGTGTAGTGCGGAAAGTTGAGTCCGGGGTTCCTGAGATAGTTCCAACTGACGACAGAGAGCTGTTCGTTTATTGCAACTTCTACGCAGGAGGCTTCTTACGATGTCCAATTCCACTTTCCCCCAGAACCCGCAGAGCCCACAGAACCCGTATGGCTCCCAGAATCCGTATGTATCCCAGGATCCGCAGGCTTCGCCGGGGCAGCAGTACTACCAGCACAACCCGCAGGATCCGCTCGGCCAGCAGTCCTACCCGCAGGGTCCGTCGGCAGCGGGGCAGGTGCCTCCGGCTCCGAAAGAAAAGAAGAAGGGTGGCTGCTTCAAATGGGGTGGTATCGCCGCGGGCGCTGTCGTCGTTCTAGCTGTGGCGGCCAGCTTGACTGGTGGCGGTGACACTGACGCGGGTTCCGATTCTGAAGCTGCGTCTCTCTTTGGCTCGGAGACTGCCGTTGCGGCTGATTCTGGGACTGTTGAGAATGCCGATTTCGCTGAGGCACCCGAGGCAGGTGCAGATGAGCAGCAAGGTCAGACGGGGGAGCAGCAAAAGCAGGATGAGAAGGTCTCGACTGAATACAAGAATGCTCTCCGCAAGGCAGAGATTTACGCGAATCGCATGCACATGTCGAAGGCCGGTATTTATGATCAGCTGACCTCGGAGTATGGCGAGAAGTTCTCACCGGAGGCTGCCCAGTATGCAATGGATAACCTTGAAGCGGACTGGAATAAGAACGCACTGGAAAAGGCGAGAATCTATCAGGATTCGATGGCAATGTCCCCGGATGCGGTTTACGAGCAGCTGACGTCGGAATACGGCGAGCAGTTTACTCCGGAGGAAGCTCAGTACGCGGTGGATAACCTGTAGCAGCGGGCTTCGTTTGTTGATGACGCCAATTGGCCAGAGCCCAGTTGGATGCCTGCTGTAAAAGGACGGCTTCCGCTTCACCAGAATGCATTTGCTGCACACTGAACGGCTGTTGGTGAAGCGGAAACCGTCTCGGCAGTTTTAATGCGTGACCGGGCAGTTGAGCGAGTGTCTGCAGCACAACTTCGGCGCGGTACAATTCGTGCCGTTTATCAACCGCGCCCGCATCGGCGACCGCGGCGGCAAAACAGAAGTAACCGCGACACTGCGCCGCTACGCAGACGCAGCCACCTGTCTTGCAGAAGACATCGCTGAGTTTCGAGTCTCCATCATAGAAGAGCAGCGGCAAGCTTTGTTGAGTGGGATTTCCGAGTACGCCGATGGCGATGAAGAAGTTTTCAGAGCGTATGCTCGCCTGTTGAAATCAACGGACTCATAGCCATGGAGTAGCCACATTCGCGGGGTGCGAGTCCCTGCCATGGCACTGCCCCGTTCACTCAATCGGTAGTGGCGGGGTTTTCTTATTCCCAAAAACAGATTCACCCAGGAGTTAACGCAGGATTCAGCAGGCAATACGTGGCTCTTTTTTGGCTCATTTTTGGTGCAAAATACCCGTGAAAGTGCGTGAAAAAGAGTGAAAGATAGTGAATACGCAGACAAGCAAAAACCCGCCCCCACCAGGCTAAAAGCCAGGTGAAAGCGGGTTTTCAAATCGTGCCCCCGGTGAGACTCGAACTCACACTGGACGGGTTTTGAATCCGTTGCCTCTGCCAATTGGGCTACAGGGGCGCAAAGCCGTCGATAAGCGAAAATGCTCTATCGAAGCGACTTTGACTAGTTTAGTCCATCGACCCCGAATTAGAAAAACGGCGCTGCGCATAAGCGACGACGCTGACGATTGCGGCGCCGAGAATGAACAGTCCGAGGGCGAGTCCCCAGTCGGAGCCGATGCCCTGGAGCTCGTTGTTTTCGGTCTGCCACGGCCAGAGAGCGCGCAGCGAACCGAGCATGAGGCCGGACATGGCGACCAACGTGAGCGCCTGGTGCGTACTCAGCAGCCATTCGAGGAGGCGGATGAACAGGACGATGCCGATCAGCGCGCCGACGAAGAACGTGCCGATGTAGGCGAAGTCACGGTCGTGAATTGCGCCCATGGTCGGTGCGTAGAGTCCGATGACCAGCAGGAAGAAAGAGCCCGAAACGCCCGGCAGAACCAGTGCGCACACGGCAATCGAGGCGGCGATGAGTACAAGCCAGAGAGGCGGCTGCGTCGGCGCGGCCTGTGGCAGGGAAGTAAGCGCGAACAGGGCGATGCTGAAGAACAGGAAGACGGCGATGGCCTTGCCGCGCATGCCCGGCTGACGCAGAGCGCCTGGCGGTAGCTCGTTCAGCGGCATGGTAATCGAGGCGGCGATCATGCCCATGAACAGTGCTCGAGAAGCGACTGGTTGGTTGGTGACGAAGTTCTCCATGACGCCTGCCATGGAGAAGACCATGGCAACCATGCCGATAGCCACCGGAATGAGCAGCCACCAGTCGATCCTGCGTAGGTCCTCCTTGAAGGTGCCCTTCGACATTGCCCGCGGCAGATCGGTGATGCGCTTGGCCGATTCAATCAGGCGTCCGTAGATGCCCGTGATCAGCGCAAGCGTGCCGCCGGAGACCCCCGGAATCGTCTCGGCGAGACCAATGAGGCCACCGCGAACTGCGTTGGCGATGACACCCAGCGGGGTCGGCTTCGGGATTTCAGAGTAGGGGCTCGTGGTCGGCAGCGTGGTCGACTCTGCGCCAGGAGCGCTCGTATTTTCAGTAGACATCGCAGGCCATTGTATGTCTTCCACCTGAGAAGAAGCGTATTTCCGTGTGTGTATTAGTGGCTTCGGGGTGCGATTAAGGACACAAAACAAAAAAGCAGCGCCTGGGGTGGCGCTGCTGATTCAGTGAGTTACGCAGGAGTAGTCGGTGGCAGTGGGTGGTGGCAGTAGGCAGTGGGCAGTGGAGCTGCTTCCTTGGCCGTGCTCAGTTCTTAGCCGTGCTCGATGATTTGCTGCAGGCAGCTGCCCAGGGCCTCAACCGAAATCCTCGGCGCGTTGGCCTCATCAATCAGACCAGTATCAGAAAGAACTAGGTATCCGACGCAGAGGGAAATAGCCATCTGGCTGCGGTGCACAGCAGCGTCGTGGCTAACGTCTTCCGGTCCGTCCTCTTCGATGCGGCGAATCAAGTCATCTGCAACAGCTTCATTGAACCGCTCGGCAATGACTTTTGCGGTTTCCTCGGAGTCGAGGGATCCGACAATCAGCGGAATCATGGACTGTCCGGCCATTCCTTGACCAGTCAAAATAGCGCTGGCCATCCGCTGGCCAAGTTCATTGAAGGGAGCTCGGCTGAGTGTGCCTTTGAACTGGCTGAAGTCAATCAGTTCGGCCATGAGACCTTCTTTGGAGCCGAAGTACTTGATGATGAGCGGCGCGCTAACGCCCGCATCGCTGGCAATTTCCTTCAGCGGCACGCTTCGCAAAGGCTTGCGCGCGAAGTGCCGAGCTGCAGCCGCGATGATGCGCTCGCGGGTGGACTGGGCGCTCCGTTGGAAATCGGTCGAATCGAACTCACTCATGCTGAAGAGTCTAAAGCCATGAAAGCGTAACTACGCCAATTGATTTCAGAGGCATGCGCAGGACGTGGCGATATGTTTTCGCGGCCACCTCAAAGAGGGGGTAATTTCGAGGTGCCTCATTTGGGGCAGGTTCCGTGCATGTTGTTGACCAATCGCTGGAAAATATGGAAAAACTCCAGGAAAATAAGGCGAATATTAAAGTTGGATTACAGCATTTCGGAAACTGAAACCAGGTGCCAAGCGACGCTCGAGAGGCTCACTCTTGCGAATCACTGTTCAGGTGGACTAAGGGGCTGCTGAACTCGTTTCAAAATACAGCCTGATTACCGTAATTATTGTTCACTGAAGCTGACTGGCCAACAGCTCATCCTCCGCAGCTCGCGATTCCTCAGCGCGTATCTCAGTTTTCCTACGCTGTTCAATATTTTCCTACACTGGGATGTCATGAAGAAGACCCTCATGCTTATCGACGGTCATTCCATGGCCTTCCGCGCGTTCTTTGCCCTTCCGGTGGATAATTTCTCAACTACCGGTGGTCAGACAACGAACGCGGTGTACGGCTTCCTTTCTATGCTGTCCAATATCCTCAGCGAGGAAACGCCCACGCACGTGGCGGTCGCCTTCGATGTCGCCCGCGAGACCTTCCGCAACGAGATCTTCCCGGAGTATAAGGCTCAGCGTGAGAAGACTCCTGAGGAATTCCGTGGTCAGGTGCCGCTTATTCAGCAGGTGCTGAAAGAGATGGGCATCGTCACGCTGGAAAAGGACAACTACGAGGCCGACGACATTATCGCGACGTTGGCTACCCAAGCCAAGCCTGAGGGCTTCGAAACGCTCATCGTCACTGGTGACCGTGACTCGTTCCAGTTGGTCAACGACACCACGACGGTGCTTTATCCAATGCGCGGCGTCACCACGCTGCATCGCTTCACGCCTGCTGCTATCGAGAAGAAGTACGGTCTGACGCCGACTCAGTACCCGGATTTCGCGGCTCTCCGCGGCGACCCCTCCGACAATCTCCCGGGCATTCCGGGGGTCGGCGAGAAGACCGCGACGAAGTGGATTGTTCAGTACGGCACGCTGGCAAACCTCATCGACCACGCTGACGAAATCCGCGGCAAAGTCGGCGATAACTTCCGCGAGCGCGTCGCAAACGTCCAGCTGAACCGCGACATCACCGAAATGGTCAAGGATCTGCCCTTGCCGTACGGTCCGAACGAGCTCGAGCTCCGTCCCGCCGACGCCCAGGGAATCATCGACTTCTTCGACCGCCTCGAATTCGGCGACAACCTTCGCGAACGCGTCTTCCGCACCCTTTCCATCGAAGGCGCGGGCGTCACCGCCTCCACCAGCGACAGTGCGACAAAGCTCGAGGCTGTTTCGCTTGACGACGGCGCCCTGGCTGCCTGGCTCGATAATCTGCACGAGCCGGCCGCGTTGCAGGTCGGGGAGCACACCCTGATGATTGGCTCCGCAGATGAGAAGGGCAAGACCTCCGGCCAGGCTGTTTCTCTCGACTTGGGTGATCTTTCCGCCGAAGATGCCGACGCACTGCGCGAGTGGCTCGCTGGCGACCATCCGAAGCTGGTGCATGACTCTAAAACGGCCATGCATGCACTCTGGAACTACGACTTCGAGCTGGCCGGGGTCATCCACGACACCTTCCTGGCTGCGTATCTGCTGCGCCCAAGCCAGCGCAGCTACAGCTTGGACAACGTCGTCCAGCGTCACCTGGGCCAGACTCTTTCGCAGGCCGATGGCCAAATGACCCTGCTCGATGGCCCGGCCGAAGACGCTTCCTATGTCGCCGCCGTCATCGACCTGGCTGAGCGATTGGCTGTCGAACTCGACGAGGCCGGGCTCTACAGCGTGTACGCCGACCTGGAAGTCCCGCTCGCCCCAGTGCTGGGTCGGATGGAGCGTGCCGGTATCGCTGTCGATGTTGATGCGCTCGAGGAGCTCCGAAAGCAGGCGCAGGCGGCTACCGATGAAGCGGAGAGTGAGGCTCGCAACCTCGTCGATAAGCCTGAGTTGAATCTCGGATCGCCGAAGCAGTTGCAAGAGGTCCTGTTTGACCAGCTGGGGATGCCCAGGACAAAGAAGACGAAGACTGGCTATTCCACGGCGGCGAAGGAGATTGAGGGGCTGGCGAAGGTCAACCCGCATCCGTTCCTGGATTACCTGCTGAAGTTTCGCGAGTCGCAGAAGATGAAGTCGACCGTGGAGGGGCTGATTAAGGCTGTCGCTGATGATGGCCGTATTCATACGACTTTTAATCAGACGGTCGCGGCGACGGGGCGTCTGTCGTCGACGGAGCCGAATCTGCAGAACATCCCGGTGCGCACGGAGTTCGGGCGACGGATTCGTGAGGCGTTCGTGGTCGGCGATGGCTATGAGCAGCTGATCACCGCGGACTACTCGCAGATTGAGATGCGCGTGATGGCGCACCTGTCGCAGGATCCGGGGCTGATTGAGGCCTACCGACAGGGCGAGGACCTGCACAACTACGTTGGTTCGAAGGTTTTCGGTGTCGGCATCGATGAGGTTACGCCCGAGCTGCGTCGTCGTGTGAAGGCGATGAGTTACGGTCTGGCTTATGGTCTGAGTGCTTTTGGTCTGGCGCAGCAGCTCGACATTCCGCAGCGCGAGGCGAAGAAGCTCATGGAGGACTACTTCGAGCGCTTCGGCGGCGTGCGCGATTACCTGCACAAGGTTGTTGAGCGGGCGCGCAAGGACGGCTTTACGGCCACGATGTTCGATCGTCGTCGCTACCTGCCGGAACTCAACGCCGACAACCGCATCGCTCGCGATAACGCGGAACGTGCGGCATTGAACTCGCCGATTCAGGGGTCGGCGGCAGACATTATTAAGATTGCGATGCTCCGGGTCGACGATGCTCTACGACGGGGCGGGTTGCGCTCACGTGTCCTCCTGCAGGTTCATGACGAACTGGTTGTTGAAGTTGCAGATGGGGAAGAGGGAGCCATCAAGGAGCTGTTGCATCGCGAGATGGACTCGGCGGCTGAATTGCTGGTGCCGTTGGATGTTTCCATCGGTGCTGGTGTGAACTGGGATACTGCTGCGCATTAGTGGTGCGAAGGTCGGGCCGTAGTGCTGGTCGGCGGACTTGATGCGGGCTTGCCGCGGATGTGTTGCGGACTTGAATGTCGCAGCTCAAATCGGTATTGTTCGCTAGGTATGCATTAGCGTGCCGACTTTGCAGCCTCGAGCTTCATGGACATCGGGTTAACTAATTGCCAATGGTGAGATTCGCCGAAAGCGGATTTGGCCCGGTTGTCCAGGGGTTTCTTTGAGGGGCAAGGCCGAAATTGTCCGTTTTTCGATTTCTATCCGCTTCGGAGCACATCTTATATGTCCACTTCTAACGTCCCTCAGGTTGCCATCAACGACATTGGCACCGCTGAGGATTTCCTGGCCGCTGTCGACTCGACGATGAAGTACTTCAACGATGGTGACATCGTTGAAGGCACCGTCGTTAAGGTTGACCGCGACGAGGTTCTTCTCGACATCGGCTACAAGACTGAAGGTGTCATTCCTTCCCGCGAACTGTCCATCAAGCACGATGTCGACCCTGACGAAGTGGTCGAAGTTGGCGATGAGATCGACGCGCTGGTCCTGACCAAGGAAGACAAGGAAGGCCGCCTCATCCTGTCCAAGAAGCGCGCTCAGTACGAGCGTGCTTGGGGCACCATCGAGCAGCTCAAGGAGAACGACGAGCCGGTTACCGGTACCGTCATTGAGGTCGTCAAGGGCGGCCTGATCCTCGACATCGGCCTGCGCGGCTTCCTGCCGGCTTCCCTCGTCGAGATGCGTCGTGTCCGCGACCTCCAGCCGTACATCGGCCAGGAGATCGAGGCCAAGATCATCGA
This sequence comes from Corynebacterium sp. MSK032, assembly GCF_030232065.1. Taxonomy (NCBI): domain Bacteria; kingdom Bacillati; phylum Actinomycetota; class Actinomycetes; order Mycobacteriales; family Corynebacteriaceae; genus Corynebacterium; species Corynebacterium sp. MSK032. The sequence goes on along the minus strand of NZ_JASPJR010000002.1, from coordinate 36,840 downwards.
GCTCGACAAGAACCGCAACAACGTCGTTCTGTCCCGCCGTGCATGGCTCGAGCAGACCCAGTCTGAGGTCCGCTCTGAGTTCCTGCACCAGCTGCAGAAGGGCCAGGTCCGCAAGGGTGTCGTTTCCTCCATCGTCAACTTCGGCGCATTCGTCGATCTCGGCGGTGTTGACGGCCTGGTTCACGTTTCCGAGCTGTCCTGGAAGCACATCGACCACCCGTCCGAGGTTGTCCAGGTTGGCGACGAGGTCACCGTCGAGGTTCTCGAGGTCGACCTGAACCGCGAGCGCGTTTCCCTGTCCCTGAAGGCTACTCAGGAAGATCCGTGGCGCGTCTTCGCCCGCACTCACGCAATCGGTCAGATTGTACCGGGCAAGGTCACCAAGCTGGTTCCGTTCGGTGCGTTCGTCCGCGTCGAGGAGGGCATCGAGGGCCTGGTTCACATCTCCGAGCTGGCTTCCCGCCACATCGATGTTCCGGACCAGATCGTCTCCGTCGACGAGCAGGTCATGGTCAAGGTCATCGACATCGACCTCGAGCGTCGTCGTATCTCCCTGTCCCTCAAGCAGGCTGACGAGGACTTCACCGAAGAGTTCGACCCGACCAAGTACGGCATGGGCGACTCCTACGACGAGCAGGGCAACTACATCTTCCCGGAGGGCTTCGACCCGGAGACCAACGAGTGGATGGAGGGCTTCGAGACCCAGCGCGCAGAGTGGGAGGCTCGCTACGCAGAGGCAGAGCGTCACCACCAGCTGCACGCTGCCCAGATCGAGCGTCACCGCGCTGCAGCTGCCGAGGCTGCAGAGACCGCTTCGAACTACTCCTCCGAGTCCGGCGAGGCAGCCCCGGCTGCTCCGGCCGCACCGGCTGCAGACAACGCAGGCGGCACCCTGGCTTCCGACGAGCAGCTCGCTGCTCTGCGCGAGAAGCTGGCTGGCAACTAAGCTAGGCCGCTAAGGGCTTACACGTCCCTTTGAGAAATCGCCCCGGCGAGGTTTTCCTCGCTGGGGCTTTTTCGTGCCTTCTTTGCTTTACGACGGGCACCTGCTCGGCCTTGTTCTTATATCGGCGGCTTGAGGGCTTGCTGCATCCTTGGTCCGGGTGATGGGGCTTTGGGCCATGAGGGTGGTGCCGCTGTTGTCTAGGGCGGGCTTACGCTTCACCAGAAGTAGTTTGCTGCACAGTAACCGGCTGCTGGCGAAGCGCAAGCCGTCCTAATGGCCCTAATGACTCTAATGCCCTGGTGGCCCTGTCGATTTTGGTGGCTCTGGCGGTCTTTACTGCCGTTGACAGCCTATCTTTCTGCCCATATGATTGGTGACATGACAACAAAGAATCAGGCTAATCACGTAGAGGATTCCTCCCACTCCACAGGCGGTGTGTACTCGCAGGAGGGTAAGGACTTTAACCGCGACACCCGCTATATCAACGACCGCATTGTTAAGAACGGTCGCGAGGTAGGCGACGGAATTAAGACGTGGCCCGTTGAAGCCGGTCACTACCGCCTCATCGCGGCTCGCGCGTGCCCATGGGCACACCGCACGCTTATTGTTCGCAGGTTGCTCGGCTTGGAAGATGCAATTTCAGTCGGAATTCCAGGGCCAGTGCACGATGCCCGCTCCTGGACATTCGACAAAGGCCCAGGTGGCCGCGATGAAGTACTCGGCTACGAGCGCCTGCAGGAGGCATTCCTCAAGCGTTTCCCGGACTACCAGCGTGGCATTACTGTTCCGGCCATCGTCGAGATCGAGTCGGGCGAGGTCGTGACCAATGACTTTCCCTGGATCACCTTGGACTTCATTACCGAGTGGACCGAGTTCCACCGCGAAGGCGCCCCGGATCTTTACCCGGTGGAGATGCGCGAGGAAATGGATGAGCTTATGCAGTTCATCTACACCGAGATCAACAACGGCGTCTACCGCTGTGGTTTCGCAGGCTCGCAGGACTCCTACGACAAGGCTTACGACCGGCTGTTCGATGCCCTAGACAAGGTTTCTGAGCGCTTAGAGACCCGCCGTTACCTCATGGGCGACCACATCACTGAGGCCGACATTCGCCTTTACACGACCCTGATCCGCTTCGATGCCGTCTACCACGGCCACTTCAAGTGCAACCGGAGCAAGATTTCCGAGATGCCGGTTCTATACAACTACCTGCGTGATCTCTTCCAGACTCCGGGCTTCGGCGACACCACTGACCTCGTCGATATCAAGCGCCATTACTACGAGGTCCACCGCGACCTCAATCCTTTAGGGATTGTCCCGAAGGGGCCGGAGCTCTCTGACCTGCTCCAGCCGCACGGCCGTGAGGCCCTTGGTGGCAGCCCATTCGGTAACGGCACCGCCCCGGCCCCAGTCAACCCAGATCCCGTTGAAGAGGGTCACCGCATCGAGGATCTCGTCGTAAAGCACTAACGTGCGGGGGCGTGTCCACGTACCCTTAGAGACATGCTCAAAGTAGGACTAACCGGTGGCATGGGCAGTGGGAAATCTACGGTCGCCCGTAGGTTTGCCGAGCTCGGTGCTGTCATCATCGACGCTGATCAGATCGCTCGCGATGTCGTCGAACCCGGGGAACCGGCGCTGGCCGAACTCGCCGAAGCTTTCGGCGAGGGCATTTTGCTTGACGACGGCTCCCTCAACCGCGGCGAACTTGCGAAGCGGGCCTTCGTATCCGCGGAGAAGACGGAGCTGCTGAACTCCATCACCCATCCGCGTATTGAGCAGCGCACCGAAGAGCAGTTCAACGCGGCAGGTGACGCCATCATTGTTTTTGACTCTCCGCTGTTGATTGAAATGGGGCAGTCGGAAGCACAGGACCTCGTCGTAGTTGTGCATACCCCGGTGGAGGTCCGTCTCGACCGTCTGGTGGAAAGCCGCGGTGTAGACCGAGAGGATGCGAAGCAGCGCATCGCTAAGCAAATCAGCGATGACAAGCGCCTGCAGTTCGCCGACGTGGTTCTGGAAAACTCAGGCACCGAGGAGGACCTCGTGCGCCAGGTCGACCGGATTTGGGAGCGGATTATTCAGCCGCTGAATCAGATTCGCCAGCTGCAGGCCGGGCAGCAAGATAATCCCGCAGCCGGATGATAGCCTCCTCAATCACCTCGGCGCGCTTGCAGAAAGCGAACCGCACCAGGTAGCGGTACTTTTCTGACTCTGGGTCATCCACAAAAGCGGTGACGGGGATGGCTGCGACGCGGCATTCCTTGACCAGGCGGGTGCAGGTCTCCAGGGCGTCGCCAAGCCCCCAGCTCGAGACATCGGCGACGACAAAAAACCCTGCCTGCGGCGTGAAGACGTCGGCGCCAAGGCCCTCCAACCCATCGGCGAGGAGCCGCATGTTGCCCTCGAGCTGACCCGCCAGCTCGTCCACCCATGGGGCACATTCCTGCAGGCCACGGGCGACTGCGGGCTGAAGGGGAGTGGCGCCGACATAGCTCAAGAACTGCTTGGCCTTGACGACGCCATCGAGTAGTTCGGTCGGGGCGAGCGCCCAGCCAATCTTCCAGCCGGTGACGTTGAATGTTTTTGCGGCACTGGACACGACAATGGTCCGCTCGCGCATGCCGGGCAGAGCGCTGATGGAAGAGTGTGACAATCCGTTGAAGTACAGGCGTTCGTAGACTTCGTCGGCAAGCACGAGTAGATTGTTTGCGATGGCGACATCGGCGATGGCCTGCAAGTCCTCCTCCGTGAGGACGGTGCCGGTGGGGTTGTGCGGCGAATTGATGATAATCATGGCCGTTTTAGCGGTGACGGCATCGGCAAGCGCGCTGCGGTCGAGCGACCAGGAGCGTGCCGTGCCGGAAGCTGCGGGGATGAGCGGCACCGCGGTATATGTGCAGTTAGCCAGTGCGATGGCGGCTTTGTACGAGTCGTAGTACGGCTCGATGACGATGACGTGGCTGCCGGGTTCGAGATGCCCCAAGGCGGTGGCGGCAATCGCCTCCGTGGCGCCGACCGTGACGAGGCATTCGGTGTCGGCGTCGTAGACCTGCCCCGTGCGGCGGGCGCGATCGGCGACGATGGCATCACGGAGCACCTTCATACCGCGGCCGGGGCCGTACTGGTTGTTTCCTCCAGCTATCTGATGTCGCGCCTCCGCGAGCACCTCGTCCGGCCCATCCCAATCCGGGAAGCCCTGCCCAAGATTGATTGCCTCGTGCTCGGTAGCGAGGCGGGACATGGTGGCGAAGATGGTCTCGCCGAAGGGGCGCAAGCGGGAAACAGTCATGGTTTCACTGTAGGCGGGAGTTTGCGGGCTTGTTGCGATTCCCCATCGGCGAATCGCGGCTGGCGGCCAGCAGTTGCACCGACTGCCGACCGCCACCTGGTGCGCTAGTACATGTAAATCTTCGCGTTGTTGCCGCCGGTGCACACGACAACGTCGTCTTGTGTGCTGCAGCTGAGGTCGTAGGTCTTCCCGGTCGCGGGACTCTTGGCCTTGATGTTTGGCTGCAGGTGGTCGCGGATATTGTCCTCCGAGGCGTTAAGCCCCTCGGTCTGCTGGTTGAAAACGGCCTTCGCAAAGTCGCAGCTGGTATTCGGGCCCGCCGCGATGAGGTTGAGGCCGTACCCATCGCCGTAGATGCAGGTGGTTGCCTGTTCGCCGGCCGCCATGAAGGTAGATCCCGGCGAGGGGTTGTTGTAGATTTCAGCGGTCATGTCCTGACGAAGCCGGCTCCCGTCGCCGTTGTCGCCTCTTTCGCTTGACGACGTCGACGCGCCACCAGTCTCCGCCGTCGATGTATCGCCTCCCTGGTCCGGTGCAGAACCGGTTGGGTTTGGCGTGTTGCCCGAACTCTTGTCAGACACGCCATCCTCGGTCTGAGTAACGGTAGTGGTTTCAACCGGAGCAGCAGATTCGGGCGCTGCTTCAGTTTCCTGTGTTGAGCAGGCGGTGAAAGCCAATGCGGTGGTAGCGAGGATGCCGGCCACAAGGGCTCGGTGTGAGGTTGCTTTTCGAGTGGTGGAACCTGGGCGAGTCGTAGCGGGCGTGTGGACTGGTGTGCGGCGCGAAGTGTTCATAGGCGCCAGGCTAGTTGCTGTTCGGTCAGTTTTCATTACAAAATAAATAACAATTTGGCAAGTGGATGGCTGTTTATCTCGCGATATCGGCTGTTTATCGCTGCTTATTGGCGTAGCCAACCGTTGGATTCCATTCCCAAACTTTCTGACAGGCAGGCCATCCTGGTTTATAGTCCACGCGGGGACGGCGCTTTTGCACCCATCGAATTGCCTGCTCGATTTCGTCGAGGACACTGTCGAGATTCCAATTGATGCATGAGTCTGTGAACCGCAGGACTATCCAGCCGTGCAGCGTGCCGGAGTTGGCCTTCCAGCGATCTGCGATGAACGAGTCCTCGTTAGCGTGGTACGTCTCTGAGTCGACTTCGATAGCTATTTTCCACTGGTCAAGCAGGATGTCGAAGCAGTAGGGGCCGATGTACTGGTTCATTCGGATGCGGTACCCGCGCTTGATTAGTGGACGGGCCAGCTTGCGCTCGAGTTCGCTGCATGAGCCGATTGGCGTGGTGGCGATGGTTTCACGCAGCCAGGCGGGAACTTTCCGCATCCGGCTGAGGTCGTGGTTGAGTCGCTTCTCGCCGTCCCGGCCGGCGTAGTGTGTTTCCAGGATTCTGCGTGCATAGTCTTTTGAAGCTCGTGCTGCCCAGAGTGCTTCGACAACTGGGAGGCCATTGATGCTGGTGTAGGACGGTAGGCGGCTGTGCCTAATGGAGAAGGTCTCGGCCTGAACTGATCCCGCGCCTTCTGCCTGGATAGGAAGTGTCAGGGGAAGTCTCAAGTGGATTTGAGCTGCGCTTTTACCGGTTAGCGCAATGCTTTTGTAATGCCCCGTGATTGCTCGGGCGACTGAGGCGGGAGAGTGGTCGTCAATGTAGAGGCCACGTACCAATTTAATTAGCCTGCCTTGTTGTAGGAGGGCTCTGGTCTTTTTCTCTCCGATGCCGAGTGCACGCAACTCGGCCGTGGTGAAACTTCCCATGGTCGGGACTCTAAGCTTTTTCGGCCCAGGGGATTTTCTGTGAGAGAGGCTCCACGTCCAATCTGTGGACAACTTTCAGGGTGTGGATAACCCAGGCCTCCCGCAGCCTTGCAGCCTTGCAGCCGCAGCCGCGGACCATCGATAAGACGGCTTGCGCTTCACCAGGAGTCAGTCCATGCGCACTAAGGGCCAGCTGGTGAAGCGGAACCCGCCTTTGCTGGCCTGGCAGCGACTTTATGCCAGCCTTGTCCAAATCTGTGCCGATTTTAATGTTGGTCCGGAACTCGACAGCCGCTCCTAAGCCCCTGGGCCCCAGCCCTGGACAGCCCAAAGCCCCAGGAAGTAACGTAACCAGCCGCTTTCAAGACAGCCTTCGCTACGCTGGGAACTATGGCATTTGCAGCAGAGCAACCCGTCCTCGCGCACTCGGAGTTCCGTCCCGTCGGTGAAGTCGAGCGCGCTGAGGGAAACTTCGAGGTCATCAGCGAGTTCGAGCCCTCGGGCGACCAGCCGCAGGCAATCGCGGAACTGTCGGAGCGCCTAGATAGAGGCGAGCGCGAGGTAGTCCTGATGGGTGCCACGGGCACCGGTAAGTCAGCCACCGCAGCGTGGTTGATCGAAAAGGTGCAGCGGCCAACCCTCGTCATGGCACCGAACAAGACGCTTGCGGCCCAGCTGGCCAATGAGCTCCGCAGCCTGCTGCCAAACAACGCGGTCGAGTACTTCGTTTCGTACTACGACTACTACCAACCCGAGGCCTACATCGCGCAGACCGATACCTATATTGAAAAGGATTCCTCCATCAACGAGGACGTGGAGCGCCTGCGCCACTCGGCTACTTCAGCGCTGCTGTCGCGTCGCGACGTAGTCGTCGTCAGCTCTGTTTCTTGCATCTATGGCCTGGGTACCCCGCAGTCATACCTCGACCGTTCGGTGTGGCTGAAGGAGGGCGAAGAAGTCGACCGCGACCAATTCCTGCGCCTTTTGGTGGACATTCAGTACGCCCGCAATGACATCGCCTTTACCCGCGGCACCTTCCGAGTAAAAGGCGACGTGGTCGACATCATCCCGGCCTACGAAGAAAAGGCCGTGCGAGTGGAGTTCTTCGGTGACGAGATTGATTCGCTGTACTACCTCAATCCAGTCACCGGCGACGTCATCGACCAAGTCCCTGAGCTGCGCATTTTCCCTGCTACGCACTACGTCGCCGGCCCGGAGCGCATGGAACGTGCCGTCGCGGACATCAAGGCCGAGCTCGCGGAACGCCTGGCCGATCTGGAAAACCGCGGCAAGCTGCTGGAAGCACAGCGTCTGCGCATGCGAACTGAGTACGACCTCGAAATGATCGAGCAAGTCGGCTTCTGCTCCGGTATTGAGAACTACTCGCGCCACATCGATGGTCGCGCGCCGGGCTCGGCCCCCGCGACGCTCATCGACTATTTCCCGGAGGACTTCCTCACCATCATCGATGAGTCGCACGTCACTGTGCCGCAGATTGGTGGCATGTTCGAGGGCGATGCCTCCCGTAAGCGCAACCTTGTCGACTTTGGTTTCCGCCTCCCATCGGCGCTGGATAACCGCCCGTTGACGTTCGACGAATTCGATGCCCGCGTGGGCCAGGTCGTGTTCATGTCCGCAACGCCGGGTGACTATGAGCTCGAGAAGACCGGTGGCGAGTATGTGGAGCAGGTTATTCGTCCGACGGGGCTGGTGGATCCCAAGATCGTCGTTAAGCCTACGGAGGGACAGATTGATGATTTGATCGGTGAGATCCGTAAGCGCACCGAGCGTGACGAACGCGTCCTCGTGACCACCCTGACGAAGAAGATGGCGGAGGATCTGACCGACTACCTGCTCGAAAATGGCGTGCAGGTGCGGTATATGCACTCGGATGTGGATACGCTCAAGCGCGTTGAGCTGCTGCGACAGTTGCGTCTCGGTGAGTACGACGTGCTGGTCGGCATTAACTTGCTGCGCGAGGGCCTCGACTTGCCCGAGGTTTCGCTGGTGGCAATCCTCGACGCTGACAAGGAGGGGTTCCTGCGTTCGGAGCGTTCGTTGATTCAGACGATTGGTCGTGCCGCGCGAAACGTCTCCGGCGAGGTGCACATGTACGCCGACAAGATCACCGATTCCATGCAGTTCGCTATCGACGAGACGGAGCGCCGCCGCGAAAAGCAGATTGCTTACAACACTGAGCATGGCATCGATCCGCAGCCGCTGCGCAAGAAGATCGCGGACATTCTGGATCAGGTCTACGACAACGCTGACACCGATTACGAAGGCAAGACCGGTGCGGCCGCTGATGCGCTGCTCTCGCGTGCCGACGGCTCGGGCGCGGCCGATGGTGCTAGCGGTAAGCAGATGCCGAGGGCGGAGCTCGAGGCGCTTATCGCGGACCTGTCGGAGCAGATGGCCGCGGCTGCGCGAGAGTTGAAGTTCGAGCTCGCGGGGCGCTTGCGCGATGAGATTCTCGACCTCAAGAAGGAACTTAAGGGGATGATTGAGGCCGGTGTCGAGTAGTTTTTTGCTACTGTTGTGGGAAGTAAAACAGTGTATTCGCGAAAGTGGCTCTGGCCAGTGGGTTCGGGGCAACGACGGCGTTACGCACGATGAACTGTTTTAATGCAACTTCCACAGTGAGGGATAGTTTTCATGAGTGATTACAAGACCATTGTTGTCGGCACGGATGGTTCTAAGTCGTCGCTGCTCGCAGTAGAGCGCGCTGCCTCGATTGCCGCGGCTTTCGATGCCACCCTGGTTATCGGCTGCGCTTACTACGAGACTGCAGAGGATGCGTCCAAGACCCTGCGCCAGGATTCGGTTCAGGTCCTCGGTGATGACCCGGCTCAGAAGAACCTGGCTGCTGCTAAGGAGGCCGCAGAGGCCGTCGGCGCTACCAAGGTTGAGACCGAGGTTCGTTCCGGCTCCCCGGTTGAGGCTCTGATGTCTCTGGTCACTGACCGTCGCGCTGACCTGCTGGTGGTTGGCAACCGCGGTATTAACTCGCTGACTGGTCGTCTGCTGGGCTCCGTGCCGGCTGATGTTGCTCGTCAGTCGGACTGTGACGTCATGATTGTTCACACTGTGAGCTAACAAAACGGTGAGCTAGTAAGACCGTCAGCTAACAATTTAGCTTTCGTTTTAAACCGGCATCTCTTAGTTGAGGTGCCGGTTTTTCTATTGTCGGCCGGTGATAACCCCTTCTTCAACTACAAAAGGCCAGCTAATTCCGTTTCTGGTTAAGACCTGGTTGCGAAGGGATTCAGGAAGAACTTCGGTACGGCTGCCATAGCCCATGAGGTACTCGTCAAAAGCGGGCAGTCGAAGCGTCAGTGAAAGCGCGGCTTCAAGCTCGGCCTCAGCTACGTTCTGCTGCCATGCCGGCATGAAGTACTCATTTTGTGCGAGTCCTTCGCCGGTGAATTCTGTGTCAGTTGGCGTGTGCGGAGAGGCAGAGGAATCGAGGGAGAAAGGAGCTATTAAGTGGTCGATAAGCTTAAAGGCCTTTTTCGCTTGAGTTTTCGTCAGCCCCAGCCACCACGCGAAGTCAGCTACACAGATAGGTCCGCGGGAATTAACATAGCGCCAGGCAATGTCGGCCAGCGTGGATTCAGCTGAGTGTTCTGTGCTGGAGCCCTCCGTGGTATTTGCTGAGAGGCCGCCTTTGAAAGTTACGTCGGCAAGCAGGACGAAGGTATCTTCGGATCCTTTTCGTGGCCCTTGGACGACAGCGCCTTCGCCGCCGAATGTGCGCAGTAGGTGAGGACCTCTTTGTTCCGTGGGGTCTATTCCATGATCTGCGAAAACCTCATAGGCTTCAGTCCGAGTCAGCGGGTCGGACAGGCCACGTGAGCGCAATTCGGAATGAAATGCTGCCCTTGCGGTCTGCACATCATCTTGAGAAAGCCCGAGTGTCGTACGACGTCTTGCTGCTGCCTTTTCGATGCGCGGATTCGTCAACCTCATAATTGCTCCCGCGTCTTGCGCTGAAACAAAGTGCAGGGTGCCTCGTTGAGACCAACAGCGAACGATGTCGTAAGAAGAAATGGCTGCTAAAACATCGTCGGTGGTGCTGCCACTGCGTAGGGCGATGGCATTAACACCGTTCGAATAATTCTGCCCTTGTAGAGCGACCATGCCATGCGTTGCTGATAATGCAGGCGAGTTGAGGTTTGTATTCCAATCGCTGCGTGCTTGACTTGCAGCTAACCCCTGGGCAATGAGACGGCGTGCGCGAAGTTCAGCTAGCTGAGGTAGATAGTTTTGGGACATAATGTCTCACTCATTCTGTACGGCACTATCCTCGTCATTCTAACCATTGCAGCTCCGGCAAAACGCCCGACTGCTGAGGCGCCACAACAATTAGCCCCTGGGTCGCACGAGTCAGTGCAACGTACAGGTCCTGTAGCCCCTGTGGGGATTGCGCCACAATCTGGTCGGGCGCAACGACGATGACCTCGTCGAATTCCAGGCCTTTTGAGGTCGTGATGTCGTAGACCGCGCAGTTGGTGAGTTTGCTGGGGCGAGTAGCAGGTGCGTCATCGGCGGCACTAGCCCCGCCAGCACCATCAGGGTCACCATCTCCATCAGCTCCACCACCGAGAAAATCCCGCACCTCCGCGCGCGTGGCTTCGAGCAACTCGGCGGGCGCGATCACAGCGACCAGGCGGTCCGGCTGCGCAACCTGCTCCACATGCGCCAGAGCCTCCGTCACGGTGCGAGCCTGGACAGGCTTGCGGCCGGTCGCGCGGATCGACTGCGGTGCCTCCAGCTCCGGATCAATCTCGGCCAGGACGCTGGCGGCGACCTCCATCACCTCAGCTGGGGTGCGGTAGTTGACGGTCAGCTCGTGGAGATGCCACCTCGAGCCGATGATGGGTTCCAGCACATCATCCCAGGTCGCGGCACCTGCGGGGGAGCCCGTCTGGGCCACGTCGCCGACGAGGGTCATCCAGCCGTTGGGGCTGCGGCGGCGCAGCATTCGCCAGGCCATCGCGGAGAGTTCCTGAGCCTCGTCGACGATGACATGGCCGTAGGCCCACAGGCGATCCGCCGCCGCCCGCTCGGCGGTGGATCGCAGGTCGCGCTCACGGTGGCGTTCGGCCAGTGCCTCGGCATCGATGACGTCATACGCTGACAAAATTTCGGCCTCAAAGCCGTCGTCAAGATCCTGGGACGCAGAACTGGACAGGGTATCCAACGCGCCCTGCGCCTCCTCGACGCGGGCCTGCCAATCCTCTTCATCGGCCTCCGCGTCACCAACTGGGCCGAGGAGTTCCGCCAGCTCGTCGAGAAGCGGGGCGTCGGAAGGCATCCAGTCGGTGCCTTCCGGCCGGTAGAGAGCCTCGCGCGTCAGCTCGTCGTAATCGGTGGCGGCGTAGTCGATGGCCTCGCGAGAGCTCAGCAGCTCCGACAGCACCCGCTCGGGCGTAAGCGCAGGCCACAGCTCATCGAGGATGTCGGCAACTGCTCCGGATTCGTCGATTTCGTCGCGTAGATCGGCAATGTCGGTCACGGACAGGAGGTTTTCGCCGCCCAGCGGATCGGCACCGATGACCTCGGCCATCTGTGCGGCCAGCAGTTCCACCACGTGATCGCGGAAAATCGGGCGAGCCAGATTGTGGGGTTTACGAGTCCTCCGCGCACGCGTCCGCGCGGCTTTCACCATCTCCGGCGTGATGGTCAGAGTGATGTTGTCGTTCCGGACCTCAAGAGGTTCCGCGGGCAGCTCCTGGTAGGCCCGCACGGCCTCACGCAGGATCGTGAGCATCTCAATCGAGCCCTTAACTTCCTGCGCAACCAAGGGTTCGGGGTTGTGTCCGTCGATAAGCGCGTCGGAACCGCGCACGCCGGGGTAGAGATCGGCGATGGTGGTCAGCACCACGCCCGTTTCGCCGAGGCTCGGCAGCACGCGGGAGATGTAGTCGAGGAAGGTTGTGTTCGGGCCGATGATGAGGACACCGGTTTTCGCCAGCTGATCGCGGTAGGTGTAGAGAAGCCATGCGACGCGATGCAGCGCCACCGCCGTCTTGCCCGTGCCGGGGCCGCCCTGGACGACCAGAGTGCCGCGGGTGGAGTCGCGGATGATGAGGTCCTGCTCGCGCTGAATGGTCTCCACAATGCCGCGCATATGGCCGGTGCGCGCTTGATTCATGACCTCCCGCAGCACCGATTCGCCACCGACGCCCGCTTCAACTTCGGTCTCGTGTGCGCTGTCGGCTTCCTCGCCGGAGAGCCATTCGTCGTCAATGCTGCGGACCTTCCGGCCGTGCGTGCGCAGGTGTCGGCGCAGGCTGACTCCCTCGGGATGCGCGGTCGTGGCCAGGTAAAACGGGCGCGCGCCGTCGGCACGCCAATCCATGATGACCGTGCGGTAGTCGTCGTTTTCATCGGACAGGCCGATTCGCCCGATGTATCGCTTATCGACGGTCGCCCCCGGCCCTTCCTCTGCCAAAGGATTGTCGGGATCTGTGTCATCGATATCGATTCGACCAAAGACCAGGCCGATCTCGGCTGAGCGGTAGCGGTCCAGATTAGCCTGTAGTCGGTGGTATTCCACCTCGCGTTCAACGCGGGCTTGCGGGTCTGGGTCGTCGATGAGCATGACCTGGCGCAGGTACTCTTGGTCGCGCTCGCGTGCCCGGTCGAGGAAGCTGAACGCACGGTCGACGTAGGCCTGTTCGGCAGCAAGGATGCTTTCTTCTTCTCGCTGTGGTGCTGAACTTGCCTGGTCCGGCAGACCTGCCTGGCCAGTGTGGCCAATGCGGCCTGTCTGGTCCTGCCCGGGCTCGGATGCGCGCGACGCCAACCTGGTCTCCTCAACGAATCGCAAAATTAGTGCTAACTGATGTGCTGAATGAATATAAAAATATGAAAACGCTCCCGCACGCGTAGTGGCGTGGGGAGCGTTTAAGTATACCGCTTTAACTGCGGCAGCAAACTTACTGCAGGCGCTTCTGCGCCTTCTTTGCGGACTTCTTGGCCTCCTTGGAAGCCTTGGCTGCGCGCTTGCGCAGTTCCTTGCGCTGCTTGCGAGTGTCCTTCTTGAGATCCTTGCCCAGGTCCTCGGCATAGTCGCGCGCGTCCTCAGCGAGCTCGGTGGCCTTGGCAATCCAGTCGTCCTTGTTGTCCTCGACGTAGCTCTTAGCGGTGTCGAAGGCGTCGGTGAGCTGCTCGCGCCAGCCGTCCTTGTTGTCCTCGACGTATTCACGAGCGCCATCGGTGGCCTCAGAAGCGCGGTCGCGGAGCAGGCCGGCCTTTTCGCGGACGTTCTCGCCGGCGGAAGCGAAGGCTGCGCTGATTTCCTCAGTGCGCTGCTCGGTTTCAGACTTGGTCGGCAGGGCAGCCTGAACCTTCTTGTTCAGCTGCTTGCCTGCCTTCTCAGCGCGCCAAGCGACACCCGGCTTGCCGTCGGTGTCAGCAGTAGCCAGGAAGAGGCCGCCCAGCAAACCGATGTCGGTCAGGAAACCAGTGCGGCGAGCCGCCTTCTCCTTCGAATCCTGGGTTTCCCAGAATGCGTGGCGAGCGAGCATCGTCGGAACTTGTGCAGCGACCAGAGCGGTGGCGGACAGGCGTGGGGCCTTACCCAGAGCGTAGAGGGAACCCGCAGCAACCTTGGTGCCAGCGACGACCTGGACAACCAGCTTCTCGCTATTTGGCACGTACTTGTTGTACTGGTTCGGGGTTACGGAGCGGACGCGGGCAATCAGGTCGCGTGCGCCCTCTTCATGATCCTTCTGGTTCATCAGCGTGTCGACACCGTCGGCAACGAAAACCGAGGCCAGCATTGGTCGGGCAAACTTGCGAATCATCTAAATTCCATCTCCTTTGTCGTCCAGGTGAAACCGTGTTTTTGGCCATCTGGTCGCTGTAATTCACTATTAATCCTACGCAGCCCGGCCTATTTATGTCGCGGGAATGACAAGTTTTTCAGAAGCTGCGGCACCATCCAGCACTACCGACCACGCTCATCCAGCGCTACCAACCACGCTGGCGCCAGTTCTCGACCTCGGGGCTCTCGACACCAACTGTGGTGTCTTTGCCGTGGCCGGGGTGAATCACCGAGTCGGCGGGGTAGACGCGGAAGACACGGCTCTCGACATCGTCGATAAGCTGCGTGAAATCCTCGGGCGAGTACGTTTTGCCGACACCGCCTGGGAAGATGCTGTCACCGACGAAGAGGTGGTGTGACGGGGTGTCGTCGGAAAGCGCGCCGGTTTCCTTGGCGGACAGGTCGAGACAGAGGCCGCCTTTGGTGTGCCCGCGCAGGATGAACATGGGAAGCGTGATGCCCTGGCCGAAAGTAATGGTCTCGCCGCCGTCGAGTTGCTGGTCGGCGGGTTCGGGAATGTCTGCAGCGTCGAGGCTTGACGTGATGTGGCGGGCAGGGAATGCCTGCAGGAGCTCGCCGAGCGCCTGGACGTGATCGCCGTGGGAGTGCGTGGTGACAATCGTGCGGACCTGCGCGCCGACGTGCTCAACCAAGCGGATTAAATGGTCGGCGTCGGTGGCGGCATCGATAAGTAGGGAATTGTCGGGCTCGCGGGAGTCGACCAAAAGGTAGACGTTGTTTTCCATCGGTCCGACGGAGGTCTTATAAATAGTGACATTGCCGTAGTCAATGCGCTCAACGCCGCGCGTGCTCGGCGCGTTGGAGTAGGGGCTAATTGTAATGACGTCGTTCATGCGCCCCAGGGTAATGAGGTGTCTGTCGGCGCGCTAGGAACGCAACGTAACTGCGAGTCTCTGAACACATGTGCGAAAAATTGGTTATGGACTGTAGACTGGTCGGCAGTGAATCGTCGACGAATTGAGGTTTCCCACTGTGGCTGAACGTCTAGTGGTCAGAGGCGCCCGCGAGCATAACCTGCAGGGTGTTGACATCGATTTGCCCAGAGACAAGATGGTGGTTTTCACCGGTCTGTCGGGGTCGGGTAAATCGTCACTGGCATTTGACACAATCTTCGCCGAGGGCCAGCGCCGTTACGTGGAGTCGCTGAGCTCCTATGCGCGCATGTTCCTGGGGCAGATGGAAAAACCCGATGTAGAGATGATTGAGGGGCTCTCGCCGGCGGTGTCGATCGACCAGAAGTCGACGAACCGCAACCCGCGCTCGACCGTCGGAACCATCACAGAAGTGTATGACTACCTGCGTCTGCTCTACGCGCGCACCGGTACTCCGCACTGTCCGACCTGTGGGGAAGTAATCTCCTCACAGACTCCACAGCAGATTGTCGATCAGGTCATGGAGATGCCGGAGGGCACCAAATTCCAGGTCCTCGCACCCGTCGTGCGTACGCGCAAGGGCGAGTTCGTCGACCTGTTTGAACGCCTCGCATCTGAGGGCTACGCGCGTGTCATCGTCGACGGCGAAATGCATCGCCTAACGGATCCGCCGAAGCTGAAGAAGCAGGTCAAGCATGACATTGACGTGGTTATTGACCGCCTCCAGGTGAAGGAGTCGCAGCAGCGCAGGCTCACCGATTCCGTCGAAACGGCGCTTCTGCTTGCCGACGGCGTCGTGGTCATCGACGCTGTCGGGCTGGAGGCAGATGACCCGCGTCGAACCCAGCGATTCTCGGAAAAGATGGCCTGCCCGAATGGGCACCGCATTGCTATCGATGAGCTGGAGCCACGGTCGTTTTCCTTTAACTCGCCGTACGGTGCCTGCCCGGAGTGCGACGGCATTGGCACCAAGCTGGAGGTGGACACGGACCTGGTCATTCCAGATCCGTCACTGCCGACGATCGAGGCTATTGCGCCGTGGCGACAGACGCTGAACAAGAAGTACTTTGAAAAGCTGGTCGAGGGGCTCGCTACCGAGATGAGCTTCGACCCGACCACGCCTTTCGAAGATCTCACAGCGCCGCAGCGTAAGGCCCTGCTGCATGGTTCCAGTCACAAGGTCACGGTGCGCTACCGCAATAGGTACGGCCGTACTCGCCAGTACACCGCGCCGTTTGAAGGCGTGATGCCGTACCTGCACCGCAAGCTGTCGCAGGCAGAGAGTGACTCCCAGAAGGACCGCTTCCAGGGATACATGCGTGAAGTGCCGTGTCCGGCGTGTAATGGCACGCGTCTGCGGCCAGAAATTCTTTCGGTGACGCTGGATTCGGCGGAGTTCGGGCAGAAGAATATTGCCGAGCTCACAGAGCTGTCGGTCCACGATGGCTCGGCATTCCTGAATTCGCTGACTTTGGGCAAGCGCGAGGAAATGATTGCCGGTCGCGTTCTGCGTGAGGTGCAGGCTCGTCTGAAGTTCCTGCTGGATGTGGGGCTGGACTATCTGTCCCTGTCGCGTTCGGCGGGCACGCTGTCCGGTGGCGAAGCGCAGCGAATTCGTCTGGCCACCCAGATTGGCTCGGGGCTCGCCGGCGTGCTCTATGTCTTGGATGAGCCGTCGATTGGTCTTCACCAGCGCGATAACAGTCGTCTAATCAAGACTCTGAAGAACCTGCGCGACCTGGGCAATACGCTGATTGTGGTCGAGCATGATGAGGAGACGATTCGCGAGGCCGATTGGCTGGTCGACATTGGGCCCAAGGCCGGTGAATACGGTGGACAGATCGTCTACCAGGGCGAACCGTCGGGCATTGTTGACTGCGAAGAGTCGCTGACAGGTGCGTACCTCTCGGGTCGTCGGGTGTTGGCGGTGCCGGAGAACCGGCGTGCGATTGATAAATCGCGCATGGTGACGGTCAAGGGCGCTCGCGAAAACAACCTGAAGAAGATCGACGTGAAGTTCCCCCTCGGCGTGTTGACCTGCGTTACGGGTGTTTCCGGGTCCGGCAAGTCCACCTTGGTCAACGAAATCCTGGCCAAGGTGATGAGCAACGAGCTCAACGGTGCTCGTCAGGTGCCGGGTCGACACAGCCGCGTGGAGGGGTTGGATCAGCTGGACAAGCTGGTGCAAGTTGATCAGTCGCCGATTGGTCGCACCCCGCGTTCCAACCCAGCGACGTACACCGGTGTGTTCGACAAGATCCGCAACCTCTTCGCCGAGACGCAAGAGGCCAAGGTTCGTGGCTATAAGCCCGGTCGATTCAGCTTCAACGTCAAGGGCGGCCGCTGTGAGGCGTGTAAGGGCGACGGCACCATCAAAATTGAGATGAACTTCCTGCCGGACGTCTATGTGCCTTGCGAGGTTTGCCATGGCGCGCGCTACAACCGCGAAACGCTGGAGGTTCGTTACAAGGGCAAGACCATCGCTGAGGTGCTGGACATGCCCATCTCCGAGGCAGCGGAGTTCTTCGAGCCGATTCAGTCGATTGCGCGTTATCTCAATACGCTTGTCGACGTCGGCCTGGGCTATGTCCGTCTCGGGCAGGCGGCGACCACGCTCTCGGGTGGTGAGGCTCAGCGTGTAAAGCTGGCCAGTGAGCTGCAGAAGCGCTCCAATGGCCGGACGGTCTACATCTTGGATGAGCCGACCACGGGGCTGCATTTTGAGGACATCCGCAAGCTCATGTTGGTGTTGCAGGGCCTGGTGGACAAGGGCAACACCGTCATTGTCATTGAGCACAATTTGGATGTCATCAAGTCTGCGGATTGGATCATCGACATGGGGCCGGAAGGCGGCTCCGGCGGTGGCACCGTGGTTGTAGAGGGCACGCCGGAGGATGTCGCGAACTGTTCCGGCTCCCACACCGGGCAGTACCTGAAGCCGCTGCTTAAGCAGCTTAGGTAGTCGGGTCGTTTCCGTCGGAGATCTCAGGACCGTCGGTGCGGGTGATGCCTTCCATTCTGTCAGCAGCGGGGTCGGCATCTGCTGCGCCGCTCGCGCCGGCAGCGTCAGTATTGCTGGCGGTGCCGTCACGGTCCGGTGCCGCCGGCTCCTCGGCACTCTTCTGCTTCGCCCCGGAGACCGCCATGGCCAGCAGAATCAGGCCACAGCCGAGGAACGCCAAGGCGCGGATAACGCCATCGAGCGTTGCCATGTCGTAGAAGATCAGCTTGACGATAGACAGCGCCGCAATCGTTAAACCCGCTGCCAGTCGCGCCGGAATGTGGTGGAACCTCTTCGATAGCACCAGCATGCCGGCAATCGTGGCCCAGAAAATACTCAACAACATGTGTGCAGCGTTGAAGCTCACGCCAATAGTCGTGAGCAGCACGATAAATGGCATACCCAGTGCAGCCAGGCCAATCAGTGCAAAAGCTGGCGGTAGCTGCGACCTCGCTGCCGTCACGGCCAGGCCGACGTCGGCGCACAGCAGGAACAATAGCGAAAGCATTTCTGCCCACGTTGCCGAGTAGTCGTCCGCAGCACCGGCATTCAATGCTGCGGGCAGGATGTAGAGGTGTACTACCGTTGCGCCGAGCAGCCAGGTCAGTGCCGCAATCTTTGTATATGGTGCCACGGCATCCCGGGTTGGTTCAGGAGCCTGTAGTCGTGCGCCAATCGCGCCGTGCTTCGATGCTGTGGCCAGCGCCCAGACAAAGAGCGCGGCACCGATAGAGATTGGGATGAGACCCCAAGAGTGGGGTCCAGTATCGGCTCCTGAGCTCCTTTCCGGGCCTGCCACCGCGAGCGCTAGCCAGGGCAGAATTGCCGTGGCTAAGGCCATTGGGGCGAGATAGCGGAAGATGGCACGGTTCCAAAGGAATACTGCAGCAATTGCGATGAACAGCACGAATCCGCCGTAGAACAGCAACCAGAGGCTGGAGGTGGACTGTGTGGCGTTGACCGTTGGGACTGCAGCTACAACCGGAGTCGAGAAGGCAACTACTGACGTGATGGTGACCAGATCGTCTTCCCAGGTGCTGGTTTCCGAAGGCTCGTCGTCAAGCTCGGGAGTGAGTTGGCGAGCCAACGCCAGCGGGCCGAACTGGGCAAACGCGAAAAGGGCAATGGTGAGTGCGGCGATTGCGGGCATCACCAGTGCATTGTTGGTCGTGATTACGCCGATGAGAACGTTTGCGCCGAGCAGGAATGCGACTACGTACTTCCGGAAGGGGACGTTCAGGAGGCAGACGATAGCGGCGATGACCATCAGTTGAAGGGTGATTTGCGCGAGCGAGGAGCTCAGCGGGCGGGCGTGGAAGTTGAGGCCGATCGTCGCCCACAGCATTAATCCGGTGTTGATTGTGATTGTCCACGCCGCGGTTGCACTCGACTTCGTCCACCGCGCGCCGTATAGACCGACTGCGGCGAAAGGCAACATGATGACCAGCGTCGCTGCCACAGGAATCCAGTCGAGGAGGTAGGACATCGACATCGTTGTCAGGTGCGCAGCGGCTAGTGATGTCGCAATCAGCGCCGTCACACCAGCAGGCGGTGCTTGACGACGGTGCGCTCGCACAGCCGCGACCGCGAGCACGGCGGCCAACAAGTAAGCCAGGATCACACGACCGGCTGGTCCAATCAGGCCGGATTGGATTGCGACCGCGACGAAAAACGCGATACCGGCAGCGGTGATGAGACCACCGAAGATGGCGATGATTCTGATGATTGCCTTCTCGTTGCGCCACCAGGGTTCGCGGGGCTCGCGAGGTTCACGCGGTGCCTCCGGCAGCTTCGACGGCGGGGCCGAGCCGGTTGGGGAAGACTGTGGCGAGGGGGAAGACTGCGGCAAGGGAGAAGACTGCGGCGACTTCGAATCCCGCCGCCACTGGTGGGCAGAGGGGAAGCCGAACATCGGCTGCGCAGTTGCGCCGCTCTGTGGCAGGGGAGCTGGTTGATTCCGCCAGTCCGCTTGTGTTGGCGGTGGCTGCGGATTGTGTTGAGGTGCCCCTTGGGGTGCAACATGGGGCGGCGCTTGAGGTGTCCGCTCAGGCGCCGATTTAGGTACCGCTTTAGGTACCGACGCAAACTCCGTTCCCGTAGTTTGAGGCGCGCTCGGTGCAGTCGGCGCTTGCCCGCTTGCCTGCGAAAGGCGCACCTGCCAGGTACGGGTGAGCTGAGCCAGTCGAAGCGAGCTGGCCTCCAAATCTGCCAGAGCATGGGAAAGCTCTGAGACGGAGTCGCCGGTCAGGACAAAATCGCCGGTCGGAGGCTTGTCGTATCGGGCGGAGTGCTGATTAGGATTGGTGTTCTCGGCTTTAGGGCCAAAGCCGTTGGAGCCAGTATTCATGGTGACGACTTTAATCGTGTTTGGCCTAAAAACTATGGAGAGAATCTACCAATCTGATTACAATTCGGATTGCACTTTTTTGACGCTTGGTATCGCGTCGGGTGCCGATGGTGAATAACCCGGAGTGAGAGCCGGTTTTGGTATGCGAGAACAGCTGTGTTAACATCTCGTCTACGACCGCCAGAATGCGATGCTTGCTGCCTTCGGGGAGCATTTAGTTGCATTCGGCAGCGAAGAGGATTTAAGTCCCACCCTAGGTGCGCCAAAGAATTACGGTAGCGCCGGGGTCCACCCTAATCGGTGATGTCACATCGCACGATTGGAAGGCGTCCTTATACAGTGTGTAGTAATCCGCTGTAGACGCGTGGCTTTTCTTCCTTTCCCGCTTGCTATCGCGGTTTGAAACGAAGATTGTTCAGGTTCAACCTAGGAGGCCACATCAGCGCTGAAGCTCGTATTAACGAGGATATTCGAGTACCGGAAGTCCGCCTTGTAGGACCGAATGGTGAGCAGGTGGGCGTTGTCCGCACCGGTGACGCACTCAAGCTCGCTTACGAAGCAGACCTTGACCTGGTTGAGGTTGCTCCGCGAGCAAAGCCGCCGGTCGCCAAGATTATGGACTACGGCAAGTTCAAGTACGAACAAGCCCAGAAGGCACGCGAGGCTCGAAAGAACCAGCAGCAGACTGTGGTCAAGGAGCAGAAGTTCCGTCCGAAGATTGATGACCACGACTACGAAACCAAGAAGAACAACGTTGTTCGTTTCTTGGAGAAGGGTTCGAAGGTCAAGGTCACGATTATGTTCCGTGGCCGTGAACAGTCTCGTCCAGAACTGGGATTCCGCCTGTTGGAGCGTCTGGCCGCCGATGTCGAAGAGTACGGCATTGTCGAGTCTCGCCCGAAGCAGGACGGTCGCAACATGACTATGGTCCTGGGGCCGGTTCGGAATAAGGGTAAGAAGTAACCGACCTGACCAGAAATGGTTGTAAACGAGATTTTTGCGCCACGAGCGTCAAAGATCGGTAGGGGAGAGTTTTAACATGAAGCAGAAGACCCACAAGGGCACCGCAAAGCGCATCAAGGTTACCGGTTCCGGCAAGCTGCGCCGCGAGCAGGCTAACCGCCGCCACCTCCTGGAGGGCAAGCCGTCCACTCGTACCCGTCGCCTGAAGGGCACCACGGACGTTGCTAAGTCGGACGTCAAGCGCGTCAAGCGTCTGCTGGGCAAGGCTTAATTTTTCAAGCCTCGTCCCAGGGCAATCGCCCTCTTAATTTCACTAGTTCTTAAAGACAACGAAAAGGAAGTATCACCGTGGCACGTGTGAAGCGGTCTGTTAACGCTAAGAAGAAGCGTCGCGAAGTTCTCGATTCCGCAAAGGG
Organism: Corynebacterium sp. MSK032; assembly: GCF_030232065.1. Classification (NCBI taxonomy): domain Bacteria; kingdom Bacillati; phylum Actinomycetota; class Actinomycetes; order Mycobacteriales; family Corynebacteriaceae; genus Corynebacterium; species Corynebacterium sp. MSK032. Next base: position 15,375 of record NZ_JASPJR010000002.1, on the reverse strand, counting down.
CTACCGTGGTCAGCGCTCCCGCCTGTACCGCAAGGCCAAGGAGCAGATGCTCCACTCCAAGACCTACGAGTTCCGCGATCGCCGCCACCGTAAGGGTCAGTTCCGTCGTCTGTGGATTCAGCGTATCAACGCTGCTGCCCGCGCTAACGACATCACCTACAACCGCTTCGTCCAGGGCCTGAACCTGGCTGGCGTTGAGGTTGACCGTAAGAACCTGGCTGAGATGGCTGTCAACGACCCGCAGGCATTCGCTGCTCTGGTCAAGGTCGCTAAGGACGCTCTGCCGGAGGACGTCAACGCTCCTGCTGCTAAGTAAAGCAGCTACGAGGTAACTCGTACGTAGCGTCGGCAAGCGTCTGCTTACTGGCAGTGCGCCTGCCAACATCTTTGAAAAACCACCGTCGATTGGGTTAACGAATAACCTCGGCGGTGGTTTTTCGTATCCGCATTGGCCTGCTGGCGGTTATGAATCCCGAGCCGCATCACTAGGATTAATCACTATGAACTCTGCGCTGTACTTCAATGACGAGCCGTTTACTCCTCGCACTCCGCGAGTCTCGGCGGCTATTCAGCTCCACCGTGCGGCCAAGCGGAAGAAGGCCGGGCGCTTCCTCATCGAGGGCTTCAATTCCGTCGATGCAGCTATCCGCGCAGAGGCTGTCGTGGAAGTTTTCGTCACGGCAGCCGCCGCCGAGCAGTTCCGTGAGCTGCTCACGGGGTATCTCGAATCTGGGACGCAGCGTAAGTCTGTTTCGCTTATCGACGACTCCGCCGCCCGCTCTTTGAGTGAAACTGTCACCACCACCGGACTCTTCGCCGTCTGTGACACTAATGCGGTGTCCACTTCGTTGGAAGAGGCTATTGAGGTTGGAAAGCGGTCCGGCTGTCTGGTGATTCCGGTGGAGTGCAATGACCCGGGTAATGTCGGCACGATTGTGCGTATGACTGACGCCCTCGGCGCTGGCGCGGTTATCCTTGCTGGCGATTCGGTCGATCCTTTGAACTCTAAGGCTGTGCGTTCCTCGGCAGGTTCTGTTTTTCATACCCCTGTCGCACGCGAGCGCGATATTGATGTCGTTATGGAGAAAGTCAGGGAAGCGGGCTTTACCACCCTCGCCACGGCGATGGATGGCGCTCTCACTCTCGGCGTTGATGCGCTTCCCGACGGTCCCGTCGCCTGGCTTTTCGGCAACGAAGCACATGGCCTGTCGGAGGAGATTACGGCCTCGGCGGGGGCAAGTGTGTCCATCCCTATTAAGGGCGAGGCGGAGTCGTTGAACCTCGCCACCGCAGCGGCCATGTGCCTGTGGGAGACGGTCCGGGGTAAGTAGGAAACCTCGATGGTGAGGTGCGTGCACGTGTGCAGTTATCCTCGACTATGATTGTTCCATCACAAGAACTGATAGTCCTATATAGAAGTGGTTGACACGTGAGCGATTCGCCAAATCCTATCGATCTTTCCGAGGACGCCCTCCAGGCGGCTGCGCAGAAGGCCACGGATGCCTTTGATGCTGCCGGCAATCTGGATGAGCTTTCTGCCGCCCGCCGTGAGCACTTGGGGGATGAAGGGTACATTCCACAGGCTCGCCGCGCGCTGGGCTCCATTCCGAAGGCTGAGCGCAAGGATGCTGGTCGTCGCGTAAATGTTGTTCGCGGAGCCGTCGAAAAGCACTATGCTGAGCGACTTGCGGTGCTGGAGGAAGAGGAAAACGCGCGTCGTCTGGTCGCGGAGCGTATCGACGTGTCGGTGGACACCACGCGGGGCCAGCGCGGCGGCATGCACCCAATTACCATTCTGTCCGAGCAGATCGGTGACATCTTTGTGGGCATGGGCTGGGAAGTCGCCGAGGGCCCAGAGGTCGAAGCCGAGTACTTCAACTTTGACGCACTGAACTTCCTGCCGGATCACCCGGCTCGTACTCTGCAGGATACTTTTCACATTGCGCCGGAAGGATCCAAGCAGGTGCTGCGTACGCACACCTCGCCGGTTCAGGTTCGTACTCTGCAGTCGCGTGACCTGCCGATTTACGTTATCTGCCCGGGCCGTACCTTCCGTACCGATGAGCTCGACGCCACCCACACGCCAGTCTTCCACCAGGTGGAGGGACTGGCCGTGGACAAGGGGCTGACCATGGGGCACCTGCGCGGCACGCTGGATCACATGGCAAAGGCGCTGTTCGGTCCGGAGACCAAGACCCGCATGCGCACTAACTACTTCCCGTTCACGGAGCCGTCCGCTGAGGTCGACGTCTGGTTCCCGAACAAGAAGGGCGGCGCAGGCTGGATCGAGTGGGGTGGCTGCGGCATGGTCAACCCGAACGTGCTGCGGGCCTCTGGCATTGACCCGGAGGTGTACTCGGGCTTCGCGTTCGGCATGGGTCTGGAGCGCACCCTGCAGTTCCGCAATGGCCTGACCGACATGCGCGACATGGTCGAAGGCGACGTCCGCTTCACGCAGCCGTTCGGTATCCGCGGCTAATTCACTGACCTACAGATTAGGAGTTTTACTTACATGTTCATTCCACAGTCGTGGGTCACTGAAATCGTTCGCGGCCCAGAGAACACCATCAACCTAGACTGGTCCGTCACTCCGGACGAGCTGGATGAGGGCTTCGTCCGCGTTGGTTTTGAAACCGAGGGGCACGAGCCGCTGGAGAAGGTCGAGGGGCCGCTGGTTTTCGGTCGCGTCGACCACATTGAGGAGCTCGAGGGCTTTAAGAAGCCAATTCGCTTCTGTCAGGTCAATGTCGGTGATGCCAATGGCACCGGCGAGCTGCAGGAGATCATCTGTGGTGCCCGCAACTTCGAAGAGGGCTCCATTGTTATCGTCGCACTGCCGGGCTGCGTGCTGCCGGGTGGGTTCGAGATTTCCGCACGGAAGACTTACGGCAAGGTTTCCAACGGCATGCTGTGCTCCGAAGCTGAGCTGGGCATGACCGATTCCTCCGCCGGTATTCTCACGCTGCCGTCGGCCCCAGCTGAGCTGGGTTCGTGCGCCAAGGAATTCATCGGTCTCGATGACGAGAAGTTCGAGGTCAACATCACCCCGGACCGCGGTTACGCGCTGTCGGCCCGCGGACTGGGCCGCGAGATCTGCTCCGCCTTCAACCTCGACTTCGCCGATCCGGCGAAGGTCAACGAGCTGCCGGTGGAAGGAGAGGTCCTGAACGTCACCATCGACGAGGACACCGACACCCGCCGCTTTGGTCTGCGCCGAGTCACCGGCATCGACCCGAACGCCGAGACCCCGTGGTGGATGCGTCGCCGCCTGCTGCTGGCTGGTCAGCGTCCGGTCAACGTGGCCACGGACGTCACCAACTACGTGATGCTGCTGCTCGGCCAGCCGATGCACGCTTTCGATGGTTCCAAGATCGCTGGTGGCCTGCACATCCGCAACGCTAAGGCCGGCGAGACTCTGACCACTCTCGACCACGTGGACCGCAAGCTCGACCCGGCGGACGTTGTCATCTGCGACGACAACGGTATTCAGTCGCTGGCCGGCATCATGGGTGGTCTCACCTCCGAGATCGCCGACGACACCACCGATGTGGTCTTCGAGGCCGCCAACTGGTCGCCGCTGCATGTCTTCCGCAGTGGTCGCCGCCACAAGCTGAGCTCCGAGGCTTCACGACGTTTCGAGCGCGGCGTGGACACCGCTCTGGTCGAGCCGGCTCTGGATCTGGCCTGCCAGCTGCTCGCTGACATCGCCGGCGGCACTATCGACACTGGTCGCACCCTGCTCGGTGAGGTTGCCACCATGCCGACTATTGACTTTGCCGTCAACCGCGCCAGCGAAGTTGCGGGCGTTGATTACCCGCGTGAGACCGTCATTGGACGCCTGCGCGAGGTCGGTTGCGAGGTCGTCGACAACGGTGACCGCCTGGCTGTCACTCCGCCGACCTGGCGCTCGGACCTGACCATGTCCGCTGACCTGGTTGAGGAAATCCTGCGACTGGAGGGCCTGGAAGACATTCCGGTTATCCTCCCAATCGCCCCGGCCGGTCGCGGTCTGACCGAGCGTCAGCTGCGCCGCCGCTTCGTCGGTCACGCGCTGGCTCACAATGGCTACCTGGAGATTCTGCCGACACCGTTCATTGCCAACGATGTCTTCGACGTCTGGGGCCTGGACGCTGATGACCCGCGTCGTAACACCGTCAAGGTCATCAACCCGTTGGAGTCCGACCACGCTCAGCTGGGCACGACTCTGCTGCCGTCCATGCTTGAATCGCTGAAGCGCAATGTTGCTCGCGGCCAGGTCGACCTGTCGCTCTACGGTGTGGAGCAGGTATCCATCGAGCGTGGCAACGGTGTCTCGCCGATGCCGTCTACCGCGGGTCTGCCGAGCGAGGCCGAGCGCGCCGAGCTGCTGGACTCGCTGCCGGAGCAGCCGCTGCACGTCGCCACTGTCGCCTGCGGTCGTATCCGCCTGGATAGCCCGTGGGGTGACGAGGCCGCGTACACCGTCGCCGACGCCATCGAAGCCGCGCGCATTGTTGCCCGCGCTGCCAACGTCGAGCTGGAGATCCGTAACGCTGAGGTGCTGCCGTGGCACCCGGGCCGCTGCGCTGAGCTGCTTGTCGACGGTCACGTCGTCGGCCACGCCGGTGAGCTGCACCCGAAGGTGTGCAAGGACGTTGGTCTGCCGGAGCGCACCTGCGCGATGGAGATTAATCTCGATGCACTGCCAGTGACGGAGCACCTGCCGGCGCCGGTACTCAGCCCGTTCCCGGCTGTCCACCAGGACGTCGCGCTTGTTGTCAGCGATGAGGTCTCCGCCGCAGAGGTGGAGAAGACTCTGGTGGAAGGTGCCGGTGAGCTCCTCGAATCCATTCGTATCTTCGATGTTTACCGTTCCGAGCAGATGGGCGAAGGCGTTCGCTCACTGGCGTACTCCCTGCGTTTCCGCGCACCGGACCGTACGCTGAGGGAAGAGGAAGCTTCCGCGGCTCGCGAGGCGGCCATTGAGCTGGCCACTACCCGTCACGGCGCTCAGCTGCGTGGCTAAAAGGGGAGACCACAGGGAGAGATACCCATGATTGGCATCTTGCGGCACCGCGGCAACAGGCTGAATAGCGCTGAGGCACGAGAGCAGCGCGTTGGAGCGCGCGCGGTGAGCAGCGCGAAGCCTGCGGCGACTGTGGCTGCAGCTGCTGTCACGGCAGGTCTGTTGCTCACCGGCGCGCCGAGTGCGGCTGCGCTGGTTGGCGGGGAGGTTGCTGCGCCTAGTGTGGCGGCGGACTCCGTGGTGGCGATCATGGTCCAGACCAGTCCCCATACCGGAAACTTTTGCACAGGAACTGCAGTCGCCCCGCAGTGGGTAATGACCGCAGCCCACTGCGTGCGTGATGTCCCGCAGCAGGTTGGGGAAGTCGAGGTCGGATTCGGCCCGGATGCCCGGCGTGTTCCTATCGATAGCTGGGAAATTGCGCCCACCGGTGACGTAGCGCTTGTTCACCTTGCGGGCGACGCAGCTCTTCCGGGGTATCCCGCAATGGAACGTCGTCAAGCGTTTTCGGAGCAAGAAACGGCAGGCACGGTCTATGGGCGATCGCTGCTCGGCGATGTTGCGGATGGCACGCTGCCGTCGGCGACCGTCACCGCTTCGATGTGTCCAGTGAAGTATCAACAATGCGTGCGGGAAGACTCGGTGTTGGCGCGCATGGAGCGCCCCGCGGCGTTGCAGGTGGGCGATTCGGGCGGACCGCTTTTTATCGACGGCCAGCTAGCGGCGGTGTTCTCGGGCGCGGTGGCTTTTGATGGCAGCGTCGCACCGGAGGAGTCGGGTTACTATCTTTACACCACGACGTCATCGGTGGCGCAGTGGGCAGATGGCGTGATGAGTCAGGAGCCAAGCGTCGTAGTTGAATAGTCCGGCGTTGAGTAATCCGGCGTGCTGATTGAATGACCGGCGCGCTCAGTGAACGAAGAGTATGTACCGATGACGGCGTTATATTCATAATTCACTCCAGTCACATCGGTAGAGTTCCAGCACTTTGACAACGAATTCTATGAATATCTTGCAACACGGTGAATAAAAGTGTTGAATGTTTGGCATGAGTATTTCCGTTGCCATTGCCGGTGCGACCGGTTACGCAGGAGGAGAGATCCTCCGCCTCCTGTTGTCGCACCCGGCGTATCTTTCCGGCGAACTGACCATCGGCGCACTAACGGGAGCATCCAACGCGGGTGCTCGTGTGGGCGATATTATGCCTCATGTGGCACCTTTGGCTGACCGCCGTATTGAGCCGACTAATGGTGACACACTCGCTGGGCATGACGTGGTGTTCCTCGGTCTGCCCCACGGTCATTCGGCTGCGATTGCAGAGCAGTTGGGGGATGACACAGTGATTATTGACTGCGGCGCGGATTTCCGCCTGCAGGACGCCGCTGAGTGGGAGCACTACTACGGCTCGGAGCACGCCGGTACCTGGACTTACGGTATTCCGGAGCTGCCGGGCAACAGGGAAGTAGTGGCTGCTTCCAAGCGTATTGCTGTGCCGGGTTGTTTCCCCACTGGCGGGACTATTACGGCACTGCCGGCAGTTGCAAAGGGTCTGGTCAAGCCGGATCTGTCCGTTGTTTCCGTCACCGGTACCTCCGGTGCGGGCAAGAAGGCAGCTGTGCCCCTGCTCGGGTCCGAGGTTATGGGCAATCTCCGCGCCTACAACACTGCGGGCAAGCACCGCCACACCGCAGAATTTCTGCAAAACCTCAAGCCGTACGCAGAGGATCTCACCGTCAGCTTCACGCCGGTGCTCGCCCCAACGTCACGCGGCATTCTCACCACCATCACCGCCCCGCTTGTCGACGGGGTGACGGAGGCAGCCGCACGGGAGGCCTACCTCGAGTTCTACAAGGGTGAGCCGTTTGTGCAGGTGTTGGCCGAAGGGCTGCAGCCGCAGACGCAGTCGGTAATTGGCTCTAACTTGGTTCAGATTCAGGTTGAGGTAGATGAACGCGCCAAGCGTCTGGTGTTGACCTCGTCGATTGACAATCTGACAAAGGGCACCGGTGGTGCCGCAGTTCAGTGCATGAATTTGGTTACTGGACAGAATGAAACTGCAGGACTTCCACTGGTAGGAGTTGCCCCATGATGAAGGAAGAAAAAGAAGGTCTCGTCAACGTCGCTGGTGACGAAGGCGGCGTATGTGCACCTCAGGGGTTCGCGGCCAGTGGTGTCATTGCAGGCATCAAGGTCAGCGGAAACCCGGACATGGCGCTCATCGTAAACCAGGGGCCGGAGAAGACCGCGGCGGCTGTCTTTACTACCAACCGTGTCCAGGCTGCGCCGGTGACGGTATCCAAGAAGCATATCGCTGACGGCAAGCTGTCAGCTGTGGTGCTGAACTCGGGCAACGCCAATGCCTGCAATGGTCAGCCGGGTATTTCCGACGCCCTCGAAGTCTGTCAAAAGGTCGCAGATGAGCTCGGCGTCGACGTTACCGAGATTGGCACCTGTTCCACCGGCTTGATTGGTGACCGGCTGCCGATGGACATTGTGCTGGCAGGTGTGCCGAAGCTGTGTGAGAATCTGGGCAGCGATGCCGCCGCAGGTACGGCTGCAGCAGAAGCCATCTTGACCACTGACTTGGTGGCAAAGCAGGCCGTTGCGCATGGTGACGGATTCACTGTCGGCGCTATGGGCAAGGGTGTTGGCATGATTAGCCCGTCGATGGCCACGATGCTCGGTGTGATTACGACGGATGCGTCGGTAAGCGCAGAAATGGCGCACGAGGCTATTGCCAAGGCTAGTGAGGTTACGTTTAACCGCCTAGATATTGATGGCTCCACATCCACCAATGACACCGTCATCATCTTGGCTAACGGCGCCTCTGGTGTGAAGCCCTCGCAGGAGGAGCTCGACCAGGCAGTGCTCAGTGTGTGTGATTCCATCGCACGCCAGATGCAGTCGGACGCCGAAGGTGTGACCAAGCGTGTGTCCGTGACCGTGCGTGGCACCGGTGGCGCGGAAGATGCCCTGGTAGCTGCTCGAATTATCGGCCGCGACAACCTCTTCAAGTGTGCGATGTTCGGTTCGGACCCGAACTGGGGTCGTGTGCTGGCGGCTGTCGGCACTGCGCCGGTGGATATGGATCCGGAGCACATCACGGTTTCCTTCAATGGTCACGTAGTCTGTCGCGATACCGGTGGCACGCCAGATGCACGTGAAGTGGATCTGTCCGGCAAGGACATTGCCGTTGAGGTTGACCTCGGTACTGGTAATCCGGAAGAGGCCACGATTCGTACGACTGACCTTTCCCACGACTACGTTCACATCAACTCGGCTTATTCGTCGTAAAGGTTTTGAGGAGACTCTGCAATGGTTCACCAGTTGACCGAAGGGCTGTCCTTCGAGCAGCGGGCACATGTGCTGGCGGAAGCACTGCCGTGGCTGCAGCACCACCGCGACAAGATTGTGGTGGTCAAGTACGGCGGTAACGCGATGACCGACCTGAAACTGAAGAAGGCCTTCGCGCAGGACATGGTTTTCCTGCGCACCGTGGGTGTCAAGCCGGTGGTTGTCCATGGTGGCGGCCCCCAGATTTCGTCGATGCTCAAGCGCCTGGGGCTGGAGGGAGAGTTCCGAGGCGGTTTCCGCGTCACGACTCCGGAGGTCATGGAAATTGTCCGCATGGTGCTCTTCGGGCAGGTCGGCCGCGAACTGGTGAACCTCATCAACGCCTACGGCCCCTATGCAGTGGGTACCTCTGGTGAGGACGGTGGCCTGTTCACCGGTACTCGACGCACGGTAAATGTCGGTGGCAAGGAGACAGATATCGGGCTGGTTGGCAATATCACCGAGGTGCACTCGGAAACGCTGTTAGACCTGATTGATGCCGGACGTATTCCGGTGGTCTCCACGATTGCGCCGTCCGCTGATGGCAAAGAGGTCTACAACATCAACGCCGACACGGCAGCAGGTGCACTGGCATCGGCAATTAACGCGAACCGTTTGGTGATTCTGACTAATGTCGAGGGTCTCTACACGGATTGGCCGAACCGCGATTCGCTGGTGTCGAGGATTTCCACTTCGCATCTGCGAGAAATCCTTCCGACGCTGGATTCCGGAATGATTCCGAAGATGGAGTCCTGCCTGAACGCAGTAGATCGGGGAGTGCCTGCAGCCCACGTTATCGACGGCCGCCAGCCACACTCGGTGCTGCTGGAGCTGATGACTTCCGGCGGTATCGGCACAATGGTAGAGCCCGGATAAGGCAGAAAAGACTGACAAGAATTTAGCTACACACGTTAGGCAGGTCGAAAGACGACATGAGCGACTTCAAGCAGCAGTGGCAACACACGATGATGAACAATTACGGCACGCCGCGCATTGAGCTTGTGCAGGGTAAGGGCGCTATTGTCACGGATTCCGAGGGCAAGGAATACCTGGATCTGCTCGCCGGTATTGCAGTCAACGCGTTGGGTCACGCACATCCGGCCATCGTGGAAGCTGTGTCCAAGCAGATTTCCACGATGGGGCACGTGTCCAACATCTTCGCCTCTGAGCCACCGTTGGCACTGGGCGAGAAGCTCATTGAGCTCACTGGCTGGGACACTGATGACACCCGGATTATGTTCTGCAATTCCGGCACCGAGGCCAATGAGGCGGCGTTCAAGCTGGCACGTTTGACGGGACGCAACCGCATTATCGCGACCCACCACGGGTTCCATGGCCGCACCATGGGCGCACTTGCCATGACCGGTCAGCCGGACAAGCGCACCCCGTTCGAACCGATGCCGGGTGGAGTCGAGTTCGTGCCGTACGGTGACATTGACTTCCTCACCAAGACCATCGAATCCGATCCGTTGGGTGTCGCTGCGGTGATTCTGGAACCAATTCAGGGTGAGACCGGTGTGGTCGCACCGCCAGAGGGATACCTCGCTGCCGTCCGCGAACTGACCAAGCGCTTCGACGTTCTCATGATTGTCGACGAAGTACAGACCGGCATCGGCCGTACCGGCCAGTGGTTTGCCCACCAGCACGATGGCATCGTGCCGGATGTCATGACGTTGGCCAAGGGCCTCGGCGGCGGCCTGCCGCTCGGTGCTGTCATCGCCAACGGCCGCGCAGCGGAACTGTTTACTCCTGGTGCGCACGGTACCACCTTTGGTGGCAATCCGGTCTGTGCCGCTGCCGGCCTGGCCGTCATCGAGACGCTGGAAGAAGAAAAGCTGCTCAATCGAGTCACCGAGAAGGGCAAGGTCCTGGCTCGCAAGCTCGCGTCGTTAAGCCATGTCGATCACGTGCGTGGTCGCGGCTTCATGCTTGGACTGGTGCTGCGCGAGAACCTGGCGAAGGAAGCGGTTAACGCCGGTTATGAACGTGGTGTCATTCTGAACGCTCCGCAGGCGAATGTGCTGCGTATTGTGCCGCCGTTGAACCTCAGCGATGAGGAAGTCAACCGCGCCGTCGAGTTGATTGATGCCTGCCTGAACGACGCCGTTGAGGCTGTCGCCAACAATGGAAGGAATTAGGAACTGATGCTCCGTCATTTTCTCGCCGATGATGACCTGACTCCACAGGAGCAGGCTGAGGTGCTGCAGTTGGCTGCAGAGCTGAAGGCAGCGCCGTACTCCCGCCGGCCGTTTGAGGGGCCGCAGTCGGTTGCGGTGCTGTTCGACAAGACCTCGACTCGTACCCGTTTCTCCTTCGACGCTGGCATTGCGGCTCTGGGCGGCAACGCGATTGTGGTTGAAACCGGAAACTCGCAGATGGGCAAGGGTGAGACCTACCAGGACACCGCTGCTGTGCTCAGCCGTTTTGTCTCGGCAATCGTCTGGCGTACCTACGCACAGTCAGGGCTGGAGGCCATGTCTGAGACCGCGACGGTGCCGATTGTCAACGCGCTTTCCGACGAGTTCCACCCGTGCCAGATTCTCGCTGACCTGCAGACCATCATCGAGCACAAATGCCCGGAAGAAGGCCAGGCGGGACTGCGTGGCAAGAAGGCTGTCTACTTTGGCGATGGTGCCAACAACATGGCCAACTCCTACCTAGTAGGCTTCGCCACCGCAGGGCTGGACGTCACCATCTGTGCACCGGAGAACTTCCAGCCGGAGCAGGTCTACGTCGACCGCGCCAAGAAGGTCGCGGAGCAGACCGGTGCGGCCGTGGCCGTAACCGCAGACGTCGATGAGGCCATTGCCGGTGCCGACGTTGTCATCACCGATACCTGGGTCAGCATGGGGCAGGAGAACGACGGCCTGGATCGTCGCACTCCGTTTCTGCCGTACCAGGTCAACGCTGAGCTGATGGCGAAGGCAAATGAGGATGCCATCTTCCTGCACTGCCTGCCGGCATACCGCGGCAACGAAGTTACTGCCGAGGTCATCGATGGCCCGCAGTCGGTAGTCTTTGACGAGGCGGAAAACCGCATGCACGCTCAGAAGGCGTTGCTGACCTGGCTGGTGGAGAGGCAGTAAGGTCATGACCGCAGCACAACCAGGTTCTCGCACAGCTCGGCAGACGCGCATCGCTGACCTGTTGGCGCAGCATCACGTGTCCAGTCAGGTTCAGCTCGTCGAGCTGCTTGCCGACGAAGGCATTGAGATTGCGCAGGCGACGTTGTCCAGAGACCTCGATGAGCTGGGCGCCCGAAAGATTCGCGACGGAGTCAACGGTTCGCGTTATTCCATCGTCGAAGATGCACTCGTTGTCTCCAGCGGGGCAGTGGCCAGGATGCGGCGCGTTTTAGACGAGCTGCTGGTCTCTATTGATCATTCGGGCACCATCGCGGTTGTGCGTACACCACCGGGAGCCGCACAGTATCTAGCCAGTGTGATTGACCGTGCGGGACTCAAAGAAATCGTTGGCACAATTGCGGGAGATGACACCGTAATGTGCCTGGCTAGAGAACCACTTTCCGGCGCTGACCTAGCCCAGCGTCTAGCCGCCGGAACGAACCAGTAAACTATTCCACGAAATGCTTTAAAGCACCGATTAAAGGAGCGCTTACCCTATGACCAACCGGGTTATTCTTGCTTACTCTGGTGGCCTCGACACCACCGTTGCTATTCCGTACCTCAAGGAAATGACCGACGGCGAGGTCGTCGCAGTTTCCATCGATGTCGGACAGGGCGGCGAGGACATGGAGTCCGTGCGTCAGCGCGCTCTGGACGCCGGCGCTGTCGAAGCTGTCGTTGTCGACGCCAAGGACGAGTTCGCCGAGGAGTACTGCCTGCCGACCATTAAGGCCAATGGTCTCTACATGAAGCAGTACCCGCTGGTTTCTGCACTGTCTCGCCCGCTAATTGTTAAGCACATGGCGAAGGCTGCAGAGGAGTTCGGTGGCACTCACGTCGCACACGGCTGCACCGGTAAGGGCAATGACCAGGTCCGTTTCGAGGTTGGTTTCGCCAACACCGCCCCGGATCTGAAGATTATTGCTCCGGCTCGTGACTTCGCTTGGACCCGTGACAAGGCTATTGCCTTCGCTGAGGAGAAGGGTCTGCCAATTGAGCAGTCCAAGTCCTCTCCGTTCTCCATTGACCAGAACCTCTTCGGTCGTGCCATTGAGACCGGCTACCTGGAGGACCTGTGGAACGCACCGACCAAGGATGTCTACGCGTACACCGAGGATCCGACCCTGAACTTCAGCTCCCCGGACGAGGTCATCATCTCCTTCGAGGATGGTAAGCCGACTGCCATCGACGGCAAGATGGTTTCCGTGCTTGAGGCCATCGAAGAGATGAACCGCCGCGCTGGTGCTCAGGGCATCGGTCGTCTGGACATGGTTGAAGACCGCCTGGTCGGCATTAAGTCCCGCGAGATTTACGAGGCTCCGGGCGCAATTGCCATCATGACCGCACACGCAGCGCTCGAGGACGTCACCGTTGAGCGTGAGCTGGCTCGTTACAAGCGCCAGGTCGAGGGCGAGTGGGCCAACCTGGTCTACGACGGCCTGTGGTTCTCGCCGCTGAAGCGCGCGCTGGATGCCTTCATCGAGGAGTCCCAGAAGGGCGTTTCCGGTGACATCCGCATGGTCATGCACGCAGGTCACTGCAACGTCAACGGTCGTCGTTCGAACACCTCGCTGTACGACTTCAACCTGGCTACCTACGACGAGGGCGACACCTTCGACCAGACCCTGGCTCGCGGTTTTGTCGAGCTGCACGGCCTGTCCTCGAAGATGGCCGCAAAGCGCGACTTCAAACTGTAAAGATTCTCCAGAGCAACTAGAGCGAAAGGCCTATTGGAAAAGACAATGGTCGAAAAGCACGGTACCAACGAAGGCTCCCTGTGGGGCGGCCGCTTTGCCGGTGGCCCGTCCGAGGCGATGGCCGCATTGAGCAAGTCCACCCATTTTGACTGGGTGCTCGCGCCTTACGACGTTCTTGCGTCCAAGGCCCACGCCCGAGTGCTGCATGCCCGTGGGCTGCTCAGCGATGCCGACTTTGACACCATGATCGAAGGCCTTGATCAGCTCGGTCGCGACGTTGCCTCCGGCGAATTTGGTCCGGAGCCGACAGATGAGGACGTCCACGGTGCCATGGAGCGCGGTCTGATTGATCGCGTCGGCCCGGAGGTCGGCGGTCGCCTGCGCGCTGGTCGTTCCCGCAATGACCAGGTGGCAACTCTGTTCCGCATGTGGCTGCGCGATGCCGTGCGCGGCGTTGCACTGGATGTCACTGACCTGGTTGCCGCCCTGGTGGCTCAGTCCAAGGCACATCCGGATGCCATCATGCCGGGCAAGACCCACTCCCAGGCAGCGCAGCCGGTATTGCTGGCCCACCAGTTGCTGGCTCACGCGCATCCGCTGCTGCGCGATCTGGACCGCATCCGCGATCTCGACCGTCGACTGGCTGTGTCCCCGTACGGTTCTGGTGCGCTCGCAGGGTCCTCGCTGCACTTGGATCCGGAAGCCATTGCTGAAGAGCTCGGCTTCGACTCTGCCACGGACAACTCCATTGACGGCACTTCTTCGCGTGACTTCGCCTCTGAGGCGGCATTCGTCTTCGCCCAGATTGCCGTGGACATGTCTCGCCTGGCAGAGGAAATCATCTACTGGGCCACCCCGGAGTACGGTTACGTCACTCTGGCTGATGCCTGGTCGACTGGATCCTCCATCATGCCGCAGAAGAAGAACCCGGACGTGGCAGAGCTGACCCGCGGTAAGACCGGTCGCCTGATCGGTAATCTTGCAGGGCTCATGGCCACGCTGAAGGCTCAGCCGCTGGCCTACAACCGCGACCTCCAGGAGGACAAGGAGCCTCTGGTGGACTCGGTCGAGCAGCTAACCCTACTGCTTCCGGCTTTGACCGGTCTAGTGGCAACGCTGACCTTCCACGAAGACCGTCTGCGCGAGCTCGCTCCGGCTGGCTACACCCTGGCCACGGACTTGGCTGAGTGGCTGGTCCGCGAGGGCGTACCGTTCCGCGACGCTCACGAGGCATCCGGCCAGTGTGTCCGCATCGCAGAGTCCAAGGGCGGTATCGGTCTGGACGAGCTTTCCGACGAGGACCTCGCCGGTGTCCACCCGGCACTGACTCCGAAGGTCCGTGAAGTGCTTACTATTGACGGCGCTGTCGCTTCCCGCGATACTCGCGGCGGCACCGCGGGTGTCCGTGTTGCAGAGCAGCTCGCTCGCGTTGACGAGAAGAATACCGAGCTGAAGCAGTGGGCTGAAAAGCCGGTTCGCGGCTAAAGCTGCTAGAGCTAGCAAACCTGCTAGCTCAGCTAAAGCGGCTAATTAATCGGTGTGCGGTCAATCGACCGCACGCCGATTTTTTACAGCCCGGGGGGGGAGAGTAGAAAAACCAGCAACCCGACAACTGATGACCCGGTAACTAGCAACCCGAAAAATTACGGGCTCCACGTGCGAATACGGGCTGCAAATGTGAAACTGTGTAAGTTTATGACACTTTCAGGCCGGTAGGTTCAGGCGGTGAATGCATCACCACTTTCGACCAGGAGAAGTAGTGAAGCAAACCCGCCGAACGAAATACAGTGCCATCAAACCGATTGCGCTTCAACACATCGCCAACGGGGCATCAGCAAGCGCAGTTGGACGTGAGTTAGGGATACCCTCACCAACTGTCAGGCGGTGGGCGCGACAAGCCGGAATTGCGATTCAGCACCAATCGCACTGCCCGAAGGTCTCGATGATGCATAAGCATCGCGTGATCTACGAGATGCTTATGGCCGGCTCATATAGTGTTGCCGAGATTGCCGCGCAGGCTGGGGTGTGCACAACCACGGTGTATAACCGGCGGGCTAGTTTAACCACTATGAATACCCGCAGTCGGATAACACCTGGTGATGTATCTCGTGTTGGCGCTGGTCGGCGGCTAGGGCTGACGGAACGCTTACTTATTGCCGATTGCCTGCGGGCAGGTCATTCGCACCGGCGTATCGCCCAGATAGTCTGTCGTAGT